>DATLBY010000415.1:0-16382 GCA_035526665.1 Bryobacteraceae bacterium
CAAGAGCAGTGAAGGTAAGCCGATGTTCCTGGCGATTCTCTCTTCGCCTGAGAATCTCCGGAATCTGGAACGGTATCGGGAAATTAACAGGAAGCTGGCGCTCGGGCTGGCCTCCCGCAGCGAGGCGGCGAAGCTCTCGTCCGAGGGAGAGGCGGCGAAGCTCTCGTCCGAGGGAAAGGTATTCGTGTGGATCGATTCAGGGCTCCACGCCAGCGAGGTCGCGCCGGCTCAGCACGCGCCCGAGCTCGCGTACCGCATGATCACGGATGAGGGTCCCGAAATAACGCGTATCCGGCAGACCGTCATTCTGCTTCAGGCGCCTGTCATCAATCCTGACGGCCTGGACTCCATTGCGCACTGGTACGGCAAGAACGCCGGCACGCCGTTTGAGCTGGCGCCGCTGCCCTGGCTGTACCAAAAGTATGCGGGACACGACAACAACCGCGATTGGTTCATGATGAATCTGCAAGAGACGCGTAATATCTCAAAGCTGTTGTTTCAGGAGTGGTTTCCCCAGATTGTTTACAACCAGCATCAATCGCCGGCATTTCCCGCCCGTATCTTCGTGCCGCCCTATGCCGAGCCGTTGAATCCCAACATTCCGGCTCCGGTCATGGAGGGGATTAACCTGATCGGTTCCGCCATGAAGGAGCGCTTTGCGCGCGAGAACAAGGCCGGCGTTCTGTCCTATTACGGCTACGATGCGTGGTGGAATGGAGGACTCCGCTCGGTTCCCGCCTTCCACAACATGCACGGGATTCTCACCGAAACTGCTCTTCATTCCTACGCGACTCCGCGCGTGTACACGGCCGCCGATTTTCCTGCATTTTTTGCCAACGGCATTCCAACCAAGCAGCCGAGCGTCTTTTATCAGCTACCCTGGATGGGCGGGAAATGGGGCGTGCGCGATGCCATTGAGTATATGCTCACCGCCGATTTCGCCATTCTCGACCTGGCCGCTTCGCGTTCCTCCAGCTTTCTGCATAAGGCATGGGAAATGGCTCGCAACAATATTGAGGCGGGCCGGCGCGGCGGACCGTTCGCCTATGTGTTTCCTGCCGAGCAATGGGACAAATCGAGCTGTCTGGAGCTGCTTCGCCGGCTGCGCTTGGGCGGAATCAACGTGCAGAGGGCCCGCGCGCCGTTCGCTGCGAACAAGAAAATGTATCCCGGGGGAAGCTACGTAATTCCGCTAGCGCAACCTTTCCGCGCTTATATCGTCGATCTTTTGGAGCCGCAGCACTATCCCGACCTGCAAAGCGGCAGCACGGGCGCGGCTAAGCGGCCTTACGATGTGGCGGGCTGGACGCTGCCCATGCAGATGAACGTCATTACCGAACGAGTGGATTCAGCATTCAGCGCCGATCTGGAAGATGCCAGGGATATCCCGTTAGACGTGCCTTCGCTGGATCACCGCGAAAACTCTTCTTTCCTCACTACTATCGATACTCTCCGGCAGGGCGGCTCAGTCCGCTGGACCGCCGCCGGAAAGATTCTCACTCGGGCCGAGAACGGATCGGGGAAGGCTGCCTATGAACTCCAGATCCCGCGAGTTGCGCTGTATGAGCCGTGGACCGCGAACATGGATACGGGATGGACACAATGGGTGCTGGATACCTACCGGGTGCCATATACCCTGCTACATAACTCAGATATGCAAAATGCGGACTTGCGCTCCCGTTTCGATAGCATCATTCTCGCCGCTCAGCCACTCTCCTCGATTCTGCATGGCACACGCGATGGGGAACGGAGTACTGCCTCACGCGCTCGGGGGCCCTCAGGCGAAACCATTCAACGGCCGGAGTACACCGGAGGGATTGAAATTGCCGGTTTGGCGCGCCTCGACGCCTTTGTGCGAGAGGGCGGTACGCTAATTGCCTTCGACTCGGCCTCCGACCTTCCCGTGCAGCTCTTTCCCGTGCCGTTGCGCAACGTGATCGGCTCAGACGAGAGCGCTGAAACCGAGGTGCCGGCCGCGTACTATTGTCCCGGCTCTATTCTCCGTGTGACCGTCGACATCACCAATCCAATCGCCTTCGGCATGCCGCCCGAAGCTTATGTCTTTTCGAGCGGCGGCCGCGCGTGGGATATTTCGCTGTTGCCGGACCATAACACGGGGGACCGGCAGGTGCGTTCCGTGGCTCGCTACGCAACCCGGGATCTGTTGGCGAGCGGCTGGCTGTCGGGCGAAAAAGCAGTGCATGGACGCCACCTGTTGATCGAGGCGCGGCATGGAGCCGGCCGCGTCGTTCTCTTTGGATTCAGACCGCAGTTTCGTGGACAATCGTTTGGAACATTTAAGTTTCTTTTGAACGCCGTTTACCTCGCTTCGGCCAAAACCTTATGAGCTGGAACCCCGCGTTGTATGAGAATCAGCACTCTTTTGTTTGGAAATACGGGGCTGACCTGCTGCCCCTACTGGATCCCAAAAGCAGCGAAAGGATTCTCGACATCGGATGTGGGACCGGGCAATTGACGGCGGCAATTGCTGAAAGTGGCGCCGATGTCCTGGGCATTGACAGCAGCGTCGAAATGATCGGTCAGGCCCGGCAGAACTATCCTGATCTGAAGTTCCGCCTGGCCGATGCGCGCGAGCTAACGTTCCTAGGGGAGTTTGACGCGGTCTTCTCCAACGCGGCACTCCACTGGATTCTGGACGCCGGCCAGGTCGTGCAAACCATTTCAAACGCCTTGATTCCGGGTGGACGATTTGTGGCGGAGTTTGGCGGCAAGGGGAACATTGCCCGTATCCTGACGGCATTGCGCCAGGCGGGATTGGGGTTCCAGGATCCATGGTATTTCCCGAGTATCGGAGAATATACCAGCCTTCTTGAGTCACACGGTTTTGAGGTTCGGTTCGCGTCTCACTTCGATCGGCTGACCCCTCTGGAAGGGGGAGGCCGCGGCCTGCGGCATTGGATTGAGATGTTTGCAAGCAACCTGTTAAATGGGGTGCCTGCCCAGGAACGCGAGCAAATGTTTCAAGCGGTGGAAGAAACTACCAAGTCCGGTTTGTACTTCGCTGACAAGTGGCACGCCGATTACCGGCGCATCCGCATTTCTGCCATTAAAATCGACTAATCCCTCAGAAATCCGTATACCGCCCCCAGGTGCTATGCATCATACATACGGAGGCGTAAGGCCATGCAATTAAAACGTACATTCCTTTTGGGTTCCGCCCTGGTGCTGATGGGAATCGGAGCCGACGCGCAGATCTTCGGCAACGGCGGTTACCGGAACGATCCCTATTACGGAAATGATCCTTCCCACCGTGACAACGGCCGATATAGCCGGAATCGTGGCTACGGAAATGACCCTTATTACGGCAACGGTGGGTATGCCAACGACCCAAGATCCCTGGTCGCCAGAGTGCAAAGTGATGTCTCTCGCGTCGCCAATTCGTCCTATGCCGACCATCATGAACAAAAGCACTTCAGCGAAACCATGAGGAATCTGGACGATTTCAACAACAAGTTGAGCCGCGGAAGGTTTGACCAGGGTCGCCTGGACAAAGCCATGAGCAGCTTATCCCATCTCGTAAACGCGCAGCAGATTCACCCGCGCGACCGCAACATTCTTGCCAACGATCTGTCCGCCCTGCGAAGCCTGCGCGATAACGGAGGCTATAACTCAGGCCAGAACGGGAGCTACGGTAATGGCTACCCAGATAACCGTCGCTATGACCCGTACGGGTACGGACGTTAGTTACATATACATCCCGCCGTTCACGTCCAGCACGTGACCAGTAATGTAGGCAGCTTCTTCGCTGGCCAGAAACTTGACAGCAGCGGCAACGTCGGCGGGTGTCCCCATTCGCTTTAGCGGGATGCCCGCCAGAATCGTTTGCTTCATCTCGGGCGATAGTACGCTTGTCATATCCGTCTCAACGAATCCGGGAGCCACCGCGTTTACCGTTATTGCCCGGCTGGCCATCTCCTGCGCAAGGGATTTTGTCAGCCCAATGAGTCCCGCTTTCGAGGCGGAATAATTGGCCTGCCCGGCGTTCCCCGACTCCCCTACCACCGATGTAATGTTGATGATCCGCCCCCACCGTTCCCGCATCATGCCCTGCAACACCTGTTGAATCGCGAAAAACGAACCGCTCAGATTTGTCTGCAGCACAACGTCCCAGTCTTCGCGCTTCATTCTCAGTGCCAGCCCGTCTTTCGTGATCGCCGCGTTATTCACCAGGATATTAATCGGCGCGAAGTCTTTTGCAGCCTTCGCAAATGCTTCCTTGATGGAATCCGGCGATGCCAGGTCAATCGGAACTACGAATGCTTCCCGCCCGTGAGACCGAACCTCGGAGGCGATTTCGTTCAGCCGCTCGATATTCCTTGCCGCCAGCACAACCCTGGCGCCTGCCTCCGACAGTGCCAGCGCGCAGGCCTTGCCGATTCCACGGCTCGCGCCGCTCACAAAAGCTACCCGGTTTGTCATGTTTGGTTTGGTTCCCGATCTCCAATGATAATAGGGAAGGTTCCAACATACCAAAACCATGGCCTACACTGATCTGCGCGAGTTTATCGCGGCACTCGAAAAAGCCGGTGAGCTCAAGCGCATCCCTTTTGAAGTAGATCCCTACCTCGAGATGACCGAATTTGCTGACCGGTCGGTGAAGACAGGAGGCCCAGCCTTCCTGTTTGAGAACCCGAAAGGAAGCCGCATCCCGGTGCTGATCAACGCATTTGCCAGCATGCGCCGCATGGAGATCGCTCTGCAGGTGGGTTCCGTGGACGAGGTTGCGCGGAGGATTACGGAGTTCCTCGAGATGCGAATGCCGGAGGGGATCATCAGCAAGTTGAAGATGCTGCCCAAACTGGCCGAAGTGGGATCCTCTTTCCCGAAACTGGTCGCCTCGGGTCCGTGCAAGGAGATCATCCGGCACGACAACTTCTCGTTGTCGGAGTTTCCCATTCTGCACTGTTGGCCGCTGGACGGCGGCAAATTCATTACGCTACCGCTGGTTTTTTCCAGGAATCCGGAGACCGGCAAACGCAACTGCGGCATGTACCGCCTGCAGGTGTACGACGACAGAACTACCGGAATGCACTGGCAGACCCACAAGCAGGGCGCTGAGCATCACCGCCGGATGATCCAGCAGGGCAAGCGCCGCATGAACGTGGCGGTCGCGATCGGCGCCGACCCCGCCACCATGTATTCGGCCATCCTGCCGCTGCCCCCCGACCTGGATGAAATGATGATCGCCGGATTCCTTCGCGGCAAACCGGTGGAGATGGTCAAATGCGAGACTTCCGACGTGGAGGTTCCGGCCCATGCCGAGATCGTGCTCGAAGGTTACCTGGAGCTGGGGGAATCGCGCACCGAAGGTCCGTTTGGTGACCACACGGGCTTTTATTCGCTGGAAGACGAGTACCCGGTGTTCCATATCACCTGCGTCACGCAGCGCAAGAAACCGGTGTACGCCACCACCATCGTCGGTCCTCCGCCCATGGAGGATTTCTATATGGGAAAGGCGATCGAGCGTATCTTCCTCCCGCTGATGCGCCTGCAACTGCCTGAAGTCCGCGATATCTGCATGCCGGCCGAAGGCATTTTTCACAACCTGATCTTAGTCTCTATCCGCAAATCTTATCCGGGGCACGCGCGCAAGGTGATGCATGCGATCTGGGGCCTGGGTCAAGCCATGTTCAGCAAATGCATCGTGGTGGTAGATGAGGAGGTCAATGTGCAGAACGTCCGGGAAGTTGCCTGGAAAGCTCTAAACAACATAGACCCCGAGCGGGATATCCAATTTGTCCTCGGACCCGTCGATTCACTCGACCATGCCAGCCGTCTGCCGAACTACGGATCGAAGATGGGTGTGGATGCGACGCGCAAATGGCCGCAGGAAGGCTTCGAGCGTCCTTGGCCGAAGGTAATTGAGATGAAGCCTGAAGTGCAGCAGCGCGTGGACGAACTCTGGCGTCGTGCCGGGCTGAAATGAATTTACTTGGGGTGGCTTGTGGGGCTCGAACCCACGACCCTCGGGACCACAACCCGATGCTCTACCGACTGAGCTAAAGCCACCGTAACAACAGTTAGTATAGCAATCGTTCGGGCTCGGACCAATACTTCTCGCCCACCGCCAGATGCGCCTTCACCACGTCGGGATTGAGCTCTATGCCGAGTCCGGGTTTGCTCGAGACTTCGACGTGGCTGTCCTGGATAAACGGGCCATCCCGCAGCACCACCTGGTCCATCCAATCGCCCTTCCCCAGCACGGTTTCGCAGGCAATAAAGTCGCGGATGGAAGCTGCCCACGCCACCGTCGCCAGAGTGTTCACCATGCTTCCGGTGTTATGCGTCGCCAAGGGAAGCGAGAAGACCGATGCGAAATCCGCGATGCGTTTGGTTTCCAGGAGTCCGCCGGTATTCCGAATGTCCGGATGCAAAATGTCGCATGCGGCATTGAGGATGAAGTCCTTAAATCCTTCACGGCGGGATAAATTCTCGCCCGTGCAGATCGGCACCTTCGAGCCTGCGGCGAGCCGTTTCCAGCTCTCCGAGTAATCCGGCGTCATGGGATCTTCCAACCACACGGGCCGAATGCTCTGCACTGCGTCGGCCAACTGCAGGGACGTGCGCAGGTCGTATTCCCAATGGCAGTGGACCATGATGTCATGGTCCCAACCCAGAGCTTCCCGGCAATTTTCGAAGCCCTGGCGGATTTTCGACAACTCCGTCGTCGTCAGCAGGCGGTTGGAGCGGTCGCGTGCAGGATCGGTACGAGCATCGGTGTGCTGCGGGCCAAATTTGTGCGTCGTAAACCCACGAGGGTCGGACTTCACCATTTGCGCCCATTCCCGGCATGACTTGGGAACCAGCATGTTTTTCGGAGCGGCGTGGTCGTACATTCGCACGCGATCGCGAAACCGCCCCCCAAGAAGCGTCGTCGTGGGAACGCCCAGAATCTTGCCGGCCAAATCCCAGAGCGCAACTTCCACGCCGCTAACGGCTCGCATCAGCGAATGCGCGGATCCATCGGTGCGCTGCGGAAGACCTGTATAGATTGCATCGATCTCCAACGGGTCCTTGCCGATTAAATCGGGCTTGAGCGCTAGAACCTGCTCTTTGACTCCAGCGCCGGGGTTGCCGTAAGCCTCGCCGATACCGTATAGCCCGGCGTCGGTTTCCACCTTAACGAGGGTGTAGGTGCGCGGACCCTGTAACATCATCACCCGCACATCGCGGATTTTTACCTTGCCCTTGTCGGGAGCCGCCAGTGCGTGGTATCCCGTCAAAAAAGGCAGACCCGAAACGGATTTTATAAAGGTTCGCCGGCTCAACATTTCTATCTGCCTACCCTGTTACAGGGGGCACCAGCGTCTTGAGAAATTCATGCGCCACCCGGAAGCCGCGCCGGAATTGCTCCGTGAAGTTTCCGTTTTCATAGGCAGGTTCGTAAAACTGATCCTCATTCTCGATGTTCATCGCTCCGCTGTAGCCTGCTTCCGATAGAACGGAAAAGAATCCTTTCCAGTCCACTGAGCCGTAGCCAGGTACGCGGAACCGCCACCAGCGTGAGCCGTCCACTGGCTGAATCCCGCCCCGCCGCACCAGGTGCCACAAAATCTCCGTGTCCTTCAAGTGAACATCGTAAATCTTGTCCACGAAATCGCGCGCCGCCTGCACCGGATCCATGAACTGCCACACCAGGTGTGACGGATCGAACTGCAGCCCCACGTTGGGACTGTTGTTGAAGGCTTTGAATAGCGCCTCCCAGGCGATGGGTCCGGTGGCGATATTAGCCCCGCCCGCCCATGGCTCCCAAAGCATCCGCACTTTGTTTTTCTCCAGAACAGGGAAGTATTTCTGGTTGTAAACCTGGACGATTTCACTGATCTGCGCCTGGAGCGGACGTCCCTTAATCTGTCCCGACTGCCCACCGATATGCGGAATCCCCAACTTGCCGCACATCTCGATGCACCGGATGGTGAACTGGTTCTGCCGCTCGCGCGCCGCCGGATCGGGGTCAATGTGGTTGCCATCCACCGCCAGCGACGAAACGTAAATGCCGGCAGCGCGAATCTTTTCCTTGATGGCGGCCAGCGCATTGTCGTCCACTTTGGCGGGATCCAGGCGCAGCTGCATGCTGGTGAAGCCTTCCTTTTTGACGAACTCCAGGTTGGCATCGGAATACGAGCACAGCACCCCGAGTTTCGGCTTCCAGTTTGGCCGCCGCGATTGTGCCGGAGCCGCGGCGGCAGCGGACATGGCGGTAAGGACGGTTCTTCGCGAGATAGTCATCTGACGACAATACTGCTCTTCCCGGCCAGCCGCAACCGTTTCTTGTCACATAATGAAGTGGTGCGACGTTGCCTGCTACCGATCCTTTTGACGGGCGCTGCATTTATGGCGGCCCAGCAATCGCCCGCGCCTTCGGATGCGGCACGGTATTCGCTCTCCGCCTTGCTGGACGGCAGCGCCTTTGTCCCTATACCAGCCGGCGAGACCACCATGGGATCCCTGGATGGCAATGCCGACGAGCGTCCGCTCCATCGTGTGCGGATCAGCCATGCCTTCGAAATGGGCAAGTTTGAAGTGACCCAGTCACAATGGGACGCAGTCATGCGCAATCCCCACAGCCGGCCGAACGCCGGAGAAGGCGCCGACGCCATGAATCCAAGCCGCTTCAAAGGACCCACCCGCCCGGTGGAGAACGTCCCGTGGAAATATATTCAGGAATTCCTCGCAAAGCTCAATCAGCGCGACCCGAAGCACACCTACCGTCTGCCCAGCGAAGCCGAGTGGGAATACGCGGCCAAGGCCGGCATCGACAAACCCACTGCAGCGGAGGATCTGCCGTCCACTGCGTGGTGCGAATCCAACTCCGGAGGCGAAACGCACCCGGTGGGACAGAAGAAACCAAACGGCTGGGGCCTGTACGACATGTTCGGCAACGTTCAGGAATGGGTGCAAGACTGGTATGCGCCCGATTACTACGCGAGCAGCCCCCCGGCCGACCCGCAGGGCCCCGGCGCCGGTTCGTATAGGGTCTATCGCGGTGGCGGGTGGCTCTCCAACGCCAAGTACTGCCGGGCCGCTTTTCGGGCGTTCGATTTCCCGGTCGCTGGCCACGATTCCGTAGGTTTTCGGTTGGCCCGAACGGAAAAGTAATTCACATTACATAGTTCTGGCACGCTGTTTGCCTACCAGTTGGTAGGAGAACGCGATGCGTCACCTAAAGATGCTTTGCCTGTTTCTGGGTTTGGTGACCCTGCTTCCAGCAGTCGAAGGACACCATCCATACCGGGACGAATATCGTCATAAAACGTTCGGAAAGAAGGCGCTGGCTGCCCACTCAGCGAAATCGACTGCGGGTTATGCCGTCCACCACTCGCCTGCGTGGGGCAAGGGACCGGCTGGTTACGGTAAGTACATGGGAGCCCATCTCGGTGGAATGGTGGTAAAAAACTCCCTGCAATACGGGATCGGCGGTCTGCGGAAAGAGGACTACCACTATACGCGTTCCGGTAAGCATGGCTTCTTGCCGCGCGCGGGCTATGCACTAAGGCGGACAGTTTGGGTTCCGGGACGGCACCGCCCGGGCCATACTGTCGCCGCGGGACGGATCGCTGGCAATTTCGGCGGAGCAGCCGTCCCAGCCATAGTCACTGGCGTGGGCGCCGGAATAGCCAGCGGCGGGATTGGTCTTGGCGCAGATGCGGGCGCGAACATGGCGCGCGAGTTCTGGCCACGGCGTCGTCATCGTCCCCGCCGCGCTGGCTGATCGGAATGATTAATCCTGCGGTGCGCGAACCATGCCCGCTCCGATATCGTTCGGCTCAAAGCCCGGCTTCAAACCGGTCATGGTGCCTGACCCTACCAGACGATCCATGTAGAGCCTCGCCGTGAATTGGTTGGCGCTGCGAAGTTTGTGGGCCCACAGCGCGGCTACCCCGGCTACATGCGGGGTGGCCATACTGGTTCCGCTCATGGTCGTTAGTCCGCCGCCCCGCTTGGCAGATAGCACACCGACTCCCGGACCCGACAAGCGGGATCCTACATTGGAGAACGGTGCGATGGTGAACCCCTTCGGATCAGGTCCTAGGGCGGCCACGGACACCATGCCGTCGGCTGCCGCAGGGGGGCTAACCGCAATCTGGAAGTCTGGATTTTGATCGCGCCGGCTTTCGTTGCCGGCTGCAGCCACCAAGAGACAAGGCTGGCTAAATGCAGCTCGCGCTTGCACCATGGACGCCAGCCGTTCGAACAGTAGTACGTTTTGGCGGTAAGCTTCGAGCGCCATCGATGTAGCCATCTCCACAGGCATGCCTTGCTTTTGCAGAGACGCCACCAGTCCAGGGAAATCGATTCCCAGTGACATGGAGATCACGTGCGCGCCATTCTGGAGTGCCCATTCGATTCCCGTCAGCAGAACATCGCTACCGCCGCCTCCCTTGCCTAGCACTTTTCCAATTACGGCGGTCTTCACCCCGGGAGCCACTCCAATCCGAGTTCCATTCACTGCGCGTCCGAATATAGTCCCAGCGCAGTGTGTTCCATGACCGTGCTGGTCTTCGTCCGGATCGGTGGTGAAGTTCCTGCGAATCAGGTTTACGCCGGCAAACGCAGGATGCGTCGCGTCGATGCCGGTATCCAACACCGCCGCGATTACGCCATCGCCCGAAAACGGCGAGGTGTCAGCGCCTACTGCCTTCACTCCCCAAGTGCTTCCTTTGGTGAGCGGATCCTGCGCCGCGGCGAGTTCCACCGGCGCGATCAGCCTCAGGGGAATCACCGGAGCCACTGCGGCGACGCCTTGCTTCCGCGCCACCTCGGATGCCCGGTTCGGCGTCATCATTTCCATCTCCACTGCAACTGGCGACGCGGGTGCACTCGGGGCCGCACCACCAGCGGCGGCTCCCAACATTCCGGGCCTTTGGTGCTCTACTTCCCGGAGGATTACATGCTTCATGTTCATGCGGCTCTCCTATATGGTGTGGATGATATAACTTTTTAACGCCTTCCATTCTAATCCTTTCTGGGTCATCGAAAGTTCGGGGGTGGCAACCCGCTAAAATATGACAATGCCCGAAGAAGAAAAGCCAATCGCAAACTTTGAAGCGGGACTGCAGGAACTCGAGTCCGTAGTGAAACAGCTCGAATCCGGCGACCTCCCTCTCGAACGCGCCCTCGAGCTTTTCGAAAAAGGCATGCAGCTGAGCCAATCCTGCCGCAAACAATTGGAAGAGGCCGAAACCCGCGTGGAACTACTCATCCGCAAGGGTGACAAGACGGAACCTCAACCTTTTAAACCGGGCAAAACATGAATCTAGCTGGATATTTGCAAGCGCAGCAGCAGGCCATCGAAGCTGCTCTGAACCGCTGGGTGCCGCCCGAGGATGCGGATCCCCAATCCGTTCACCGGGCAATGCGCTACAGCCTTTTCGCCGGCGGCAAACGTATTCGTCCCATTTTGTGCATCGCTGCCGCCCGCGCCGTAACCGAGGAAACAGGCGGGATCGAAGACGCTGCCTGCAGCCTGGAACTGATCCATACATACTCCTTGATTCACGACGATCTTCCGGCGCTGGATAATGACGATCTGCGCCGCGGCCGTCCTACGTGTCATAAACTATTCGGCGAAGCCATGGCCATTCTGGCGGGCGACGCTTTACTCACGCTGGCCTTTGAGCTACTGTCCAAGCTGGCGGGCGTTCCGGCCGAGCGCCGCATTCTACTTGTCCGGGAACTGGCTAGCGCATCGGGCACAATCAATGGCATGATCGGCGGCCAGGTGCACGATATCGAAGGGGAAGGGAAGCAGCCCACGCCCGAACTGCTGGAGTCCATTCACAGCGCCAAGACCGGGGCGCTTCTCTGCGCCAGCGTACGCATGGGAGCCCTGTTTGCCGGCGCCGGCTCGCAAGAGCTCGCGGCGCTTTCGGCCTACGGCAAGCATGTGGGCCTTGCGTTTCAGATTGTTGACGACATTCTGGACGTGGAGCAGCCCACCGAAGCCCTGGGCAAGACCGCGGGCAAGGATGCGCAACAGCAGAAAATCACGTTTCCCGCCGTTTACGGGTTGGAGGACTCGCGCAGGATGGCTGAGGAGCAGCGCCTGCGAGCTTATAGCTCACTCGAAACCTTTGGCTCCCGCGCCGACCGGCTGCGGCAGATTGCGGACTTGATCATCTCCCGTAAGGCATGAAGCCGCCCGGCAAACAGCGGATCGACCAATTGCTGGTGGAGCGCGGCCTTGCCGGGACACGCCACAAGGCGCACGCTCTCATCCTGGCCGGCAGCGTCATTGTGAATGGCCAGAAGGCCGCCAAGCCCGGCCAGACGGTGGCCGCCGACAGTGCGATAGAGCTCACGGCTAAGCTCCCCTACGTCAGCCGGGGCGGGTTGAAGCTGGCAGCCGCCCTGCATCACTTCGGCATCGCACCAGACGGCAAAGTCTGTCTCGACATCGGCTCGTCCACGGGCGGATTCACCGATTGCCTTCTCCAGCATGGCGCTCT
The DNA here is from genome assembly GCA_035526665.1 of Bryobacteraceae bacterium. Classification (GTDB taxonomy): domain Bacteria; phylum Acidobacteriota; class Terriglobia; order Bryobacterales; family Bryobacteraceae; genus DATLBY01. The sequence goes on from DATLBY010000415.1 coordinate 12,471, forward strand.
GCGGGTTTACGCCTTCGATGTCGGTTCTGGCCAGCTTGATTGGACACTTCGCAATGATCCGCGTGTAATCGTCCGGGAGCAGTTCAATGCGCGGAACCTGAAGCCGGAAGATGTGCCGGAGCGCTGCGCCATCGCCGTGTGCGATGTTAGCTTCATATCGGTCACGATAATTCTTCCCGCGCTTCCGCCTCTGCTGGATGAGCAGGCGCAGATGGTGATACTGGTCAAGCCGCAATTTGAGGTCGGCCGGCAGGACGTTGGGAGAGGCGGCATTGTGCGGGACCCGGCCCTGCATGCAGCTGTCTGTGACAAAGTGCGCCTGGCGGTCGAATCCCTTGGATTTAGAGCGCAGTTGCTGGAAAGCCCTATACTCGGAGCGGAAGGAAACCGCGAGTTCTTGCTCTATGCAGACCGCCATTAAAACCATCGGGATTTTTTCCAAACCGGGTGTACGCCAGGCCCGGACGCTTGTTCCAGAGCTGTTCGCGTGGCTGGCTGAGCGCGGCATCCAGGTCCGCTGCGATGAACACACGGCCGCCTATGCCGGCCTGAAAAACGGTCTCCCCAGGCCGGAAGTACCCGATGGCTGTCAACTGATGGTGGTTTTGGGAGGTGATGGAACCCTGCTGTCGGCGGCGCGTGCTATTGGCGGCCGCGACGTTCCCCTCTTCGCGGTGAACCTGGGCGGACTGGGTTTTCTCACGGCGATTACCGTGGACGATCTCTACGCAGAACTCGAGCGCGCTCTACGCAATGAGCACCGGATTGCGCGGCGGCGCATGCTCCACTGCGAGCTTTGGCGCGATGAGAAGATGGTCGCCCAGTACGAAGCTCTCAACGACGTGGTGCTTACCAAAGCATCTCTGGCGCGGGTCATCGACATGCTGGCCTTCGTCGACAATCACTTCGTCTGCTCCTACAAAGCGGATGGCCTGATTATTTCCACGCCAACCGGCTCTACCGCGTATTCGCTGTCCGCCGGCGGACCCATTGTCTTTCCCTCTGTCTCAGCCCTCTGCATTACGCCGATTTGTCCGCACATGCTCACCAATCGTCCCGTGATTGTGCCGGATGACAGCATCATCCAACTCACCTTGCGAGATGGCAGGGAGACGGCATATCTCACCGTGGACGGCCAAGTGGGCGAGCCCCTCGAGCCCAGCGACCGGGTCATCTGCCGGCGGTCCGAAAAGACTCTCCATCTTATCCGCCCGCCAAAAATGCTCTTCTTCGATGTCTTACGCGAGAAGTTGAGCTGGGGTGAGCGATGATCCGGAAGCGATGAAACGCGTCTCGCTTTCTCTCTGGATTTTCCTCGGCATGGCTGTTGGAATTCTCCTCGGCCTGGCTGTTCCAGCGTTTGCCGTAAAGCTTGCGCCGGTCAGCAACGTGTTTCTACGATTGATCAAATCCATCATTGCCCCGCTGCTGTTCGGGACGCTGGTGTCCGGCATTGCGGGAACCGGCAGCGTAAAAGCGATGGGCCGCATAGGGGTCAAGGCGATCGTCTACTTTGAAATCGTGACCACCATCGCTCTCATCATCGGACTGGTGGCTGTCAACGTGGCTCGACCCGGTGAAGGCATGAAAATCGAGAGGACGGCCGACGAGTCGAGTTTGCCGCAGGTCAAAACGGATATCGCGACCCTCCTCGAGCATACGTTCCCTACCAGCATTATCGACGCCATGGCTCGTGGTGAAGTGCTGCAGATCGTCGTGTTTTCGTTTCTGTTTGGAGCTGCCTGCGCCTCTATCGGGACGGCGGCCCGCCCAGTGACGGAGTTCGCGGCGTCGCTGGCGGAGGCAATGTTCCGCTACACCCGGATCGTGATGTACTTCGCGCCGTTCGGCGTCGCGGCGGCCATGGCTGTCACCGTGGGGAGCAAAGGGGTGGGTGTTCTCTTCGGCCTGGGTAAACTAATCCTTACCGCATTTGTGGCGCAGGCTTTCTTTGTGATCTTCGTGCTCGGGGCCGTGATTGCGCTTTTCCGCATCCCGCTGCGTCCGTTCATCGCCGCCGTTCGCGAGCCCTTCCTGATCGCATTCTCAACTGCCGCCAGCGAAGCAGCTCTTCCTCGCGCCCTGGAGAACATGGAGCGCTTCGGTGTTCCCAAACATATTGTCGCCTTCGTACTGCCCACCGGCTACAGCTTCAACCTGGACGGGACCACGCTCTACCTGTCACTCGCGTCCATCTTTGTCGCGCAGGCTGCCGGCATCCACATGCCGCTCAACCAGCAGATTATGATGATGCTCACCCTGATGCTCACCAGCAAAGGAGTAGCCGGCGTTCCCCGGGCGGCGCTAGTGATCCTGGCGGGTACACTCGCGAGCTTCCACCTGCCCGCTGAAGGCGCCTCGGTTCTGCTGGGGATCGACGCGATCATGGACATGGCGCGGACGAGTGTCAACGTACTTGGGAACTGCCTGGCAACAGCGGTGGTCGCCCGCTGGGAAGGATTTGAAGTAGGAAAGATTTTTTCGGATGGATCGGCCCCGCAGGCCATTGTCGAGGTTCCCGCGGAGTGATCCCTTAAACTGGTGTAAATGCGTATCGCCGACATTTTGAGCGCCGGTCGGCCCGTTTTCTCCTTCGAATTCTTTCCTCCGAAGAGCGATGAGGCCGTCAGGCAGTTGGAAACGACCATCACCGAACTGCAGCCGCTTGCTCCGGAATTCGTATCCGTGACGTATGGCGCCGGAGGATCTACCCGCGATCGCACGATCGACCTGGTTACCCGGATCAAGCGCGACACCGGCATCGAAGCCATGGCGCATCTGACCTGCGTGGGTTCAACCAGGGAAGACCTCAAACTGGTGCTCGACCGGCTGGTGGAGGCCGGCGTCGAGAATGTGCTCGCACTGCGCGGCGACCCTCCTAAGGGCGAGAGGTCGTTTGTCCCCACCGAGGGCGGCTTCCGCTATGCGAATGAGTTGGTCCGCTTTATCGAAGAGCTGCATCCCGGACAGCTGTGTATCGGAGGCGCGGGGTACCCCGAGAAGCACATCGAGTGCGGCAATCCCGCCGTCGATCTCGCGAATTTGCGGCGAAAGGTCGAAGAGGGCGCGCAGTTCATCATCACGCAATTATTCTTCGATAATCGCCGCTACTTTGAGTTCGTCGATGTGGCCCGCGCCAACGGCATTAAAGTGCCCATCATTCCCGGTATCATGCCGATCACCAACGCCGCGCAGGTCGAGCGTTTTACCGTGGCTTGCGGAGCGACGCTGCCCTTCCGGCTGGCGGCCGAACTCGATCGCCGCCGCGAGGATGCCCAGTCTGTTTTTCAACTCGGTGTCGCGCATGCGACTGCTCAATGCCTGGAGCTGTTGCAAGGCGGCGCGCCCGGAATTCACTTCTACACCTTGAATCGGAGCACGGCGACGCGCGAGATACTCACCGCCATCCGCACGGTAGGCCGGTGCGGGGTCGCCCGCGTCTAGCCCGTCTGGGTATATCATGTGGCTGTGCGCCACCTAACTTACATTCTGCCCATTGCCTGGTTGTTCACGATTCCCGTCTACGCCCAGCAGCCGCCGGAAGCGCCTCGTCCGCCGCAGCGGCAGCCGCCAGCGCCCAAAAACCTGAAACTTCTGAAGCCGGAGGAGATCCGGACTACCATGCAGGCCTTTCGCGTGGCTTTGGGAGTGCCGTGCACCGGCTGTCACGTGCAGGGCGACTTCGCCAGCGATGCCAACCGCCATAAGGAGATTGCGCGCAAGATGATTGTGATGACGCGCGATATCAACGCTCAATTCGGCGATGCAAAGACCCATGTGACCTGCTACACGTGTCATCGTGGAGCAGAGGACCCCTTGACGGCTCCCCCTGCCGCCACTGCTGGAGCCGCAACCCAGCCGGGCGCTCCACGTAGCGCTGGCGCATCGGCCACTCCCGCCGGCACGACACTC
>DATLBY010000416.1:0-5493 GCA_035526665.1 Bryobacteraceae bacterium
TCAGTTCTTCCCGCAATTTGAAGGCTACATCTGGGTTTTCCCCCGCAACGGGCACGTCTCGGTCGGTATCTGCGGCAAAGGGGCGTCGGCCCAAAGTTTGCGTGCGCGCCTGGAAGATTACATGCGGAATAACGATCTTCCGATTCAGGGTTCGACGTTGTACGGTCACGTTCTGCCGTCTCTGGAAAAACCTGCCTGGCGTTCCAACCGGGTTGCCGGCGAGGGATGGCTGGCGGTGGGCGACGCTGCAGGACTGGTCGACCCGATCACTGGCGAGGGAATTTACTACGCGATCCGCTCAGCGGATCTTGCGGCAAGCATGCTGGTGGCCGACGTCCACTCGGCCGCCGAGCGTCCGGAGGCCTACCGGTCGCTGTTGGAACACGATTTTACGGCCGACCTCGAGTTTGCGGCGCGCCTCGCCAAGCGGCTGTTCCTGGGGCGGTTTATCTATCGCGATGTACCCGCGCGCATGATCCAGTTCATGCGCCGCAGTCCCACTTATTGCGACCTGATGCAGGATCTTTTCGCCGGAACGCAAAACTATCTCGACCTGAAATCGCGTCTGATGCGCAGCCTGCACGGTACCCTGCACGAGATATTAATCAACGCCTTCCTGCGCCGGCTGATCCCGGAGACGGGCCGGGCCTAGCCCAACTACTCTATGAAGCACGAACGATCCGAAGCGCTCTTCGCGAGGGGACAAAAAATTATCCCGGGCGGCGTCAATTCGCCTGTCAGGGCATTCCGCGGCGTCGGCGGCACACCGGTCTTTATCGCGCGCGGTGAAGGCTCAAGGCTATTCGATGTGGACGGGAACGACTATGTCGATTACGTCTGCTCCTGGGGTCCGCTGCTGCTGGGCCATCGCCCGGAACCGGTAATTCACGCCTTGCAGGAGGTACTTGAGATCGGTACCAGCTTCGGGGCTCCCACCGAGCGCGAACTGGATCTGGCCGAACTGATCCGCGATGCCGTGCCTTCCATGGAACTGGTCCGCCTCGTAAATTCCGGCACCGAGGCCACGATGAGCGCCCTCCGAGTCGCGCGCGGATTTACCGGCCGGGACCTCACCATAAAATTTGAAGGCTGCTATCACGGCCACGTGGATTCACTGCTGGTGAAAGCGGGATCCGGCGTAGCCACCCTGGGTCTGCCGGATACAGCCGGAGTACCCGCCCGTTTTGCGGCCACCACGATTGCGCTGCCCTTCAATGATTTGCCGTCGGCGGAGAAGGCGTTCCGCCGGCGCGGCGACAAAATCGCGGCTGTGATTGTGGAGCCCATTGCCGGCAACATGGGCTGCGTTCCGCCTGCCGCGGGCTTTCTGCAGGGATTGCTCAGCCTTTGCGAGAAGTACGGCGCGCTCCTCATCCTCGATGAGGTGATGACGGGCTTTCGAGTCTCCTACGGCGGTGCGCAGGAGCTTTATGGCATCCGCCCGCACTTGACTACGGTGGGAAAGGTTATCGGCGGCGGCTTGCCGATCGCTGCCTATGGAGGCCGCGCCGATATCATGTCGAAGGTCGCTCCGCTTGGTCCTATTTATCAGGCAGGTACGCTCTCGGGGAACCCGCTGGCAGTCTCCGCCGGACTTGCCATGCTCAGATATCTGAAATCAAATCCCGCAGTTTACGATCTGCTCGAAAAGCGGTCCGCCGCCGTGGTGGCGGCAATTCCGCCGCAGATCACGGTCAATCGCGTCGGCTCGATGTTCACGCTGTTCTTTACCGACCAGCCGGTAACGGATTACGAGTCCGCGAAGCGCTCCGACGTGGAGGGATTCAAAAAATTCTTCCATTGGATGCTGGATCGCGGCATCTATCTCGCGCCTTCCCAGTTTGAAGCGGCCTTTGTATCCGCTGCGCACACTGAGAGGGATATCAGGAAGACAGTGGATGCCGCCGCGGAGTTCTTTGCGGCTCACTTCAAAAACTGACGTGCCGTAAAGGCGGCCACCCCCAAAAAAAAGGTCAAACTCAATGCGATGATGAGCACTCGCTTCTCGGGAGGCAGCGTCTTCGGCTGCACCACGCCCATCGGCTGTGTTTCGATTTTAAGCTCCACATTCGTGGCGGAACGCCCCTCGATCCGATTATCCAGCAGCAGCACATACTCGCCGGGCTCGACCACCTCGTAACGGAAGTGAGCAAACTTTTGAAAACCAGTGGAGTAGAGGGGATGATGGCTTTTCCCGGCGTGGAAGCGCTCTGCATCCAGTCTCGTCATCAGCAGGCCTTGCATGCGTGAGGCTTCGGGCGGGACCGAAAACGTCGCTTCCACCACCGTATGCGGCTCCTGCACATCAATGCGTACGGCAGTCCAGCGTGACGCCGGAACCTGGACGACGCCGTTCGTCAAAACGGTCAGTAGCGCCAGCCATATCATCGTCCTTCGGGGTAGACCGTCTTTCCGCCGACCACAGTCATGGTGACCTTGGCATCCAGCAGGTCACGATCCGGCACCTGCATGATGTCCTGGGAGAGTACAACAAAATCCGCCAGCTTGCCGGGCTCCAGCGTTCCTTTATCTTTCTCTTGAAATGCCGCGAATGCGCCGGCCGCTGTCCAGCTGTGGAGCGCTTCCGCGCGTGTCAGCTTCTGATCGGGCAGGAAGCCTCCGGGCGGATTTCCGTCACGATCCTGCCGCGTCACAGCCGCGTAAAACCCCCAGAGCGGATTCGCGCTCTCCACCGGGAAGTCTGAGCCGTTCGTAATCGTGGCGCCAGCCGCCTGGAATCGCCGCGAGGCCCACGCCCCCAGCAGGCGGTCCGGACCCAGACGGTCCGCCGCCCAGCGCATATCGCTGGTGGCATGAGTCGATTGGATCGACGCGATTACGCTGTATTTCGCAAACAGCGCGAAATCGGGCAGCGAGACCACCTGGGCATGCTCGATTCGAAAGCGCTTGTCGTTATGGCTGCGTAAAACGGCTGCGTAAGCGTCCAGAACAGTACGGTTTGCGCGATCGCCAATCGCATGGGTGGCCACTTGAAAACCTGTCTTCACAGCGGCGCGGGCTACGCCTTCGATCTCCTCCCTGGAGAGGATCAACAGGTCGGAGTTTGTCTTGTCGTCCGCATACGGTTGCCAGAAGGCCGCGCCGCGCGAACCCATGGCGCCATCGGCCATGAGTTTGATGGTCCGTACCGTCAGGTGCTCCCCTATCTCCGGGCCGCGCTTCTGGTACTCCTGCCATAGATCGCCCGTACCGCCGATCATCGCGTAGATCCGCACCGGCAGTTCCTGCGCCGCCAGTAATTCGCGGTAGGCGTTGAGTTCCGCCGCGCCGATCCCGGCATCATGGACCGTCGTCATTCCGAGCCGGGAACACTCCTGCGCCGCTCGCCTGAGCATCCGCTTCACCTGTTCCGGCGTTCGCGCCGGTATCTTCGACGTCACCAGTGCCTGGGCGCGGTCAATCAGGATCCCGGTGGCGTTCCCGGCCTCATCCCGTAGGATTCGTCCGCCGGGCGGATCCGGCGTGTCTTTGTGAATGCCCGCAATCTCCAGAGCTTTGCGGTTGGCCCAGCCGGCGTGACCATCCACGCGCGTCAGGAAAACCGGATGGTTTGGAGCCGCCTGGGTCAATGAAGAGGCGTCGGGAAAGCTCCCACCCCAGTTCGTCTGGTCCCACGCCCGCCCCCGGATCCACTCACCGGGCTTCTTTGTGGCCGACGCCTTGCGGACAATCTCCGCTACCTGGGGGATCGTCTTTACAGCCCGCAGGTCGAAGGTCTCCAGCATGTCGCCGAGCCCGGCCATGTGGACATGCGAGTCGATCAGCCCCGGTATTACGGTTGCGCCTTTGAGATCAACCTGCGTGGTGCCCGAACCGATGTAGCGGGTCAGATTGTTAGCTACCGCGACGATTCTCCCGCTCCGGACGGCGAGCGACGAGGCCTGCGGCTGAGAAGGATTGCCCGTATAAATGAGGGCGTTTGTCACCACCATATCCGCCTGCTGCGCCGCCGGAGCGGCTGCAAACAAGGCTAGAATAAGGAGCATGGAAGACAGTATTGCACACCCCCCCTTGCGCGCCGGTGCGTTTGAACTGCCGGCGTGGAAGAGCGTGGTGAACGTGGCTGCGGCCCTGCTGCTGGCGATTTTGTTCGTGGTTGCAGGCGTCTGGAAGATCACCGATCCACTGAGCGCATCGGCCCGGATGATTCAGGCCAAGGTTCCCGCGGATCTCAGCCTGGCCGCCGCCATCCTCTTGGGCATTGCCGAAACCTTCGGCGGAGTGCTTCTGGTTGTTCCTCGGTTTCGCCGTTGGGGCGCCTGGCTGACCGGCGGGTTGCTGGTGGTATTCATGATCTACATTGGCGTCCACTACAACGCTCTCCGCGGCGAGGAATGTAGCTGCTTCCCGTGGATCAAACGGGCGGTCGGCCCCGGCTTTTTCATCGGCGACGCGGTCATGCTTTTATTCGCATTCATGGCGGGATATTGGGCCAGACAGCCCGAAAGCAAGCGGAGCGCGGCCATCATCCTGGGAGCTGTCAGCGTCTTCGCCCTGGCCTCCTATGGGGTTATCTACGCCCGTCAAACCGGTTTGAAGGCGCCGGATGCAATCACCGTCGATGGACAGCCGGCCTCGCTGCAGCACGGCCGGATCTTTCTTTATTTCTTCGACCCCGAATGTTCCCACTGCATTGAGGCCGGTCAGCGCTTGGCCAAGCTCAACTGGAAGGATACGAAGGTCATCGGAATACCGACGGCGCAACCGCGCTTCGCAAAAGCCTTTCTGAACGATACTGGATTGAAAGCCGGCATCTCGAATGACCTGGAACTCCTCCGGCAGACCTTCAAGTTCGTCGCCGGCCCCTTCGCGGTGGCACTCGAAAACGGCCGTCAGAAAGAGGCCTTCAACAACTTTGACCAGGAGCACCCAGCTAAGGATTTACGGAGCCTGGGGTTTGTGGATTAAGAATCTCACGCTGCTGACGCTCGCAGTTGCGATCACACCTGCCTTGGATCTCAAACGGAGTTGCACGCGCTGCCACAGTCTGGCAGTGGTGCGCGCGCAGCATCTTTCGCGGGAAGAATGGCAGCAGGAAGTGAATAAGATGACCGCGATGGGGGCGAAGGTCCAGAATCGCGAGTCGCTTCTGGACTATCTGGCGCGGAAATACGGTACGCGCAAATAACCAAGGCGGCAAAACCGGATACCGGCCTGCCGCCCTGGGGTACTACTTGCGGGGGTAAAATCTTAAGTCCGTCGCTTTAGAGTAGGACGCTCATCCTCGTCCGAACCCTTCTTTTCGTCCTTATTGTCGCCTTCGATGGGAGTCGTGCCGCCACCGGGACCACGGCGAAGCTTCGGCTTGTTCGCGTCTTTATCGTCCACCTTGCGGCGGCCATGCATAGCTACCAGGCGTGCTTTTACATCGTTGAATTCTGACGTGGTAACCACGTATTCGGGTTTTGCCGCCAGAATCTCCTGGATGTTCTTCTGCGAGTTCTTGATACGGTCATCCGTCATTGGATGCGA
>DATLBY010000417.1:0-4761 GCA_035526665.1 Bryobacteraceae bacterium
TCCGTCCCGCCCTTCCACTGCTTGCCGCCGATCCCCCAGGCGCCATAGCCGATCTCGCTTACCTCAATTCCAGTCCTGCCTAACTTGCGGTATTTCATCCTGCTCTCATCATGGCACGCAGTTTTCCCGGCAACCCCGGAGGCCCCCGGCGAGTCACAATAGAAGAAGATGCTGCGAGCTCTCCTCCTGATCCTGCTGTGGGCGGCGTGCCTGCCCGCTGCCGTCCGCCTCTATCTCAAGGACGGCACTTCGCACACGGTGCGCGAATACCACAAGCAGGCGGATCGTGTCCGCTACTACAGCACCGAGCGCGGCGATTGGGAAGAGATTCCGCTGGATCTGGTCGACCTGAAACGGACCGAAGAGGAGCTCCGCAGGAAAGAGGCCTCCATCAAGGAGGAGACAGCCGCCGCCGACGCCGAGGAGAAGGCGGAGCGGGCCCAGCGCCGCGAAATCGAACGCATCCCGATGGAAACCGGAGTATTCATCGCCGAGGGCGAAAAGGTGCGCGTGCTCAAGATCGCCGACTCCAAAATCGTCAATAATAAGCGGCGCTCCATCCTAAAAGCGATGAGCCCGATCCCGATTGTCGCGGGCAAATCCACCGTGGAGCTCGCAGGCCTGAAATCGGCCACGGAGGTGTCCGGCGATCGCCCCGAATTCTACATCCGTCTGGCGGCCGAGGAGCGCTTCGGCATCGTTCGCGTCGTCCCGGGCAAGGCTACCCGCGTAGTGGAGACGCTGAACATTATTCCGGTCAGCAAAGAGATAATCGAGGAGATGGACACGGTAGAAGTCTTCCGCAAGCAGTTGGGAGACGGCCTCTATAAGCTTTGGCCCACCAAAGCCTTAGCCCCCGGTCAATACGCCGTGGTCGAGTACACCGAGGGAAAAGGGAACATCCAGATCTGGGACTTTACGCTGACCGTGGGCAGGTAGGCTACTATTGAGAGGGCGGAGCTAAGCCGTCGATCTTACTGTTCTTCTTAGCTAAATTTAGCCCGGAGGAACCTACATGTCCGCAAAAAACGGCGACAAATCCAGATTTCACAGACTTCGGAAGGCCAAGTGCGCCCGCCGCCTGCAGCTCCGCGAGCTACGCGCCGCGATGGTAGCCAAGGCAGCGCCTGCCGGCAGCCAAGCCGCCGCCCCCACCACCTAGGGGAAAAGGGGACAGTTCCGACTGTCCCCTTTTTCTTTCCAACTGTCCCTCGAAAATAGAGCGAAAATAGCGAAAATGGGGACAGTTCCAACTGTCCCCATTTCCCAAAATAGGGACAGTTCCAACTGTCCCCATTTACCCACTTCCCCCATCAGGGAGCGCTCACACGATTCGGCAGTGAGCCGAATTCTACATACTCGTGCGTAATCGACTCTTTCCCCACCCGCACCAGCCGAACGCCGCTCCGGGCGTCCCCCAGGGGCATTCCCACGGGACCCGTCGTAATCGCCTCCAACTCCCCGTCCTTGGCCACCGCGTTGCGATGGTAGTGGCCTGAGAACAGATAGCGCACCCCGGACTGCCGGAATGTCTCCAGCAGGGGATTCCGGCGCGCCCGCGGAATGTTGAAGTACTGGTCCGCTTCGTCCGCCGCCCCCAGAAACCAGGGGTGATGCTGAAAGATCACCGTATGCACCGCGCCGGAGCTTCTCGCTTTCCCCAGCTCCGCCGCCAGCCAGTCGCGCTGCTCCTCGTACTCCATGGGAGCGTCCTGCGGCGAATGAATCAGGCTGGAGTTCAGCACGATCCCGTACAGCCCGCCCTCGCGAAAACTGTAGTGATCCGGCCCGAACAGCTTCTTCCACGCGGCGATTGATGCCGGCGTCGGCTGGTTGCCCACATCGTGATTGCCGGCCACGTGGTACATCCGGATGCTCTTGTCGAGCTTCGCCGAAATCCGCCGGTACTCGGCGATCTGCGCCGTGTCGCCCGCTTGATTCACCAGGTCCCCGCAGACGATCACAAAGCGCGGCCGCAGCCGGTTCGCCGTTGCGATTGCAAATTCGAAGTTCGCCGTCTCCTGCTGGAAATCGCCGTTCTTTGTGTACATGCCGAACTGCGGATCCGACATCTGAAGAAAGAAAAACGCTTCCTCCTCCGCCTGTCCCCAAGTGGAAAACCCGCACCCAAGAGCCAGGACGCACAGAGCCGCCCGCAACCATCCCATTGAGCCCCTCATCAGAAACTCAACCTGGCGCCGAGCTGCAGAATCCGCGGGTCGGCCGCGCTGTTGATAATCCCCAGCGTATTCGGCGAACTCACGTTCGCGCCCGGCAATCCAAAGTTGGCATGGTTCAACAGATTGAAGAATTCTCCCCGCAGCATCACCCGCAGATTCTCATGAATCGCAAAGCTCTTCTGCACCGAGGCATCGATCTGGAAACTGCCCGGACCCCGCAGGAAGTTCCGTGGCGAATTGCCGAACGTCCCCGGCGCGTTGAAAGCCACCTTGGAAACGTCGAAGTAGCTGGCCAGCCGTTCCGCCTTCGGCCGGTCATGGCTCAGCGCCGGATTGCCGCTGATATCGGCCCGGTCCAGCCCGATCCCGCTGAAGGAGTTATCGCGGCCCGCCGTCACACTGAAGGGCAGGCCGCTCCGGATGTCCATGATGTTCGACACCGTCCAGCCGCCCAGCAGCAGGCGCAGCGCCGCCGGAGCGTGCGAAAACGCCGGCCCGCTGTAAACCCCGCTGAGCCGGAAGTTGTGCGGAATATCGTAGTCCGACAAACCGCGGTTAAACCGGTTATCGTACGGATTCGGATTGCTGATACTGAACTGGTTGTTCACCGATTCGTCGTCGATCGACTTGGAAAACGTGTAGAACGCCAGCAGCGAGAAGTTGCGCGACAGGCGCTTGTCCAGCGTGATCTGCAGCGCATGGTAAACGGAATTGCCCGCATCCGCCATCTCCTTGACCGTCGCAAAATAAGGGTTCAGCGGGCGGCGTGCCTGGGTGTTGGCCACCGTTGCGCCGGGCGAGTACACCGCCGCGTTCCGCTCCCGGAAAGTCTGCAGGTGCGTTCCCTTGTTGCCGACATACGCCGCGCGCACCAGCCAGTCGCGCGCCAGTTGCTGCTCCAGCGTCAGGTTCCAGCCCTGCGTGTAGCCCACGCCCCAGTCCTCCTGAAAATAGGCATAGGGCATCGGGAAGGAAAAGGCCACGTTCGGATTGAGGTCCACCGGCGCGAACGGCGGAAACGGACTCCGCACGTTGGCGCTGCCGTACGGGTTCTGCAGATCCACCCCGTTCAGCGTAATCGTGGGACTGAACGGCGCGCTCTCCACGAAGTTGTTATACAGCCGGGGAAAAGGTCGCACAAAGAAAATCCCGTAGCCGCCCCGCACCACGCTGGCCCGCTCCCCCGGGCGCGGCGTGAAGGCAAAGCCAAAGCGCGGTGATACGTTATTCCAGTCGGTATTCATGCCGCCTTCCGGGAACCCGGCGTCTCCTGGAAACACGGCCCCCGGAGGCGCGTTCAGGAAGCGCGTCGACTTCGCCCCCGCGCGGTAGCCGGCCACCTGGCCCAGCAGATCGTGGTACGGCAGAAAGGGATCCCAGCGCAGGCCCAGCGTCAGCGTCAGCCGCTGCGACGCGCGGTAGGTATCCTCGGCAAACAGTGAGAACTCCTGCCCGCGGGTCTGTTTGAACTTGCCGGCGCTTTGGGTAAACGTCGCCACCTTGCCCAGCAGCAGATCGGCAATGCCGTTGCCTGTGATCTGGCCCGAAAAGTTGAACGTGCCCGACTGGTTGAACTTGGTGAACGAATCGAACACCACGTACGGCGACCACTCGCCGCCCAAGTTCAGCGTGTGCTTGCCGCTGTTCCAGGTCAGCGTGTCATTGATCTCGGTCCCGCGGCGGATCCACTGGCCCGGAGGCGAGTTGGTCACGCTCCCCCAGCCCGCGTAGCCCGTCACTCCCAGCTCCAGCTCCCGATTCGCCTCGGGCGGCTCCGTGAAGCTGACCGGGCCGAACTGCGACAGCCAGTTTCGCGAAGTGCGCACGTTGATCGAATCCAGCAGGATTCCGGAGGCGACCACCGTGTTGATCAAATTCGGCCGCAGCGTCCAGACATCCTGCATTTTGTAATTCTTCGTGGTCTGCCGCTGTCCGATCCGCACCGTCAGCAGCGTGCCCTCCGCGTCCCAGCCCGGATCCTCCAGCTTTACCCAGAAGACCGACCCCGAAAGCTGGTGCATGCCGAGCGTGTAGTCGAGCTTTCCCAGCACCTGGTTGGAGTCGTAGCGGTCCGGCCGCGCATAGCGCAGCAGTCCGTTCGGGCCATTAGCCGCCGGTACCTTGGCCACCAGCGCGGCGGCGATCGGCAGAATGCGGCCGGCCGGAATAGTGCGGTTTGGGAATGGCTGGTTCGTCACCGGATCGGTGATGTTTCGCCCCGTCTCGTTGAAGTCTCCCCGGCGCAGCGCCTCCGACGGGACAGTGGCCGTATTGGTGAACGAGGTGTTGCGCACCAGCGTCCCCTGATACGAGCCGAACCAGAACAGTTTGTTGCGCGCGAGCGGCCCGCCTGCGGTGCCGCCAAACTGGTTTCTCTTCAGGTTGTCCGGCTGGGCGGCGAAGAAATTGCGCGCATTCATGGCGCCGTTCCGCACAAACTCAAACGCCGAGCCATGGAACTGGTTCGAGCCCGAGCGGGTCACCACGTTGACCACCGCGCCCGAAAAATTGCCGTATTGCGCCGAGTAGTTCGATGTCTGGACGGCGAACTCCTGCACCGCATCCGGGTTGGGATAGGTCG
>DATLBY010000418.1:0-19657 GCA_035526665.1 Bryobacteraceae bacterium
TCGCGTCAGGCTGGACACCAGCAAGGGTCCGGTCGTACTTGAGGTTACGCATGCCTGGGCCCCTCACGCCGCTGACCGGTTTTACGAACTGGTAAAGAGCGGATTCTATGACGACGCGCGCTTCTACCGGGTGGTGCGGAATTTCGTGGCGCAGTTCGGAATCAACAAGGATCCGAAAATGTCGCAGCTTTGGAGTCAGTTGAAGATGGTGGATGATCCTCCCGGGCAGAAGAACAAACGAGGCACGTTGACGTTCGCCACCAGCGGTCCGAATACCCGGACCACCCAAGTCTTCATCAACCTGTCGGACAACCAGACTTTGGATGGCAGCGGGTTCGTGCCGTTTGCGAAAGTTGTGCAAGGCATGGACGTGGTGGATTCTTTTTATAAGGTTTATGGAGATACGCCTCCTCGTGGGAGCGGGCCGGACGGCGCCAAAATCCAGGCCCTCGGCAACGAGTACCTGCAACGCGAGTTTCCCCGGCTGGATTACATCAAAACCGCTCGCATTGAATAGCCCGGCAGCCTAGCCGTTATCCAATTCCGTCGAGCGCGTCTCCGGCAGGGCAAAAATGAGCAGGGCGGCAATCAGAAAGAAGGCAGAGTTAATTCCCAAAGCCGCTCCGATGCCGTGGCGGTCCGCCGCCGCGCCGATTGCATAGGGCGCAAGCGCGCTCAAGCCACGGCCGAAGTTGTAAGTGAAGCCTTGACCCGCTCCGCGGACCGGCGTAGGGTACAGCTCAGCCAGCATGCTGCCGAAGAGGGCAAAAAATCCGGTTCCGAAGAAACCCACTAGCGGGCCGGCGAAAAGCAGCAGACTCTCGTAGCCCCAGGAAGGAAGCAGCCCATAAACCGGCGTCAGGACGGCGGCTGTTAGCACATAAATCAGGAACGCGGGGCGGCGCCCGAAGCGGTCGGCCAGAACTCCGAAGCTGAGATAGCCAAAAAACGCGCCAATCTGCATGGTGAAAATCCAGGCGCTGGTACGAACGATGCCGAGGCCTGCCCCACCGCCCGACTTCGGCGCCGAGAGAAAGCCCGGCAGCCAGGTAAAGAGCCCCCAATACGCGAACAGCGTCGCGGTCGCGAGAGCGGTGGCCAGCAGCGTCCGCCTTCCTAGTGGCGGACGGAAAATATCCAGGATGCGGCCGTCTGTTTTCTTCTCCCGCCAGATGAGCGGCTCCTCCACTTTGCGGCGGATCAGGATAGTGAGAAGTGCGGGCAGGATTCCGGCCAGAAACAAGGCTCTCCATCCGAAACGGGGAAGAATCAGGGCCGTAAGAATGGCCGCCAGCATATAGCCGAGAGCCCAGCCGGACTGCATGAATCCAATGGCCTTACCGCGATGTTCCGCCGGCCAGGTTTCGGCCACCAGCGTGGCCCCGGCGGACCATTCACCCCCCAATCCAAGCCCGACCAGGGCCCGCCAAAAGAGTAGCGACACGAGACCGGTGGAAAGCGCCGTGCCGGCCGAGGCGAACGAATAGAGCAGAATCGTGTAGATCAGCATGCGCCGCCGGCCGAAGCGGTCAGATAGAATGCCCGCAATGATGCCACCCGCGGCCGAAGCCAGCAGCGTGATCGAACTAACTTGGCCGGCTTGCGCGTTGGAGAGTGAGAATTCTACTCGAAGTGCCTGCAGGGCAAACACATACAGTAGAACATCCATGGCGTCCAGCAGGAAGCCGAGCATGGCTGCCCAGAGAGTAAGCCAGCGCTGCTCCACTGGAAAGCGGACACCAAATTGCACTTTTCGCTAGTATACTGGAGAGAAAGTAACTTATTAGCCGGGTTCTGCGCCTTTTTTAGCAGTTTCCGTCTAAATTTTTGAGGTCACATGTCGGCCATTTCGAACCCAGCCCCCGTCCAGACTCCTCCGCAGGTGGTGCGTCCTGTTGCCCCCAAGCGTCCCTCGTCCTCTAAAACTCCCTGGAAGTGGCTGATTATGCTGGCGATTGTGGGCATCGCGGGTTGGGCTTACTATAGCAACGCGCAAGCCAAGAAGCAGGCGGCCGCAGCCAGCGTGGCAGCCACCGTCCGCACAGCAAAAGTGGTGACGGGCAATCTGGAGCGCACTTCGCGCATGACGGGGCAAACTTCAGCCAGGAACTATTCCAACGTTACCGCGCCCATGCTGCGGGGCCCGGAGGGCGGCCGCGATATGACCCTTTTGAAACTGGTCAAGTCCGGCGGGATGGTGAAAAAAGGCGAGTTGATCGCCGAGATCGATGGTCAATCCATGCAGGATCATGTGGACGACCTGACGGACACCATCGAGGCGGCTGAATCCGACGTCCGCAAGCGAGCCGCTGAGCAGGGTATTGAATGGGAGAACCTGCAGCAGACTTTGCGTGCGGCGCAATCGACGTATGAGAAGGCCAAACTCGATTACAACGCCTCTGAAACACGCACCGATATCGAACGTCAATTACTGAAGCTGTCCCTCGATGAAGCCGAGGCCGGCTACAAACAGCAGCAGGCCGACCTTGCCTTCAAGAAGGCAGCACACCAGGCCGAATTAAAGATTCTGGAATACACACGGGAGCGGCACACGCGGCATCGCGACCGGCACAGACAGGACCTGAAGCGATTCACGATTCACGCCGGCATGGACGGCCTGGCGGTCATGTCGAGCGTCTTTCGCGGCGGCGAGATGGGCCAGATTCAATTAGGCGATCGCGTGTTTCCCGGCCAGGGCTTCATGAAAGTCGTGAGTCCCGCAAGTATGCAGGTGGAAGCTAACATGAACCAGGCCGAGAGTGAGGACTTTCGCATCGGTCAGGGGGCGACGATTCATCTGGACGCTTTTCCAGGGCTGGAATTTAAGGGCAAGATCTACAGCATCGGAGCTCTGGCCGTCGGAGGCTGGCGGCAAAATTACTACATTCGTACGGTTCCCGTAAGAATCGCAATCGAGGGCTCGGATCCACACCTCATTCCCGATTTATCGGCCAGCGTGGATATCGTGGTAGAGCGCGCCGTTGGAAAAACACTCGCGCCCCTGGGTGCGATCCGTGAAGAGAACGGAAAATCTATCGTCTACGTAAAAAGCGGTGAAAGTTTCGAGCCCCGCGAGGTCAAGGTTGGAATGCGCGGAGCAATCGATGCCGAAATCGTTTCCGGGTTGCACGCAGGCGATGAAGTTCGCTTGAATTAGGAGTGCGCAAAGAGCGGCCGAACGACCCTCGGAGCAGTTTTCTCACACATTATCTGCTTTCTCTACCGGAGCGTGTGCTCAGGTCAGCGACCGCATTAGCCGCTGGGCTGGCCCGCGAGATCGGCGCGGTGGCTCTTCCCGTTTCGCTCCGGCGCACCCGGCTCTATCAAAGCTTGGTGGACAATACCCTGCGGTTCCTCATCGAACAGGTGGGCGAAGTGGAGGGAAGCTATCCCTCGGAGGGCAAGCTGGCCGAGGATTTCCTTTTACGGCGCACTGCCGGAAATGGAATCGAGATGATCGGCATCCTGACCTTTCATGCCTCACCAGTCTGGGTGATGGCCGCGCTCGCCGATCTTTCGGGCGCCGGACGGCAGTTGATTGTGGAGATCACCTCCACTTTGCAAAAAGAGGGTTTACTGGATCCGGGCGCCACGTTTGAGACGGTGGAGCAGATGCTCGACGGCCTGGAAAAGAGCGCCGGCCGGGCAGCAGAAGCCTTCAATACTCCACCGCTGGACGTAGCCGGTTTGCGGAGCGAATGGGATGCCATCCGCCGCGAAGCAGCGACTATCCCAGCGCCCAATCTTCCGTCCGCCGCCGACCTTTGGAACGGCTGGCGCGAATTGCAGCAGCAGGCTGCCGCGCAGGGCCGCACGGTATTTGAAGTCTCCTCTTTGATCGCGCTCTCCACCATGACCGCGCTTCCCGGCAAGCTCCGGTGGTTCGGAAAATCAGCGATCCTGGCCGCGCGGCGCACCGGTGAAATTGTTGCAGGTTCCCTGCTGCAGCACTATGCATCCGCCTTGGCGGAGATTCAGACGGCCGGTTACCTGGCCTATTGGGTACGCCAGTACAGGCCGTACCTGCGCGCCGCGGTGGCACAGTTTTCCACCCGCCGAGGAAGCCTGACGCAGCGATTTCTCCGCAAGTCTGAGTAATGATGGTGGCTGTGCGAATCATCGGCCCTATTGCCCTGACGCTGGCGCTTTCCGGCTCCGTGCTGGCGGCCCAGCGCGCCAAGCCGGTAAAGACCGCGCGCGTGGCGCCTAAAACCGAAACCACTCCTGGCGATGCAATCAACGCTCACTCGCTGCGCGGACATCTCTCGTTTTTGGCCTCCGATCTGCTGGAGGGCCGCGCCACTCCGTCACGCGGCCAGGAGATCGCTGCTGCCTATATCGCTGCGCAATTCCGGCGCGCCGGCTTGCAGCCCGGCGGAGACGACGGCTATTTTCAGACCGCCAGGATGCTGAGCCGCGAACCCTCCGGCGAGAGTTCCAGCCTGCGGGTGAATGATGTCACTATCGGCGGCGCTGAATTATTCGGAACGGCAAGCCAGGCCGTGGATGCGGCTAATGTCCCGGTCGTGAAGATAACCAAGGATACTCCCCCGCCGGATGTAGACGGCAAACTGGTGCTGACCACGCGCGGAATGCTGGGGAAGGTCCGCCGGACTTTGCGGGATGCGAAGCCGCTCGTAATTATTTCCGTTGCGAATGACGGGAAAACCAGCGGCGGCCCCGGACCGGCCCGGCTTGTGGATGCGGCAAACGTGGCGCAGGATATTTTATTTGCCAACAGCACGGCCCTGTTCGAGGAGTTCGATCGCATGCCGGAAGGATCGACCACGGCCCAGGCCACGATCCATCTGGCCGCGCCCAAGGACACGCCGGTTCTACTGCACAACGTGATTGGCGTACTTCCCGGATCTGATCCGGTTCTCAAGGACACTTATGTCATCCTGAGCGCTCACTATGATCACCTGCCGCCGGCTGAGTCGGGTGAGGATAAAATCTTCAATGGCGCCAACGACGATGGCAGCGGCACCGTGAGCGTGCTGGAGATTGCCTCGGCCTTAGCCAAAATGAATCCGCGCCCGAAACGCAGCATCGTTTTCATGACTTTTTTCGGGGAAGAACTCGGAATTCTGGGTTCTGAGTATTACGCGCGCCATCCCGCTCTGCCGCTGGATAAAACCGTGGCGCAGATCAATCTGGAACAAATGGGTAGGACGGACGATACAAGAGGTCCGCAACTGAACCGGGCAGCAGTTACCGGATTCGACTACTCCGATGTTGGTCCGATTCTGGAGGCAGCCGGCCGGAAGAACGGCATCACTTTTTACAAGCCTGGGGCGGAGAGCGACTCGTTCTTCTCCCGCAGCGACAATCTTCCCCTGGCTCGCGCCGGGGTGCCGGCGCACACGGTGGGCGTCGCCTTCGAGTTCCCCGACTATCACCAGCCGGGGGATGAATGGGAGAAGATCGATTACGAGAATATGGCTCGGGTGGATCAGGCTGTCGCAGCCGCTCTAATCAGCATCGCCGGAAATCCGTCCGCGCCACAGTGGAACAAAGCCAACCGGAACGCCGAGCCCTATTTCAAAGCGCGCCCCTGAGCTATTCGTTGCGCAAGACTTCCAGGGGCTTTTGACCTAGAATCCGAAAGCTGGCGAGCCAGCCGGCGGTGACCGCGACCAGGGCTGTAAGAAGAATGCAGGCCAGGTTGGGCCAGGGATCGAAATGAAAATCCGCTTTGAAGAAGCGCTTCAACACCATCGCTGAAAAGAGGCTTGCCAGCATGCTTCCCATCACTCCCGCCACGGTACCCAGAATAAGAAACTCAGCCGAGAAGATGCGCGCTATATACCCGCGGGTGGCGCCCAACGTCTTGAGAATCACCACTTCGCGAACTCTGCGAAATCGTGTACCAGCCACACTCGAAGCGAGAATGATGGCGCCTGCAAGAATGGTGAACAGCGAGATGAAGCGAATCACAATCGCGATCTGATCCACGATCTCCTGAACCCGGGCAAGAATGTCGGCCACGTTCACCACGGTGACCGTCGGAAATCGTTCGTAGGACGCCCGCTGCAGGGCGCCGACGAATTGCGGCTCCACCCGAATGGCCGCGTAATAGACGGATGGCAACTGGTCGAGCGCGCCTGGACTCAGGATAAAATCCACGAATCCGACCAGCCTGTTCGGGTCGCTTTTATGTACGCTCGTCACACTGGCGCGGATCGTGCGTCCGAAGGCTGTCCATTCGATCACCGATCCGGGGTGGACCTTCAACAGCTTCGAGGCATTGTCCGAGACGGAAACCGCAGCGGCCCTCGGCGAGGCGCTCCACCAGGTGCCTTCCAGGATCTCGGTCCCCTCCGGCCGTTTCTCCACGGTAGTCAGCGCCCGCACACCCCGGTAGCGGCGCGCAATTCCCGTGAGCTGTAATTGGTCTACGGGCACTCCGTTCACCGACACGATTTTGGAAGCAACCGTCCGTAAACTTTGCGCGCTCCCTTCCACGCCCGGCGCCTGCGAGATGAGCTGCAGCAACTCTGCCTGCTGCTTCTCCGTGATGTCCAGGAAAAAGACATTCGCCATGTTGGGTGGAGAACTCCGCCTGATTTCGCCTAGAACGGAGTGTTGGATGAGGTAGATGGTGAGCGTAAACATCACCCCCACGCCAAGGGCGGTTAACACGGACTGCGCCTGGCTTCCAGGACGATAGATGTTGGCAATTCCGTGCCGCAAGGGGGGCGGGAGCTTCCAGGGCGTGAGAGTCACAAAAAGACGCAGGCCTTTCAAGAGCAGCCAGGCAGCGGCCGCGAGTACAACCAGGCTAACCACCAGGCCACCGACGAAGGATCCACCGATCCGCAGCGAATCTCTCCAGCTTCCACTCACCAGCCAGGAGGCGATGGCGGCGATTCCAAGCAGAATAAAAAAGCCGAGGGCGAGAGCGGATTGCGAACGGCGCAGGCGTACCCGCCAACCAGGACGCGTCTCCGCCATGTCGCGCCGCAAGATAACGCCGGGCCGGATGTGGCGGATGCTGAGCAGCGGCGGCAGCGTGAACAGCAGAGTAGTAAGTACGCCGGCAGCCAAGCCCTGCAGCGCCACCATCGGATGCCAGGTCATCTCCGGCTGTACCTGGAAAAAGCGGGAGATGAGGACCGGAAGGACGCGCTCTACCGCGGCCCCGATCAGGATGCCGAGCAGGCCGCCGGCAAATCCGAGCAGCACAGTCTGCGTGGCATATATGCGGACAATCTGGCCGGTGGTCGCGCCCAACGACTTCATTACGGCGATCGAGTCCATTTTCTGCTGCAGGTGAGCGTGCATGGCGGTAGCAACGCCCAGGGCGCCCACAATCAAGGCAATCAGACTCACCAGACTGAGGAATGTGGTCGCGCGGTCGAGACCCTGCTGAATATTGGGATTGGTCTCAGTGAAATCCAGAATTGTAGCCTCGGGAAAGGCATGCTTCAGTTCCGTTTTGATGCTCGTGATATCAGGACCCGCCGGACGAATCCGGAACAGAAAACGCTGCGCAGCTCGGCTCCCGAGGCGAATGAGACCGGTGCGCTCCAGGCCTTCCCTGGACATCATCACCCGCGGCCCGACGTTCATGCTTCCCGACATGCGGTCAGGCTCAGTCACCACGATCGCCGCAATTCGAAATGACTGCCCGCCCACGAGAACCTGCTCTCCTACCGACACTTTTAGCCGCAGGGGCACATCGTCGGAGACTACAACGGAGCCGGCTCCCAATTGATCCTTCAATCTGCCTGCGGGGTTGAGCTTCACCTCCCCATAAAACGGAAAGAAAGCCGGATCCACGGCCTTGATGGAAATCAGAAGAGGCTCTGGAACCGCGCTCGACGACACCATGGAAAGCGTTTCCGTCACCTGGGTAGTGGCGGCGCCTTGTCTCCGGACGTGATCCAGAGTGGCGAGCTGGCTGGGTGAAGGAGGTCCAAAGATACGCAGCGACAGGTCGGCCGCCATCATCGAGCGCGCCTCGCGATGGAGCATGGAAGCGAATGCCTGGCTGAAACCGCGCACGCCGGTGAGCGAACCCACCCCGAGAGCAACCGCCAGTACGACAAAGAGAAATTTACCCGGCGACGAGCGAGCTTCACGCCATGCGATTTTAAAGGCCGTCGCCCAGTTGAAGCGATTCATCGCAGCTCATCGCCTACAATGCGGCCATCCTGGAGCGTGATCCGCCGGTTCGCATGCGAGGCAAGCTGCTGGTCGTGTGTGACCAGCACCAGGGTAGTGCCCTGCTCCAGGTTCAGCCGGATCAGCAGATCCAGCACATGACGGCCGTTCGCGGAATCGAGATTTCCGGTTGGCTCGTCGGCCAGCAGTATCGCGGGCTTCACCATGAATGCGCGGGCCAGCGCGACGCGCTGCTGCTCGCCGCCCGAGAGTTGCACCGGGTAATGGTCCATTCGATCGGCCAGTCCTACCTGTTGTAGAAGCTCTCGGGCCCGCGCGGTTCCGCTCCCGCCGTTGGCTCCCACCAGCTCGTACGGGAGCAGGACGTTCTCCTCGGCGGTCAAGGTTGGGATTAACTGGTAGGACTGAAATACAAACCCTACCTTGCGGCCACGCAGAAGCGCCAGCCTGTCCTCGGCGAGCCCGGTGATCTCCTCGCCATCCAGGCGGATCTCGCCGCTGGTGGGACTGTCCAGCCCGGCTATTAAACCAAGAAGCGTGCTCTTGCCGCTGCCCGACGAGCCCAGGATCGCGGTGAACTGGCCGGCGGGAATGTGCAAGTCAATTCCCTTGAGAATTTCGACGCGATGCGTTCCTGTGTCGATTACTTTTGTGAGGCCGCGTACGTCAATCATGTGTGGGGAAAGTTATCTTTAAGAATATGCGCGTGGCTTATGCACTACTTATTGTGACGTGTCTGCTGTTTTTTGGATGCAGTAAAAGCGACCCGGAGGCCACGGTGGCTGTGGTAGAGCAGAAAACGGCGGTCCAAGTTCCAACCAGGCCCGCCGATGCGCGGCCGATCATCGCTATATTCGGGGATAGCTTGTCGGAAGGCTTGGGCGCCGATCCCGGCAAGAGCTTCCCTGATTTCCTGCAGAAAGCCTTGGACACAGAAGGCTTGGCCTACCGCGTTGTGAATTTGGGAATCAGCGGCGATACGACTACCGGCGGGCTAGGGCGCATCAACTCGGCCATTGAGCTGAAACCTCGGATGGTGGTTCTCGAACTCGGCGGCAACGATGGTTTACGCGGCGTGCCGGTAGCCCAGACCAGCACCAATCTGGAACTGATGATTCAGGCCCTGCAAAAGTCCGAGGCTCAGGTCGTGCTGGCCGGAATGTCTCTGCCGCCCAATTACGGTCCGGATTACATCCGCTCCTTTGAGAAGATTTACAAGAATCTGGCAGTGCGCTACCACGTCACGTTGATTCCTTTTTTATTGAGCGATATTGCCAGGCAAATCGGGTCACGCCCCGGGTTGATCCAGCGAGATGGAATTCACCCCACTGCGGAGGGTAACGAGGTGGTCGCGCACACGGTGCTTACGGTAATCCGTCCGCTTCTCAAGAATTAGAGATCTTCTCTTCGGCAGCTTCCCGCAGCTTCTGGAACTCCTGCTTTAGCTCGTCGATCTCTTCGTCGGGAGCTGCTTCGAGGTCCACCAGTTTGTTGCGGGCCTGCGACACGGCGCGGATCAGCTCATCCAGTTTGAGGTGCATTGCCTTGGCGTCCCGATTCTGGGTGCTCTGAATCATGAAGACCATCAGGAACGTAATGATGGTAGTGCCTGTATTGATGATGAGCTGCCAGGTGTCCGAGTAGTGGAACATGGGCCCGGTGCAGGCCCAGACGAGAATGATGACCACGGCCAAGGCAAAGGCCCAAGGCGTTCCCACCTTATCGGCCATCCAGTTCGAAAACTTCCGGAATTGCTCTTTCATTCAGCTCCTCGAGTCCCAAGACACCAATCTTTAGACGCGGCGGGCGGTCACTATTGTGACTAAAAATGTAGCTGCAGGTCAGAAAATCGTGTCAGGATTAGCAGTTTACCCGGACCGGTGAGCAGTTCGGTCTGCTCCAGATGCCAGGTGCGGTCATGCGGAATAAAGACGGCATTCAGGCCGCCCGCCAGAGCGGCATTGATATCCGACTTGGGCGAGTTACCGATCATCCAGGAAGTTTGCGGATCGAAGCCGCGCTCGCGGGCCAGTTCGCGGTAGGCATCCGCATTCTTCTCTTTCACTACGGCTATGTGGCCGAAATAGATTCCGAGCCCAGAGCGGTTGATCTTAAGCTGCTGCTCCTCCATGTGGCCCTTGGTATACAAGGTCAGATCGTGGCGGACGCTGAGATACTCCAACGTCTCGGCCACGCCGTCGATCATCTCGACAGGCTGCTGCAGAATGCGCTCCGCAAAGGCCATTACGGTCTTTATGTCGCCGGCGGCAAGCTCCCGCTCGGACAGCCGCCGATAGCACTCGGCCATGTTCCTGCCGAAGTTTTCAGAGCCGTAGCCGTGGATGGTGTTGTTGACGATTTCAATCTCGTCCAGAGCCGCCCGAACCTCTTCGGGCGTCATGTAGGAATGATCGAGAAAGGATACAAATTCATCAAAAGCGCGCTCAAAATAGACGTTATTCTCCCACAGCGTATCGTCGGCATCTATGACGAGATTTTGGCGGATCACGCCCCGTCCGCCGGCCAGTTAGTGTGCCCGTTCTTGGGAGCTACCGCTCTCACTTCCGCAATCTTTTTTTGTTTGGCTACGTATCCGGGAATGAAATCGGTGATCTGTTTCAGCCGCTCGGCTTCCGAGCGTGTGACCAAGAGCAACTGCCGGAATCCGAGATCGGATACCAGTTGCGCCAGCTGAAAGCTGAGTTGCGGATCGCCGATCTCAGGCTCGCCCAACACTTGCGCCTGCTCGAAGTTCTTCAACTCCTCGAAGCGCTGAATCGCCTTGACACGCAGTTCGTGCGGCGCGGGAATGGAATCTTCGTCCTCGAAGAACTCGACTGAACCACGGAGGTAGTCTTTTTCGTCGTCCAGCGCGACGATCTCAAAGCGGCGGCGTCCCACCACTAGAATGTCCATGCGCCCGTCCGGGTACTCCTGAATCACGCGCTCGACTGTGGCACTGCAGCCTGTGGTCACGATCCCCTTGTCACCAGCCTGCACGATGCCGAACTCGGACTTATTCCGGATGGCGGCGCCGATCATCTCCTTGTAGCGATCCTCGAAAATGTGCAGGGGCAGAGGGGTTCTGGGAAACAGCACCAACTCCAGCGGGAATAGCGGCAACAGAGCCCCTTGCATGTTACTATTATGGCTTCTTACTGAGAGCTTCCGCTATTCTCTGATGCAAATCCGGGAAAAAATTGTGCTGATCACGGGCGCATCGGAAGGAATCGGCGCAGCCTGCGCCGCCGAATTCCGAAGCCGTGGCGCAAGGTTATCGCTGACGGCGCGCTCGGCCGATAAGCTGGCGCTTGCCGCCGCAGGCGAGGCTGTTCTGACCGCGGGTGACCTGAAAGCTCCTGCTGTCCGCCGCTCCGCGGTAGAGCGCACTCTCGCCGCATACGGACGAATAGACATTCTGATCAATAACGCGGGCGTCGGGTTGTACCAGCCGGCGCATGCCGCGCCGCTGGACAGTGTTCGCGAGATGTTCGAATTGAATTTCTTCGCCGCACTGGACATGATCCAACTCGTAGTTCCCTCCATGACAAGCCAACGGAGCGGATGCATTGTCAACGTCGGTTCCATTGCCGGTAAAGTGACGCTGCCGTGGTTTACCGTCTACTCGGCTTCGAAATACGCGATTGGGGCGCTGACTGACGGGTTGCGCATGGAACTGGCCTCCTCGGGCATTCACGCCATGACCGTTTGTCCCGGGTATGTAAAAACCGGATTTCAAAAGCACGTGATCGCCGGCACGCCCCCCGATCTGGTTGGGCAAAATAAACGCTGGGCCATTACGCCGGAGAAATGCGCCTTCGATATTGCGCAGGGAGTCGAAAGGAATGCGCGCACGGTCGTCACGCCCTCGATTGGATGGCTGCTGATTGCACTGGAGCGGATGTTTCCGTCCATGGTCGATCGCCGGCTGGAGAGCATCTACCACAAGCAGGCGGCCGGAGAATGATTTTGGAGCTGAAACGTACTCCGGGGATCTACCTGGTGGGCTTTATGGGATCAGGCAAATCGACCGTGGGTAAAATGCTGGCTGAGAAAATCGGCTGGCGGTTTGTCGACACTGACGAGGATATCGAAGCCGAACAGAAGACCTCCATCAGCAGTCTTTTCTCGAAGCTCGGCGAGGAGCAATTCCGGCTGATCGAAACTGAAGCCATTCAGAAGCGCGTGCGCAAGATTCAAGCGGGCAACCCGATGGTGGTCGCGTTGGGTGGCGGCGCCTTCACGCGCCCCGCGAATGTCGAGCTTTTGTCCAACAATGGAATATCCATTTGGCTGGACGTGGCGTTTCCGGTAGTACGCAAACGAGTCGATCAGGGGACGCATCGCCCGCTGGCGAGGGATCCTAAGAAGTTTGAGGAGCTCTTCCAACAACGGCGCGAGTATTACGCTAAGGCGAACTACCGTATCGAAATACTCGAAGACAACTCACGAGCCGCCCTGGCCGCCATTCTGGAGCTACCGCTATTCGACTGAGCGATGCAGCCTTACGCCGGCAGGCGCTGCGCATATTCCGTGCGGCGCTGGATGCCGCCGGGCCGGCCGCTGCGGTCCTCAGGCACGTCCGGGTACAAGACGATGTGCTGCTGGTGGGCAAGCGCAAGTATCCACTGAAGTCTTTCCGCAATGTATACGTCATCGGCGCGGGGAAAGCGGGCGCCGCCATGGCGCAGGCCGTGGAAAAACTCTTAGGGAAACGAATTACAGCCGGATACCTGAACGTGAAATACGGGCATACGGCCCGCTTGCGTCATATCCGGCTGAACGAGTGCGGTCACCCGGTGCCCGACGACAACGGCGTGAAAGGCGCCCAGGAGATTGCCGGACTAGCCGCGAACGCTGGAGCCGGCGATCTGGTGATCTGCCTGGTATCGGGCGGCGCCTCCGCGCTGCTTCCCTTCCCCGCCGAGCCCATCACGCTGGCGGAAAAGCAGGAGACCACCCGGCTGCTGCTGCGCTCGGGCGCCAACATCGCCGAGATGAATGCCGTGCGGAAACACATCTCCGGCATTAAAGGCGGGCGGCTGGCTGCACTCGCTTCTCCCGCTACTCTCGTCTCGCTTCTGCTGTCCGATGTGATCGGCAACGATATCGCGGTCATCGGCTCCGGAATCACCGCGCCGGATCCCGCCACATTCGGCGACGCGCTAGGCGTTCTCACAAAATACGATCTGACCGGCAGCGTTCCTCCAGCCGTCCGGAGCCGCTTAACGGAAGGCGCGGCCGGCCGCATTCCCGAGACTCCAAAAGAGGGCCACCCGGCGTTTCAGAAGACACAAAATCTAATCGTGGGTAGCAACGATCTCGCCCTGGAAGCGGCCTCCGGCGCGGCCCGGAAGATGGGATTCCGTACCATGATTCTCTCCAGTCTGATAGAAGGAGAGACGCGCGAGGTGGCGAAGGTCCATGCCGCCATTGCCAAGGAGATTCTCCGCGCCGGCCGGCCCCTGCGTGCACCCGCCTGCGTCATTTCCGGCGGCGAAACCACGGTCACCATCCGGGGCGAGGGACTGGGCGGCCGGAATCAGGAATTTGCGCTGGCGGCCGCCCTCGAAATCCAAGGGCTGAAAGGGGTCGCAATTTTAAGCGGCGGCACTGACGGCAGTGACGGTCCCACCGATGCGGCAGGAGCAGTCGTCGACGGTTCCTCGGTACAGGACGGCAGCAAGCAAGGACTGGATGCCCGGGCTTTTTTGCAAAATAACGACTCGTATCACTACCTGGATCCCATTGGCCGGCTCATCCGGACCGGTCCGACCAATACGAACGTAATGGATGTCCGCCTCGTGCTGGTTAATTCCGCTCCATAGGCAGCCGCGGCGGCGCCGGAATACGCGGAATGGATGGGCCGTGGCTCTTTGGTTCCAGCGTCATTTGATCCGGCGA
This sequence comes from Bryobacteraceae bacterium, assembly GCA_035526665.1. Taxonomy (GTDB): domain Bacteria; phylum Acidobacteriota; class Terriglobia; order Bryobacterales; family Bryobacteraceae; genus DATLBY01. The sequence goes on from DATLBY010000418.1 coordinate 14,032, forward strand.
TGATTTGCGCACGATCACAGTCCCGCGCTCCGTCATGAACACCAGCGCCGGACCGTCGCCCGTGCTGCCTTTCAGCGTCGCTCCCCGGCCCTCCGTAGTGGAGCGAAGGACATCGCCGAATTCATTCTGAATCTCGCCGCGAGAGACCGAGGCGCGCAGATCGAATTTGGCCGCTGCGGGAACCGCCACGTCGATGTCTCCCGACCGCGTATGAACGTCCATCTTCGATAGCGGCACTTTGGAGGAGCGCAGCGCTATATCTCCACGTTCGACGCGCAAATCAAGCGACTGGGTGAATTCGCTTATCTGAATGTCTTTGGAATTCGCGCTGATCTGTACCGGCCCCACCACGTTTGTGGCATTGAAGTAGCCACGCGCCATGCGAATCTGCCCGGGACATTTCTCTACCCGGATATCGGATTGCAGGCCTTCGAAGCGGAGCGGCTTCGCCAGATTCCGGAGTTGCACTTCCCCGAAGTAGGTGCCGTTTACGGTCACCTGTCCTTCGATGTTCTCCAGCTCGATGTTATTACCCCGGCCCTTCAGGTCGACCGGTCCTTTCACATTTACAGCACGGATGATATCGCTGCGGCGCAAGTCGAGGCGAACGCTGCCGCCGATATCCTGCAGCCGCACGCCCGCGTTATCGCTGTTCACGTCCACATTCCCGCCGATTCCATTGATATCGAAGTCCCCGAAGCGTCCTCGCGCCTCCACGCTGGCCCCTTTCGGCACGGTGATGTCGAGATCGGCGCTCATTTGGCGGTCGTCGGCGGACATGCGCTCCTGATTGGTCCGGATGAGCAGGACTTCGCCCTGGTTCACCAGCTCCAGCTTCGTCACGGTGTTCATATGGTCGGCGTCCGATCGCTGAAAGGATCGGATGGTCTTGCGGCCGGACACTTTCACTTCATCCCCATCGCCTGCCACGACCCGGGCGTTGCCGCGGAAATTTTCAATGACGATTTTGGGAGATTTCCCCGTAGCCGCCTTCTGTTCGTCAATCGTATAATCGTAGGCCTCGCCCAGCTCGCGCAGTATCTTCGAGCGGATGTCCATGCGGCCCAGCACGCCGTGATGAAACACGAAGAACGCGCCGGATCCCGCCATGCACAGGAAAACAATCAGGACCCACTCGCCCCCGCCGATCCCGCGGGCGGGAAGAGGCTTATTGGTTGCCGCTAAAAACAGGATCTCGGCCAGCCGCAGGACGCCCCACAGGATCAATAGGAACGGCCAGTAGCGCGCGATCATGTGGACCAGGGAAAGATCGGGACGCAGGTTATTGATCAGGAACACCCCTCCGATCACGATCAGCACCAGGGGTCCTACAACCGATCGATAGGGTCTCATTGGGGATTTCCTCCTGCATACGGCGGAGCCTGGGGATAAGTTGGGGATGTGGGTGGCGGCGCGTAGGGCATAACCGGATGCTCGGCGCCGAAGACTCGCTCCAGCAGCTTCAGAATGCCGATCAGAATAATGATGACGGGCCAGGACCGCTCGAAGGGAACGGACGCGACGTGATCGAGGGCGAACAGCACGCCGATTGCGATCAGCACGATAGGACCTCGGATCGCGCGTGCGATGCCGCCGCTACTGTTCACGGCTCACCTCAGTGTGCGTTGCCGATGGCGCCTCATTGTTGCCCGCAAATCGCGCGTAAAGCATGTAAATCCCCAGCACGATCAGGAAGACCGGCCAGTAGCGAAGAACCTGGTACAGCCTGACGATATCCAGATTCACTAGAAGAAACACCACTCCCAGCACGATCAGCAGGATAGGAACTACCGGAAACCGGCTCGTATCATGCTTCAAAGGCACGATACTTGAGAATTCGTCCACTGCCTCGCCTCTCTGCCGCTTGCTCGCCGTATGGTACGCCTCGAAGGCCATATAGAAAAACCATAGGGCGATCAGCAGACCAAAGAGCGGCGTCAGGTCCCCGGCTGCTGACGAACTCACGATACTGATCAACAGTCCGAGGATGATGACATGCACCAGGCCTTTTGCGTACTGCCCGTTGTAGATGGCTCCGACGCCCGGAATCAGACCCAGGATGAATGCAAGTCCGGGTGAAGCGCTGGCTCGTTCGGCCGTGTAGGGCGTCGTGTAAGGAGAATATTGCTGAGTCCCGGGAACGGCCGCGGGATCGAAGCGAGGCGGGGGAGGCGGCCCCGTTTGAGGCAGGTGCTCCTCACAAAAAACCGTGCCTAGCGCCGTCCGCTCGCACGCCTGACACAAAGGCTTTCCACACGAGCGGCAAAAGGCTACCGCGGGTACCTCTGGATGATTGGCGCAACTATTCATTTTGTCCCCTTCCCCTCAACTGATGCTCCTGACTTCTCTCTGGGCGAGCTGACCTGCGCCGGCTTCTGTCCCGCTGCCTGCGCCTTTCGCTCTTCTTCTTCCTGCTCATTCCACTCTTTCAATTTCGACTGAACTTCGTAGACGACCCGGAGGCTTTCGTAGTACTTCACGCCGCGTTCCCAAGTACGGTGCAGCCGGTCGTCGGCCGCAGCCCAGACATTAGCCGGGTTCAGGTCGGAAGGCTTCAACTGCCTTACCTCGATTCCGGCAAAGCGGCCCAGCATGGAGAAGGACAGGATCGTCATGGCCATTCCCATGGCAAAACGAGGCTGCAGCAAGGGACGGAGCCAGCCTCCGAAGAGGTCCCGCAGGCCGCGGGATCCCGATGCAGGCTGCTCCGCCGGGATCTCAAACGCGATGCGTGTCAACAATGCCGGAGGAACCAGGACTTTTTCTGCCCGTCCGATGAACTCCACTGCGCTGAAGGCATCGCGCGCCAGCTCCGCGCAGGCAGCGCAAGTGCTCTCATGATCCAGGAGCGCGTGCAGCCGGGCGGCATCCAACATGCCGTCAATCCGGTCGCAAAGCAGGATTTCAAACTCCGTACAGTTCATACAGCCGCCTTGTGCCGCCGCAGAATGCGGGCCAACTCGGCGCGCCCGCGGTTCAATCGCGATTTTACGGTCCCTTCCGGCACATTCAGAACTTCCGCGATCTCCCGATATTCCAACTCCTCCAAATCCCTCAAAATAACGGTTTCCCGCAGGTCCGGAGAGAGCTTCTGCAAAGCAGCCTGCAGCATCTCACTCGCTTCCCGCCCCGCCAGTATCGCATCCGTCCGGGCGGAAAATGCCGTCTTCTCCTCCAGCGTCGTCAACTGGTCTTCGATCGAATCGGTCGCCCGCTCCAACTTGTTCCGCCGGTAATTATCGATCAGCAGGTTGCGCGTCAGGCGGTTGAGCCATACCAGAAAAGAGCCCTCGCCGTGCCGGAAGCTGCGCAGGGTCTTGAACACCCGGAGGAAAACCTCCTGGGTAAGATCCTGGGCTTCCGATTCTTTCCCGGTAAACCGGTAGCAAACTCCATAGACACGCCGGGAGTGTAGGCGAACCAGCTCTTCCCACGCCGCTTCCTGGCCGCGGAGACACTGCTCTACCAGCTGATAGTCGGCGTCCAATGGGGCATCCGGTCTAAAGTACGCTGCCAATTTGCCAAATCCGGACGTGGACTGCGAACCTTCCTGGTTTTGCACGCTTCCGGCTCCGACGTGTATACTGGCCGCTGCTGCCACTTGTCTCTCCGTATTCCACCCACTGGATAGAACGAGGATTTATCATAGGAAGTTCGCTCGAATAAGACAAATTGCGGCGTTCAGAATCATTCTAGACCGCAAACATCGTTCGAACCAGAGCCGATCACTTGACCACGTCCCTATCCCCAAGCACAGCAATCGCCCGGCGACGCATACTGACGGTGCTGGTTATTATAGGATTTTTGATCGCGGCCGCCTTCGGCCTCAGCCGGTTCCGGGGCTCCAGCTTTCGCTGGGATCTTTTCCTCACGACTTTTCGATCTCTCGACCTGCGCTGGCTGACTGCGGCTATCCTGCTGATTCTGCTGACATATGTAGGCAGGGCACTCCGCTGGCAGGTAATGATCAAACCGATCTGCCCGTCCCCCTCTTTCTACAATGTGCTGGTGTCCACCGTGATTGGCTTCACCGCGATCGTTCTTTTCGGGCGGCCGGGAGAACTGGTCCGGCCTTACCTGATCGCGATAAAGGAGAAAGTGCCGTTCTCCTCGCAGGTGGCCACATGGGTTCTGGAACGAATCTTTGATCTGCTGATTGTACTCCTGATTTTTGGCTTCGCGCTCACCCAAGTCCAATCGGACGCTGCCAATCTGGGTCCTGGGCTGCAATGGATGATCCGGACTGGAGGCTATATCGTGGGTGGGTTGTGCGCCCTCTGTCTGATCATCCTGGTGATGCTGCGCCGGTTCTCCGATACCATGCGCCGGCGGATGCTGGATGGGCTATCGTTCCTGCCCGCGAAGTACTATGCAAGAGCTGAGCAGGTGGTGACGGCGTTCACCGGCGGCATGGAATCCACCAGAAACCCGTACTTCATCTCGCAGGTCCTGTTTTACACCGTGCTGGAGTGGATCGTGATCGGCGCTTGCAACGTCTGTCTGTTTAAGGCTTTTCCTGCCACTGAGCACTTTACCGTCATGGACAATTTGGTGTTCATGGGGTTCGTGTCCTTTGGCAGCGCCGTTCAGATTCCGGGGGTCGGCGGCGGAATGCAGGTAGCCGCCGTCTTGATCCTGACGGAATTCTTCGGATTATCCCTGGAAGTAGCCACTGGACTCGCGATTCTCATTTGGCTTACTACATATGTAACAGTTGTCCCGTGGGGGCTGGCGTTGGGGCTGCATGAGGGAATTGGCTGGCGGAATCTCAAGAAACTGGAGGCAGAAGCCAATCAATGAACTGTCCGTTTTGTGGTCACCGTGAGGACAAAGTGATCGATTCCCGGGAAAGTAAGGAAGGGGAACTCATCCGGCGCCGCCGCGAGTGCCTCGGATGTGCCAGAAGATTCACCACTTACGAGCGAATCGACGAGATTCCGTACATGGTGATCAAAAAGGACGGCCGCCGCGAGAAGTTCGACCGGCAAAAGGTGATGACCGGCTTGTTGAAGGCCAGCGAAAAGCGGCCTATTAGCATGGCCAGGCTCGCCGACATCATCAACGAAGTAGAGTCAAAACTGGCCGATACGCCGGACCGGGAACTATCTACTACGGAAGTAGGAGAAATGTTGATGGAAAAGCTCAGCACCCTGGATAAAATTGCTTATGTCCGGTTTGCCTCTGTGTACCGCGACTTCCAGGATGTCGAGGCATTTTTGAACGAACTGACCGATCTGATGCGCCAGAAGCGGAACTAAATGCGTGGGTCAGCAGCAACTGACTCGCACAGCGGGTACACCGAAAAATCTGTAACCGAAATCATGTGGAAACATCTTCTAGACAGGGACTTAACTTAGCATCCAGTTTGATGTTACAATTAACGACGCACACCACGAACAGTCATGGGTTAAGCGTCACTCACGGCAAACGCTACCCGTGTACCAACCGGGCGCGTCGGATTGTCTCAACCCCGGAGCAAACCGTCTTAGTTTCCAACATCTTGGGGAGGTGAGTCTGAATGGACCAGTTTGAAGACCAATTTATAGGCGACAGTACCGAACCTTTGGGTATTCCTTTTGACGAGGAAGCCAATTTCTTCCATCCGGAAGAGGTTCAGGACGGCGAA
>DATLBY010000419.1:0-3688 GCA_035526665.1 Bryobacteraceae bacterium
CACGGCCGCCCTACCTGGTGCGGCATGAAGTTGAATCTCTTTCAGAAACAGGACAAGCATCTGCTGCCGGAATCGGTCGGGTCCATTTTTCCGCTGATTCCTCCGTTGAAGATCAATGTGAAGAACAAGGGCGAGTGGAACCCGGTGCGCATCCTGATGGACTGGCCCACGCTACAGGTATGGATGAACGGGGAGATGATTCAAAATCTCAACCTGGAAACCATTCCCGAGCTGCGGCACCGTCTCCGCTCCGGATATCTGGGCCTTGAATCGCTGTCCTATCCGCTGCGCTTCCGCAACCTGCGGGTTCGCGAACTGCCCGGCAAGGAGAAATGGGATGTGCTTTACAACTCGCCGGCCGACATGAGCAAGTGGAGCGTGGCCGAAGGCAGCGCCAAGTGGGAGCCGCTGGGCCGCATCCTGCGCGCCGATGGAACCGGCTACCTGGCTACGCGCGAAAACTATCGCGACTTCGAATTCCAGTGCTACATTCGCGGCAGCTACCACCATAACGGCGGCATCATCTTCCGATCGGAAAGCGCGAAGTCGGAGGAGCACTACGAAATCCAATTGCACGACGTGGAGGGCGCCGTGTACCCTACCGGCTCGCTCTACGGGTTTCAACGCGCGAGTTACCCGAAGATTGAGCCGGAGCAGTGGTACCTATTCCAACTGATTGCCAATGGCAAGAACTGCCTGGTCCGCGTCAACGGCGATAATGTGGTCGACTACCACAACATGGAGCGGATGACCAACGGGCCGATCATGATCCAGGCTCACCAGAACAACCGCTGGATCGAATACAAAGATCTGCGGGTGAAAAGGCTTACTTCTCTGTAAGAGCAGCCACTCCCGGCAGTTCGATCCCGGAGAGAAACTCCAGCGAGGCGCCGCCGCCCGTGCTGACGTGGGAAATTTTGTCTGAGACGCCGGCAGTCTTGATCGCCTTCTCGGAATCGCCGCCGCCGACTATCGAGATCGCGCTGGAGGCGGCAACCGCTTTGGCCAGGGCGACCGTGCCTTTATCGAAGGGCGGCATTTCGAACACGCCCATGGGGCCGTTCCAGATAATGGTCCTGGCTCCGCGAATGGCCTCTTCGTACTCGGTGATCGTCTTCGGCCCGATGTCGAGCGCCATCTTTCCTTCCGGAATGGTGGCGACTACCTCATTGGCGGCGTTGGCCTTGAATTCCGAGGCGACCACATGGTCGGCGGGCAGCAGCAGCTTTCCGCCGGCCGAATCCATCAGCTCTTTCGCGAGGGCCACTTTATCGGCCTCCACCAGCGAGGTCCCGGTGGGCTCGCCCTTCGCCTTTAGAAACGTGTAGGCCATGGCGCCGCCGATCAGCAGTTTGTCCACCACCTTCATCAGATTCTGAATCACTTCGATCTTGTCGGAGACCTTGGCGCCGCCCAGAATGGCGATGCAGGGGCGATCGGGATGGTGGATGGCCTTGCCCAGGTACTCCAGCTCCCTGGCCATCAGCAGGCCCGCGGCTGCTTGCGGAACAAACTGAATAATGCCGGCCGTGGAAGCGTGCGCGCGATGGGCCGAGCCGAAAGCGTCATTCACATAAACATCGCAGAGCGCCGCCAGCTTTTTGGAAAACTCGGGATCGTTGGCCTCCTCCTCGGGATGAAAACGCAGATTCTCCAGCAGCAGAATCTCGCCAGGGGCGGGTTTCATGGCTTCGACTTCCGGGCCAATGCAGTCGGGCGCCATTTTCACCGGCTTGCCCAAGAGCTCCCGCAGGCGCGCGGCGATCGGCTTCAAACTCATCTCGGCGTTCGGCTTGCCCTTGGGACGCCCCAGGTGGCTGGCCAGAATGACTCCGGCGCCCTGCTCGAGGGCGTATTGGACGGTCGGCAGGGAGGCCTTGATGCGCTTGTCGCTGGTAATCTCCTGCCCGCCGGAAGCGAGCGGCACATTGAAGTCCACCCGGATAAAGACGCGCTTATTCTTGAGGTTCAGATCCTGGATCGATAATTTTGCCATGTCAAAAGTCTGATCGTAGCACGTCGTAAAAAATGCGGATTCCTTTGAGAAATTCGCTTAGCGGAATGCGCTCTTCGTCGCTGTGCATGGTGGCCATGGTGGCCGCATCCAGCACCATGGGAACCAGGCCATACGCGGTGACGCCTTTGTTTCGCAGGTGCACGGAATCGGTTCCATAGGGCACCAGAATGGGACTCACTACAGCGTCCGGGTGCTGCTTTTTCACCGCGGCACGGATGACTTCAAAGAGGGGAGTCTTCGTTTTGGAAGGGCCAGGGTCGGGCACAGTAGAGAGACGCTCGACGGTGACGTGAGGGTCGTTGATACGCGCCCGGATTTCGCTCAGGAACTCTTCGGCGTTGACGCCCGGCAGTAGCCGGCAATCGATGGTGGCTTCGGCCGCCGAGGGAATCACGTTGGGTTTAGGCGGATCGCCCACACCCGAGCGAAGCGTGGTGAGGGTCATGGTGTTTCCCTGGATGGCGGCGGTGAATTTGTTCTTTGCCATCTCGCCGATGGTGCTTTGCATCTCGGCCACGACGGCGTCGGTTTTGGTAGCCGGGGGCGCGGCCATGGCCTTGCGGATCGCCTCCATCAGGATCGAATTGGCGTTGTCGGGGATGGGTTGGGAGCCGTGTCCGGCGGTTCCCTTGACGCGAAGCTTGATCCAGACCATCTGCTTTTCGCCCACCGTCACGCCGAAGATCAGACGATTGGGAGCCAGCAGGTCGCGGGTGGCGACACCGCCTTCATCGAAGGAATATTCACCGTCGATCTCATCCGGATGATTTTCGATCATCCAGCGGATGCCGAAGATGCCGCTGGATTCCTCGTCCGCGCTCGAGAACATAACAATGTCGCGCGACGGAGCCACGCCCGCCTGTTTCAACGCGATTAAGGCCACCATCTGCTCGACGGCAATGCCCTTCATGTCCAGCGCGCCGCGCCCCCAGATAAAGCCATCGCGGATGACGCCGCCGAAGGGATCCACCGACCATGCCTTGGCGTCGACCGGCACCACATCCATATGATTGAGCAGCACCAGCGGCTTCTTCGAGCGGTCGCGTCCGGCGAGCCGCGTGAACAGGTTGGTCTGTCCGGCGGGGCCGCTGGGATAGAGCTTGACGGCGAAGCCATGCTTCTCGAACTCCGCTTTGAGCATCTCGGCCGCGGCCTTCGTGTTGGCCGGCGGATTGATGGTGGGGATGCGCAGGTAGCGCTGCAGCAGATCGACGGCGTACTTGTCGAGCGCCGCCCAGTCGGGTTCGGCCGCGTGCAACGTGATCGCGCAAAACAGCAGTGCAAAGACTTTCATTTTTCAAACTCCGGGATGTGAATAGGTAGGACATCGAGACCGGCGGCGCGATAGGCTTCAATCAGGGCTCCAGCGGCTGGACCGTAAAGGGGAGGATGCAGGTGGTTGCCGTCCTCCAGCTCCACCAGCATGCGGTAGCGTTCCAGGAGCAGCGCGCTGCGGAAGACGCCGCCGATGTAGGATACCGACGCCTTCTCCTCGGGCTGGAAAAGCTGGCTGCGGACCGCGGAGGTCAGGGTGGCGAGCTGCTGCGCCGCATTCAGAATGATATTGCGCGCCACCATGTCGCCCTCGCTGGCGGCGGCATCCACCAACTTGGAATATCCGGCAATCCGCGGCCTGGGATGCTCCGCCGTGTATAGCGCGTGCATCATGTC
>DATLBY010000420.1:0-11949 GCA_035526665.1 Bryobacteraceae bacterium
ATGGTGGAGAGCCGGTGCGCGATGATGATCGAAGTACGGCCTTCCACCAGATTGCGGAGCGCCTCGCGAACGCGGATCTCGGTGTCGGTATCCACGCTCGATGTGGCTTCATCCAGAACCAGAATTCTCGGGTTATGCGCAAGAGCTCGCGCGAAACTGATCAACTGCTTCTGTCCTGTGGAAAATCCATTGCCGCGCTCCCGCACCGGCTGGTCAAACCTTTGCGGCAGCATGTCAATGAAATCCCGTAGATTGACCTTCTCCGCCGCCTCTTCGATCGCGCTGTCGCTGATTCGATCCGTCCCCAGGCGGATGTTTCCGGCGACCGTGCCCGTCATCAGATAAGGATCCTGCAGAACGACGCCGAACTGCCGCCGCAAATCCTGTAGATCCATCTCGCGTATGTCCACGCCGCCAATCCGGATCGCGCCCCTCTGGACATCGTAAAAACGCAGGAGCAGGCTGGTAATAGTAGTCTTTCCCGCTCCGGTATGACCCACAACCGCAATCGTCTCTCCAGGCTCGATCGTAAAAGTCACATTGCGCAGAACCCAGTCTTCGCCCGCGTAGGCAAACCAGACGTGATCGAATTCGATAGTAACCGGCGCCGTCGGAACCGGCACAGCCGATGCCGGACTAACCACCTCGGGCGGTGTGTCCAGCAGCTTGAAGATACGCTCGGACGCTGCCATCGCGCTCTGCAGGATGTTGTATTTTTCGCTCAAATCCTGAATGGGGCGAAAGAAGCGCATGCCGTACTGCAGGAAGGCAACCAGGATGCCGACCGTCAGAACGCCGCTGCGGATGCGAAAACCGCCGTAAGCCAGCAGCATCGCCAGCGCCAGCATGCCCAGGAACTCCACCACCGGATAGAACCATCCGTAAGCGAAGATCGAGTCTTTGAACGCATCCATGTGATCGCGGTTGATGCGGTCGAACTCGGCGGCGCTTTTCTTTTCGCGGTTGAATAACTGCAGCACCACGATTCCATTCACGTGCTCCTGCAGGTATGAGTTGATTTTCGCCACCGCGACCCGAATGCGCCGGTAGCTTTGCGATACGGATCTGCGAAAGATGCTCGTCACCAGCACCACCAGCGGCATGACCGCCAGCAGAAATCCGGTCATCCCCGGACTCAGGCGGAGCATGGCTGCCACGATGAATCCGAGCATCAGCAGATCGCCTAGTATGGTCACCAGGCCGGACGAGAACAGGTCGTTCAGGACGTCCACATCCGTGGTAATGCGCGTAACCAGCCGGCCCACCGGGTTCCGGTCATAAAACTTCAGATCCAGGCGCTGGAGATGCTCCATCAACTGGCGCCGCAGGTCGAACATCGCATTCTGCCCCACCCACTGCATCACGTAGGTCTCGCCAAACTCCATGAAGAGCGCAGCCAGGATGCACAACAGGTAGATGGCGGAAATTTGCGCCACGCCGGTCCAGGGATCCGCCGACAGGTACCGGTCGAGCGGAGTATGCATCGGCTTGGGCACGGGTAGCAGATAGCGGTCGATGGTGAGCTTCATCAGCAGCGGGCCCGCCACCTGGAGCACCGAATTGGCCAGCAGAAAAACGAGTGCCGCCGAGATTCCCAGGCGGTAAGGCCGCAGGTACACCAGCAGCCGCTTCATCAGGCGGCTGTCGTATGCTTTACCGGCGACGTCTTCTTCCACAACTTGAGTTTAACAATGCGATCGAAAACGGCTTTGCCGCGCCGCCTTGCTACATTGGAGTGGAATGGATGGACTCATTGTGGTCGACAAGCCCCAGGGCTGGACGTCTCACGATGTAGTCAATCGCCTCCGGCGCCTTCTGAACCTGCGCAGCGTCGGCCACCTGGGCACTCTCGACCCGATGGCGACTGGCGTGCTTCCCGCCATGATTGGCCGGGCCACGCGGCTAGCGCGTTTTTTTCAACAGAGCGACAAGGTGTATGAAGGCACAATCCGCTTCGGCTTCTCCACCGATACTTACGATGCCGAAGGCACGCCGTCCTCCGCCAATGTGGAAATCAACTTCGATGCAGCACAGTTGGAGCCGGTGCTCGCGCGTTTCCGCGGAAAAATTTCCCAGGTTCCGCCCGCTGTCTCCGCCAAAAAAGTCGGGGGGACACGCGCCTACAAGCTGGCGCGCAGGAATATCGAAGTTCACTTAAATCCGGTGGATGTTGAGATTTTCTCGCTCGACCTGCTGGATACGCCAGGTTCGGAAGCGCGCGTGCGTATTCATTGTTCAGCCGGGACCTACATTCGCAGCATAGCTCACGATGTGGGGGTGGCGCTGGGATGCGGAGCCCACCTCTCCGCGCTGCGGCGGACACGATCGGGAAGCTTCCACTCGGGCATGGCCCACACGCTGGAGGAGCTGGACACCATGGCGCGCGAAGGCCGCATTGCGGACGCCCTGGTGCCGGCGGCCGATCTCCTGCCGGAATTCCCCATCGAGAGAGTGGACGATTCCACCGCCGTTTTCATCCGCCAGGGCAGGGACTTTCGCGTGTCCCCGTTCGGTGTCACACAGGGAACCCGATTTGTGAAAGCTGTCAGTCAGACCGGCGACCTGATTGCCATCGGCGAGGCAAAACTCCCGCATCTATATCACCCGATCCTGGTCCTGTCGTGAACGAAACTTAATCCTAACTTCACCTTAGGTTCATTCGAATGAAATATCCTAAAAAGTGTGGTTACTTCGATCGCTGATACTCGCTGCAGTCCTCAACGCAAGTTTTAACTGCGCCTTTGCCGCTCAGGAACAAAATCCCGCGCCCAATGAATCAACTAACGAATTCTTTTCGGGCACGGTAGCTGATTTACAGCCAGGCAAAATCATCATTTCGCGGGCCGTGCTGGGAAAACCAGCCGAAGATCGCAGCTTTTTGATTACCCCGGAAACTAAGATCGAGGGCAAATTGAAGGCAAAAGTACGCGTCACGGTCGGGTTCAAGGCGTCCGATGAAGGGGACGTGGCCGTCCGTATCATCGTCCGCGCACCCCAAAGAAAGTAATTGTCTACTTCCGCTGGCGCTTTCTCTTCGCCCAGCCTTCCTTATTGGTCTGCCGGCTGCGGCCAAGTGCCAGCGCATCGGGCGGAATCGTACTGGTAATCACCGATCCCGCGGCGATGTAGCTGCCTTCGCCAATCTGGAGAGGCGCCACCAGTGTCGCGTTGCTGCCGACGAACACACCATCGCCAATGATCGTCTCGTGCTTTCGAACTCCATCGTAGTTACAGGTGATGGTCCCTGCGCCGATATTTGCGCCTTCGCCGATCACGGAATCGCCCAGATAAGCCAGATGTCCCGCTTTCGTGCGGGAGCCGACCCGGGTTTTCTTCAGCTCGACGAAATTTCCAATATGTGCCCCGGCGCCTATGTGGTTATTCGCCCGCAGGCGCGCAAAGGGACCTACACTGGCGTCCTCTTCAATTGTGGAAGACCCAATCAGAGTATACGGGGCGACCACGACGCGAGCGGATAGCCGGGAATCCTGAACGATGGCCCCGGCTCCGATCCGGCAGTCCTCGCCAATCACCGTGTCACCCAGTAGCTGCACGCCGGATTCGATTACCGAGTCCATGCCAACCTGGACGTGTAAATCAATGGTGACAGTTTCTGGTTTTCGAATGGTGACGCCGGCCAGCATCAGCTCTCTTACTTTGCGCTCCCGGAAAATCCGGTCTACCACCGCGAGTTCCAGTCGGGTGTTGATGCCCAACAGTTCGCTCGCGTCTGCGTGCAGCATCGCGCTTACCCGGTGGCCCGCGCCATTCAGTATTTCGACGATATCCGTCAGGTAGTACTCGCACGAGACCGGGTTGGGCTCAATCTTTGCAATGTATTTCCAGAGCAGGTCCGCCTCGAAGCAATAGATGCCCGAGTTGATCTGCTGAATCTGTTGCTGATCCGCTGTGGCTACCTTCTGTTCCACAATGGCTTGCACGTAACCGGACTCATCCACAACCATGCGCCCATAGCCGGTGGGATCTTCCAGCAGAGTGGTGATCACGGTGGCGGCTGCGCGGGAACTCTCGTGATGATTGAGCAGCGCCTCCAGAGTTGTTGCCGCGATCAGCGGGCAGTCTCCATAGAGCACAATCAGCCTGCCCTGGTGGTCCGCCATGTGCTCGCGGCAAATCCGAAGCGCATGGCCCGTCCCCATCTGCTCTACCTGCCGGACGAATTGCACCCCCCGGAGCCGGAGTTTCCCTTCTACCTCCTCGGCCTGGTGGCCGGTGACGGCGACGATCCGCTGAGGCGCTGCGAACTCCAGCGCCCGATCCACTACGTGCTCCACCAGCGTCTGTCCGCCCGCCTCGTGCAGCACCTTCGCCTTCTTTGACTTCATCCGGGTACCCAGCCCCGCGGCCAGGATGACTATGTTTAAATCAGTTTTCATTCGTTTTCCGGTGACGGCGCTGGCGGCTATCCCCGGCCAGCTTCAATGCTACCGCCGCGATCGCATCGGGATCGTGTCGCACCTTTTCCGACAACGCCGCGAGCTCCGTTGCTATTACCTGGACGCCCAGCGCATTCAGGCGATCGGAATCGATCTGTACCGGCTTCGCCATCTGACGGGCGTAGCGGCGCTTCAGCGGAGCCGTGATCGGCCGCGTATTCACGACCGCCACATCCAGCAGTTCCTTGCCCGCATGCTGATAGATCGCCTGGACGTGATCGGCCGCGCTGAATTCGATCGTCTCTCCCGGTTGCCACATCAGGTTCACGAAATAGGCGCGGGCGGCCAGAGATTTTCGAATCGCATCAGCAATACCGTTCACCAGCAGGTTAGGGATGACGCTGGTAAATAGTGATCCAGGACCGAGAGTGATCAGGTCGGCGCGCTCGATGGCTTCGATCGCCTCGGCCATGGGCCGGCAGCCGGCGGGACGGATCGCGACGCGCTGAATGCGCGACCGGCTTTTGCTGATCAGAGTCTCCCCGTAAATCTTTTTTCCGTTCTCCAGCGTGGCTTCCAGCGACACGTTGGCGGCGGTGGAGGGGTAAATCCGGCCGCAACTGGCGAGGACCTCGGAAGACAGTTGCACCGCCTTGGCAAAATCCCCAGTGAGATCGGTCAGGGCGGTCAGGAAGAGATTGCCGAAGCTGTGTCCCTTGAGACCTTTGCCGGAAGAGAAACGGTACTGGAACAGCTTCGAGAGCAGCGCCTCGTCCTCCGACATCGCTACCATGCAGTTGCGAATGTCTCCGGGAGGCAGGACGTCGAAATCACGCCGCAGCCTGCCTGAGCTACCGCCGTCATCGGTGACCGTAACCACAGCCGTAATGTCGAGTTCCGTGCCCCGGTAGTGCATGGAGGTTTTCAATCCATGAAGCAAGGTGGACAGACCTGTGCCGCCGCCAATCGCAACGATCCGCAACGGCTCCCCGGCCGCGGTCCCAAGCCTGCGCGCTTTCATTCTCTTCAGAATCTCACAGGAACGGTGAAGCTCGGTGGTTGACCACCCTGAATCACGCTTCCCCGGCTCCTGCGATCTTCCACCCCTCCTATGACTTACCAATCTACCTGCGGGCCTGTGAGTAGCGTCCGCGTTAGCCTTCAGAGGAAGGAGACTCCACTGGTGGCTATTGCAGCGATTCGAATTGATTTTCAAAACGAACCCAACGGGGTCAGCGCATCGCCCGGCAAATACATAAATTTGCAAAACGAACCCACCGCTTGGCTGGTTGCGCCGCTCCATCGCGCTGAATGTGAGTCTTAACGACTAAAGAAAGTTGCGTCTAATAAATTTCACTGATAAGCTGGATTTGTCTGGAGGGATTCTGATGGATCTGAATCGTTTCACTGAAAAGATGCAACACGCTATGCAGGCCGCGCAAAGTAGAGCTATCCGCCTGAGCAATCAACAGGTTGACGTGGAGCATTTGCTGGCTGCCCTGCTGGAGCAGGAAAACGGACTAGCTCTCTCTCTGTTCCTCAAGGCCGATCTGCCCGCCGAGGCGGTCCACCGCCGTGTAGAGCAGGAACTCGAGAAACTCCCGAAGGTCAGCAGCCCAACGGGTTCCGCCGACCAGATTTATATCACCGCCCGGCTGCAGCGCTTTCTTACGGTTGCCGAGGACGAGGCCAAGCGGCTGAAAGACGATTACATATCGGTGGAGCACGCCATTCTGGCAATGACTGGCGACACCGGATTGGCGGGACGCATTCTGAAGGAGTTCGGAGCCACTCGGGAGCGCCTGATGCGCGCCCTGCAGGAGGTTCGCGGCAGCCAGCGTGTCACCACGCAAAATCCGGAAATCACCTATGAAGCGCTGGAGCGCTACGGCCGGGATTTGACCAAAGCGGCCTCGCAGGACAAGCTGGACCCGGTCATAGGGCGCGACGACGAGATCCGGCGGGTGATCCAGGTCCTATCGCGGCGGACCAAGAACAACCCGGTTTTGATCGGGGAGCCGGGCGTCGGCAAGACGGCGATTGTCGAAGGTCTCGCCCAGAGGGTCGTCCGCGGTGACGTGCCCGAGGGACTCAAGAATAAACGGGTCGTGTCCCTCGATATGGGTGCGCTCATTGCCGGCGCCAAATTCCGTGGTGAATTTGAGGAGCGGCTGAAGGCAGTACTCAAAGAGGTGCAGTCGGCCGAAGGGGACATCATCCTTTTCATTGACGAGCTGCATACCGTGGTGGGAGCAGGGAAGGCGGAGGGCGCCATGGATGCCGGCAATCTGCTGAAACCAATGCTGGCGCGTGGTGAGCTCCACTGCATCGGCGCGACTACGTTGGATGAGTACCGCAAAAACATCGAAAAGGACGCAGCGCTCGAGCGCCGCTTTCAAACCGTTCTGGTCGATCAGCCTTCGGTGGAAGACACGATCTCCATTCTGCGCGGTCTGCGCGAACGCTACGAGGTGCATCACGGTGTCCGCATCAAGGACACGGCCCTGGTGGCGGCTGCTGTCCTTTCGCAGCGTTATATATCCGACCGCTTCCTGCCGGATAAGGCAATCGATCTAGTGGACGAATCGGCGGCCAAGCTGCGCACGGAAATCGACTCCATGCCGGCCGAGCTGGATGAGATTTCGCGCCGCACCATGCAATTGGAGATCGAACGCGAGGCGCTAAAGAAAGAAACGGATGCGATATCGCGCGAGCGGCTTGCCAAAATTGAGCGCGAAATCGCCAATCTCAAGACCGAATCGGGCGCCCTGCAGGCGCAGTGGCAGGCGGAAAAACAGGGTGTGCAAAAACTTCGCGAGCTTCGCCAGCAGCTGGAGCAGACTCGCCTGGACATTGAGCGGGCCGAGCGCCAGTACGACCTGAACCGCGCCGCCGAGCTGAAATACGGGAAGGTCCGCGAGCTGGAAGCGCAGCTGGCGCAGGAAGAGTCGCGTCTCGCCTTCAAACAGGGCCAGACCCGCCTGTTGAAAGAAGAGGTGGATGAAGAGGACATCGCCTCCGTGGTCAGCCGCTGGACCGGTATTCCGGTCACGAAACTCCTGGAAGCCGAGACGCAAAAGCTGCTGCAGCTCGAAGAGCAACTGCACAAACGGGTGATCGGGCAGGACGAGGCGGTGCAGGCCGTTTCCGAGGCGGTACTGCGCGCGCGCTCGGGACTGAAGGATCCGAACCGTCCGATCGGCAGCTTTATATTCCTGGGTCCCACGGGCGTGGGTAAAACCGAATTGGCTCGCACTTTGGCAGAGTTCCTGTTCGATGACGAGCACGCGATGGTGCGGATCGACATGTCGGAATACCAGGAGAAGCACACGGTCGCCCGCCTGGTGGGCGCCCCTCCAGGCTATGTCGGCTATGAGGAAGGCGGACAGCTTACCGAGGCCGTCCGGCGCCGGCCCTATTGCGTGATTCTCTTCGACGAAATCGAGAAGGCGCATCACGACGTCTTCAATCTGCTGTTGCAGATTCTGGACGACGGCCGCCTGACCGATGGACAGGGGCGGACGGTGAATTTTAAAAACGCCATTGTCATCATGACGTCCAACATCGGGAGCCACCGCATTCTCGAATATCGCGGCTCCCATGAAGGCAGCGATTATGAGCTGATGAAGCGGACCGTACTGGAGGAGCTGCGCGGCGGATTCCGGCCCGAATTCCTGAACCGTGTGGATGAAATCATCGTGTTCCATGCGCTCTCGGAGGAGCATCTAAAACACATCGTGGAGATCCAGCTGGCGGGTTTGCGGCGGCGTCTGGAAGAGCGTCACATCACCGTGGAGCTGTCCGAGCCGGCTCGCAGGCACCTGGTCCGGGCAGGGTTTGATCCCACCTATGGCGCTCGTCCTTTAAAACGGGCGATCCAACGGGAAATCGAAACTCCTCTGGCCCGCAAACTGCTCAGCCGCGAGGTGCAGGATGGTCAGACAGTTCTTATCGACGTGAGTGATGGCGCTCTGACATTTGTGACTCAGCGCCTAGAGCAGTCGGTTACGCCTGAGGTCACTCCGCAATGAGCCTGTCACTTCAGGCGCGAGGAGCGCATCCAATAGAGATGGAGGCGGTATGACGCTTTTCCTTCTCTCGCCCGCCCGCCAGCAGCCGGATCTTTGGCATCCCGCTGCCGACGTTTACCGGACCTCTTGGGGCTGGATTTTGAAGTTCGATCTCGCCGGCGTTTGCCTGGAGGATATTCATGTCCATGTCGCCAGGAATGCCGTGACCGTGAGTGGTGTTCGTCGCGACCGCCTGATGGAGGGCGGCGCGAATCATTATGCGATGGAGATCGTTTATAACCGCTTCGAGCGGACCATTGAGTTGCCGGGTACGCTGGAGCATTCCCGGCTGCGTCTCGATTATCGCGACGGAATTCTTTTTATCCGCATCTCATTAGAGGAGACTGACCATGACTGAACAACTGTCCGTGCAAGTGCTGCCGGCACTGCCCTTGAAGAATACGCTGTTGTTTCCGAATCTGCTGCTGCCTTTGTCGGTCGGTCGTCCTAGCTCTCTCGCAGCAGTGCAGGCGGCGCTCGCCACGGAAGAAAAAGAGATCATTCTGATCGCCCAGAAAGACTCCAGCGTGGAAAATCCGGCCCAAACCGACCTTTACACGGTAGGGACCAAAGCGGTCATCCGCAAGATGTCACGTCCCAATGACAGCATCATCGAAGTGCTGGTCATGGGAGTGGAGCGTGTCGTCGTACTGAAGCTGGAAACGGGGCAAGCCGGATACCTGGAAGCGCGGGTCACGCCCTCGCCGTTGCCGCACGATACCGGCGCTGAAGTGGAAGCTTTGCAGGGTGCAGTGATCGAGCTTGCCACCAGGGCGATCGAGCTGGCCCAGCCGCAGGCTCCGCCCGAACTGAGCCGTATGCTAACCGGTAACGAGGATCCGCTGCACCTCACTTATGTGCTGGCCTCGATTCTGAGCCTCGATCTGGCGAAAGAACAGGCGCTGCTGGAGGCGCAATCGCGCGTCGAGGCCCTCCGGCTGATGCACGCCTACCTTTCGCATGAAGTGCAGGTGCTGGAACTGAAAAGCAAAATCGCCAACAGCGCCCGCTCGGAAATGTCCAAGGAGCAGCGCGATTATATGCTCCGGCAGCAGATGCGCGCCATCCAGCAGGAGCTAGGCGACAAGAACTCCGACCAGGCGGAGCTGGATATGCTCCGGGAGCAGATCGAAAAGGCCGATCTGCCGGACGAGGTGCGCAAGGAAGTGATGCGGGAACTGGGACGGCTGGAGAAGATTCCCGCTGCCTCGCCCGAACACAACGTCTTGCGCAGCTACCTGGAACTGGTGCTTGAGCTGCCCTGGAAGACAGCCACCGAGGATAAGCTGGACATCGGCAACGCACGCCGCATCCTCGACGAGGACCACTATGCTCTCAAGGAAGTAAAGGAGCGGATTCTCGAGCACCTGGGCGTTCTGAAGATGAATCCCTCGGCCAAGGCGCCGATTCTGTGCCTCGTGGGCCCTCCCGGAGTGGGGAAAACGTCGCTCGGCCAGTCGATCGCGCGCGCCCTCGGCCGCAGCTTTGAGCGGCTCAGCCTGGGCGGTCTGCATGATGAGGCGGAGCTGCGCGGACACCGCCGTACCTACATCGGAGCCATGCCCGGGCGGGTGATCCAGGCCATCCGCCGCGCGAAAGCAAACAACCCCGTGCTGATGCTGGATGAGGTGGACAAGCTCGGGCGCGACTACCGGGGAGATCCCGCGGCTGCGCTGCTCGAGATTCTGGATCCCGAGCAGAACAAGAACTTCCGCGACAACTACCTGGATTTGCCTTTCGATCTGTCGCGCGCTCTCTTTATTACTACCGCCAACACACTGGATACGATCCCGCGGCCACTGCTTGACCGAATGGAGATTCTGCGCCTTCAGGGCTACAGCGAGGAGGAAAAGATCGAGATTGCACGCCGCTACCTGATTCCCCGCCAGTTGAAGGAGTCGGGGCTCACGGCCGAGCAGGTCACGCTTCTCGAGGAGACGCTGCAAAAGCTGATCTCAAGCTATACCAGGGAAGCCGGCTTGCGGCGGCTGGAGCGCGCCATTGGCCGGCTTACCCGAAAGTTTGCGCTCCGGTTTGCCGAAGGGAATACTGCAGCGGTTACCATCGCTCCCGGGGATCTTGCCGAGATGCTCGGGCCCGAGCCCTTTACCCAGGAGAAGATGCGACGGAAATTACCGGTGGGTGTTGCCACCGGGCTGGCCTGGACTGAGACCGGAGGTGACGTTCTGTATATCGAGGGTACACTTCTGCCCGACGGCAAGGGGCTCACACTCACTGGCCAGTTGGGTGAGGTGATGCAGGAGTCGGTCAAGACCGCGCAGAGCTTCGCCTGGTCCCATGCCGCCGAACTCGGCATTGACCCCAAGCTCTTCAAAAACAGCGGCGTGCACATCCACGTTCCGGCCGGCGCCATTCCCAAGGATGGGCCTTCCGCCGGAATCACCATGGCGGTGGCTCTGACGTCACTCTACACTGGTCTCCCGGCGCGCAGTGACACGGCGATGACAGGGGAAATCACCCTCACAGGCCTGGTGCTGCCGATCGGCGGCATTAAGGAAAAAGTGCTGGCCGCACGCCGCGCCGGCATCCGCCGGATCGTGCTCCCTCAGGCCAATCAGAAGGACCTGCGAGAGCTTCCCGATAAGGTGCGGGAAGAGATGGAGTTTATCTTCGCCGAGCGCATTGAGGAGGTGCTGGAAAATACGATCCCGGCACTCTCTTCCCGCCTGAAGCTAACCGCCGCCTGATCCTGAACCCTTCCGCTGGGGGAGTGAGAGCTGGATCGCTGCATTTCCCTGCTAGGATGCTGGGAGATGCTTGTGCTTGCCTCCCAATCTCCCCGGCGCCGTGACATCCTGCGGTGCGCCGGCCTGTCGCCAACGGTACGCGTCTCCGGAGTGGCGGAACAGCGGCTTTCCGGGGAAGGCCCGCGCCATTATGTCCGCCGGCTGGCACGCAGTAAGGCCGAGGCAGTCCAACGGTCCGACGGTGAAGTTGTCCTCGGCGCCGATACTATCGTGGTGTTGGACAACCTCATCCTCGAAAAACCAGCAGATGCGGACGATGCCCGTCGCATGCTGTCTCTGCTCTCCGGCCGCGAGCACCAGGTGATCACCGGCATCTGTCTGCTGCATGACGAGGGAGTGATCGAGGATGCGGCCGAAACATCTGTCTCCTTCGCACGCCTGTCGCAGGGTGAAATTGCGGATTACGTCGACAGCGGCGAGCCGATGGACAAGGCCGGCGCCTACGGAATTCAAGGACGCGCGTCCAGATTCATTCATCGGGTTGAGGGATGCTATTTCAATGTGGTGGGTCTACCCATCGCGATGGTTTATAAACATCTCAAGCGAATCGGCTTCTGCCATATTGCAGGCTAAAGGATCTGTTCCACTTGGACGATCTGGATAGGAGGAGGTGTTTCGGCTCAAATCGTTGCGGTGGGGTAGCGCCCGCGCATCCAGACCACGAAATCATCGGGGACCGCCATGGTGGACAGGCGGCTCTGCCGGACGAGGGAA
>DATLBY010000421.1:0-13016 GCA_035526665.1 Bryobacteraceae bacterium
CGGAGAGGTATCGGCTGGAACGCCGGCAGTGCGTGTGAGGCCGTCGAAGTACTCCGCCGCAAGGTCCACAATACGCCGGTGCTCCAGTCTTCCGGCCGCGGTGATTGTCAGGTTCGCGGGTACGTACACCTGCTGGTAGTAGTCCTGAATCATGTCGCGCGTGAAGCTCTGGATGGTTTTCTTGGTGCCCAAGATCGACCGCCCCAATGCATTCCGCTTCCAGTAATTACTAAAGAACGTCTCGTGGACCAGGTACTCCGGGTTGTCCACTTCCATCTTCAATTCTTCGAGGATGACTCCCTTTTCCTTCTCAATGTCGTCCGCCCGGAAGACGGGCCGCAGCACCAGGTCGGAGAGCACATCGAACGCGATCGGCAGATGATCGTCGATCACTTTTGAGTTAAAGCTGACCAATTCCTTGGCAGTGTAGGCATCCAACTGCCCGCCGGTCGAATCCACAACACGCGCGATCTCCTCCGCGGTCCGATTCTCGGTTCCCTTGAACAGCATGTGTTCGATGAAATGTGAGAGTCCGGTCTGGGGCGGCGTTTCGCGCCGGGCGCCGGTGCCGACCCAAATGCCCACACTGACGGATCGCACGTGCGGCATCGATTCGGTGATCACGCGGATTCCGTTGGACAGAGTGGTGCGCTCGATATCGCGGGTCAACGAGACAGAAGAAGAAACCATAGTTTTGAAAGGAGTGAAGGCAGCGTGGTGATGTTACGCCAAATATTAGTCTATCAAGCCTGGGAGCGATAGACTGGTATTAGCATGACGGAACCACTTGTAGGTATGGAGTTGCCCGAAATCCAGCAGATGCTGGGTACGGCCCAGCCTGCGTTTCGCTCTCGCCAAATTTATACAGCCCTTTATAAACAGAAGGTTAGCGAAGTTGCTCAGATCTCGAATATTCCCGCGGCCCTGAAGACGCAACTTGGCCCCTTGGGACTGCCGGCGGTGGAGAACTTCTTTGATTCCGTCGACGGAACCCGCCGCTACCTGCTGCGGCTGGCGGACGGGAAGACGGTGGAAACCGTTCTGATGCCGGAGGAGGGCCGGGATACGATTTGCATCTCGACCCAGGTCGGCTGTCCGGTCGATTGCAAGTTTTGTCTGACTGCGCTGCTCGGGATTGAGCGCAATCTGACGGCCGGGGAGATTGTGGGCCAAGTGCTGCATGTTGCCAGGGCGCACGACCTCTCGCCGCTGGATACGCGAATGAATGTCGTGATGATGGGAATGGGCGAGCCTCTCCTGAATCTGGCGAACGTACTGAAGGCGTCCCGCATTCTCCTGGATCCAAATGGTGTCGGCATGTCGCCGCGCCGTATTACCGTATCCACCTCCGGCATTATTCCGAAGATTGCGGAATTCGCACGCGAGCCGATGCGCCCCAAGCTGGCGATCTCCTTGAACGCTTCCACTGAGGAGCAGCGGCAGCAACTGATGCCGATTACCCGCAAGCATCACTTGAAGGACTTAATCCAGGCCTGCCGGACCTATCCATTGCGTCCGTGGGAAAAGCTGACGTTTGAATACGTGCTGCTCAAAGGCGTGAACGACACCGATGCGGATGCCCGCCGCGTGGTGAAACTGATTGCCAATATCAATTGCAAGGTGAACGTCATTGCGTTGAATCCGGGACCCGGTATCCCGTTCGAAACACCGGATCCGGCGCGGGTAGAGGCTTTTCAGGCGATTATTCGCAAGGCCGTGCCCTGCTTTCTGCGAAAACCCCGCGGCCTGGACATTTACGCAGCCTGTGGGCAGCTCAAGCGAACTACCGAAGGCTCGGCTCTCACTTCCATCAGCTGAATCTTGCCGCCGCCGTTAGGGCAGGGGACGCGGCGTCACATCCGCATCCGTTAAGCCCATTACCCACTTCACCGCTTCCCGGTACATCTTCTGCACATCGGGACGATCGTAGGATTCCTCGCGATGTCCCAGCGTCGAGTAATAGACCCGCCCTTTGCCGTAATTCTTCACCCAGGTCACCGCGAAATCCCTGTCCGAGCGATGCACCTTATCGTTCGCAAGGTCGATCTTGTCCGGATCCAGCCGCATGAGGACGCGCACGGCGTCACGGGAATAATTCTTGATCTGGTAGATCTCGTCCTTGATCACGAACGAGCTGTCAAAGGCATCCATCCCAGGGAACTTTGGGTCTTCCACGATCACTGGAGCGTCGAATGTATTCCAGGGATGTTGATCGAAATAGCCTCCGATCATCTCTCCGTATTCCGGCCACTTGTAAAAGGTGTCGGTGGCGCTATGGATCCCGAGGAAGCCCTTGCCCTCCTGGGCGACGAAGGCGAGCAGGTCCGCCTTCTGCGAATCGTCCATGGCCAATTCTCCGGTAGTGAAGAACAGGACCGCATCGAAGTAGTCGAGATTCTTGGCGTTACCCTCCAGCTTCTTCTTGGTGATGAGCTCCGAGTCGGTGCGGATGTAGGTATCCCAGAGACCGGAATCTTTGCCGAGGCGTTCGATGGTTGCCAGCGCGTGGGAGACGGAGTCGTGCTGGTATCCCTTGACCTCCCCGATCGCCAGCAGCTTTTTAGGCGCCGCGTGGAGGCTGAACTGGAGCAACAACAGGGCTGATGCTACTAATAACCGTTTCATTTATGTTCCCTCGATCCTATCCATAGGCTATCCCAATAGACAGAATATGTTGGTGCATATCTACGGCAACTCATATAACTTGACCCTTGGCGAGCTTGGGGGCCATAATCAGCCAAGTAGGTGTCCTAGGGGGGACTATGTCAAGGTTATACATTTTGGCTTTACTTGTGCTGCTCACCATGACGATGAGCACACCTGTTGACGCGCAAACGCTTTATGGTTCGATGGTCGGAACGGTGCTGGATCAAACGGGAGCGTCGGTTCCGAATGTAAACATCACCCTCACCAATAAGGGGACCGGCCAGACTCATGAGACTAAGACGGATGAAGGTGGCCGCTATACCATCCCTAACTTACTGCCCGGCGACTATGATTTGAAGGCCGCGGGTGCGGGTTTTCGAGCCTATACCAGGACTGGTATCAACGTGAGCGCCAACACGGTCTCTCGCACCGACGTGCAGTTGGAGCTCGGGAATATAGCCGAGCAAATCACCGTGCAGGCCGAAGCGTCACAGATTCAGACGGACAAGGCCGACACGCACACCACGATCAGCTCGCAAGCAATCTCCCAAATGCCGCTGCCGGGATATCGCAATTACCAGAGCCTGATGAATCTGGTGCCTGGCGCGACTCCTTCGCGCTTTCAGAATTCCGCTACCGATACGCCGGGGCGTTCGCTGCAGACCAATGTGAACGGGACAAATGCCAATAACAATGTGACCCGTATCGATGGCGCATCGAGCGTCAATGTCTGGCTTCCGCACCACACCGGTTATGTAATGCCGGAGGAGATGGTGGCTGAAGTGAACGTCACCACATCGGCGGCAGATGCTGAGCAGGGATTTGCCGGCGGCTCCTCAATCACTTTGGTGACCAAATCGGGGACCAACCAGTTGCACGGCAGCCTGTTCGAATTTCATGATGATCAGCACCTCAAAGCCCGCAACTTCTTCCAGCCGTCAAACCGGGCAAAACCCCTGAGCATCTACAACAATTACGGGGGAACGCTGGGCGGCCCCATTGTCAAGAATAAGCTGTTCTACTTCTTCAGCTACGATGCGACCCGCCAGCGTCAAGGCGCCGTGGCAACCTATTCCGTGCCTACTGCCGACATCCGTACGGGAGACTTCAGTGCGTATTCGCAGCCGATCTACGACCCGCTGACGGGCAACCCGGATGGTACGGGCCGCACGCAATTCCCTGGCAATAGAATCCCGGCCGGACGGATCAGTCCGATCGCACAGAAGATTCAAGCGTACTATCCTCTGCCTACGCAAGCGGGCCAAACCAATAACTTTTTTGGCCAGGAGGTTCCCGTCCTCGATCGCGATTATACTGACGGCAAAGTCAATTACAACCTCAGTCAGAAATCGAGCATTTGGGGACGCTATGGCCGCATGTGGGCCACTTCCGGTGGCGTGGGCCTCTTCGGTGATGCTGTCGGACCTGCACCGGGAACCGATCCCGGCTTGGGTGACACCGTCGTCCAGAACATGTCGGTCGGACACACCTACATCTTCTCGCCTACCGTTTTGCTGGATGGCGTGTTCGGTTATCAGCGCCAGCGCCAATCTGTGCTACCCAACGATTACGGCAAGAATTTCGGACAGATCCTCGGCATACCGGGCCTGAATGGTCCGGACGTCCGGCAGAGCGGTTTCCCGAACATCAACTTCGCCGACTATCGCGGATTGGGTGCTCCAAACTGGATGCCGGCCTTCCGGGTGGAAGAAAACTTCACCACCAGCCACAACATCACATGGACTAAAGGAGCGCATGTCATGCGCTTCGGCGTGGATGGTGTGCTGCTTCGCTTGAACCATTGGCAGCCCGAACTGAGCGCCGGTGGTCCGCGCGGCTACTTCGATTTTAGTGGCGCGGTTACCTCCTTGAATGGCGGTCCGGCGCCGAATAACCTCAACCAGTACGCTGCCTTCCTGCTCGGCCAGCCCAGCCAGATCCAAAAGGGCGAGCAGTTCATCCTGATGACCGGACGGGAATGGCAGTTCGGCTTCTATGGACAGGACCGCTATCAGGTGACGCGCAATCTGACCGTGAGTCTCGGACTCCGCTATGAGCATTACCCGCTGATGACGCGTGCTGGAGGCAAAGGCCTGGAGAGGCTCGACCCCGCCACCAACCTGGTTTACCTGGGTGGCCGTGGAAATGTGCCGGTGGACAATGGCTTGAGCGTCAGCAAAAAGCTGTTTGCGCCCCGCCTCGGAATCGCCTATCGCGCCACCGAGAAAACCGTCATCCGGACGGGATACGGACTCAGCTACGATCCGCTGCCGTTCTCGCGTCCTCTGCGCGGTTTCTATCCTTTGACCATCAACTCGGTCTTCAATTCACCCAACTCCTACACCCCCGTCTCCTCGCTGGATAAAGGCATTCCGGCCATTGTCGAGCCGGACATTTCCAACGGCGTGGTGCCACTGGGCAACAATGACATGCGCAGCCCGCGTGGCGGCGAGATTCATCGCGGATACATCCAGAGTTGGAACTTTACCGTGGAGCGCAAGCTACCGCTGGATCTAGTGACCTCGATTGCCTATGTCGGGACGCAGACCACGCACCAGTTTGCGGATCTGGATATCAATGCTGGTTCTCCCAATTCGGGAAATGCCGGCCGTCCCTATGCCAAACAGTTCGGCCGCACCGCCAATACCAATATGTGGGATGGGTATCTGAGCGCGCACTATCACTCCTTGCAAAGCACCATCAACAAGCAGTTTTCCAAGGGCCTGCTGATTAAGGGCGCCTACACCTACTCCAAGGCCATCAACATGACGGACGACGACGGTTGGGCAGCCGTGGGCTGGAACTGGGCTCCGGTGTTTAGCCGCAATCGCGCCGCGGCCGGGTATGATCGCACCCACGTGTTTCAGATTGGGTGGGTCTACGAGTTGCCTGCTGGAAAAGGGAAAAAATTCCTGAACAGCGGGCCGGCCTCCTACGTAATTGGCGGCTGGCAGGTGAATGGAGTGATGGCCTGCTACACAGGTGTGCCGTTTACCGTTGGCGCGCCTGGGGCCGCTTTGAACGCGCCCAACAATACCCAAACGGCGGACCAGGTCAACCCGGTTGTAGACCGGCCAGGCCTGATTGGATCTGCAGGCCGTTACTACGACATCACCGCTTTCAAAGCTCCTACCGACGTAGGCCGCTTTGGAACCTCAGGGCGGAACATCTTACGCAATCCTGGAATCTGGAATACGGATCTCAGTTTGTTTAAGAACATCCCTATTAAGGAGCGCTTCAACATACAGTTCCGGGCGGAAGCCTTCAATCTGCCAAATACGTCCCATTTCGGAGCGGACAACAGCAGAAGCGGCGCCTTCGCCAGCACGGATGTGAGCAACCCGAACTTCCTGCGTGTCGCCAACGCATTCGGCGAACGGCAGATTCGCTTCGGATTGAAGTTCGCGTTTTAACTGTTAAGCTGTGAGTTGATGTATCGCAGCAAAAAAGGGCGGTCCGTGATGCGGATCGCCCTTCTTCTTTGTACAGCCCTCTTATCTCCCGCTCAACCTGACGCGCTCGCCCGCAAATCGCAAGCCGCCAAGGAGCTGATGGCCGCGGGCCGGTTCGCCGAGGCCATTCCGCTATACGCGGAGCTTTCGCGTGCACTCCCGGCAAATCCCGGCCTGCGTCTGAACCTGGCGCTCGCCTATCAAATGGCGGGCCGGCATAACGAGGCCATTCCTGAGTTTGAGCGCGTCTTGAAAGCGGATCCCAACAACTTCCCGGCGCTTCTGTCGCTGGGCGTTTCGGAACTCGAGATGAACCGGCCTGCCAAGGCGATCGGCTCTTTGCAACGGGCCGTTACTCTGCAGCCGTCTCACCCGGAATCCCGCGGCATGTTGGCCCACGCCCTACTGTCATTGGATCGCCCGAAAGAGGCTGCCATACAATTTCGCCGTCTATCGGCGCTCTTGCCCCAGGATCCCAAGGCCTGGTACGGTCTCGGCCGGAGCTACGAGGCGCTGGCCCGCCAGGCTTTTGACGAGCTCGATAAAACCGCGCAGGGCTCGCCCGAATGGCTTGCCCTGATCGCCGATTCACGCATGGAAAGCCGGCAGTTCCGCAGCGCCTTCTTTTTCTATAAGCAGGCTATGGAAAAGAGGCCGGATTTTCCAGGCATTCATAGAGCGTTGGCGGAACTCTACCGCCGTGCCGAGCATTCCGACTGGGCAGATATCGAGAACCGAAAGGAGGTAAGGCTTCCCAAATTGGACTGCGCGCGTCACAAACAGGCCTGCGATTTCCTCGCGGGCCGATTCCTGGCTGCCAGTGAAGGTCCGTCGCTTTACTGGCGAAGCCGGGCTTATAACCAGCTGGCACTGGCAGCGTTGCAACCGCTGGGAGCCCTTCCACCTTCGATCGAGTTGCATGCCACCAAGGCCGAGATTCTTGCCGGCCACCAGCAGCATCTCGAAGCAGCCCAGGAGTGGGATGCGGCCAGGAGACTTGCCCCCAACGATCCGCATATTCAGCGGCAGCTTGCATCTGCGCTGTATCAGGCCGGCGATTATGAAAAATCCGTCCCAATGCTGCAAAAGCTGATCCAGCAGGATCCCGCGGCGGCCGATCTGAATTTTTTCCTGGGCGATTCCTTCTTACGAACCGAGCAGCCCGGCAAAGCTCTGCCGTGGCTGGAAACAGCCCTGCGCCAGGACCCGCGGCTAGTGCCCGCGCACGCGTCCCTGGGACTCGCCCAGATGAGGCTGGGCAGGCACGCTGAGGCTATTCCGCACCTGAATGCCGCACTGGCCATCGATGAGGATGGCAGCCTCCATTACCAGCTCGCCCAGGCATACCAGCGGACCGGCGACGCGGATCGCGCGAAACAGATGAGTGAGAAGTATCGCGAGATCCAACAGCGGTCGCAGGCCGAGGAGCGCAAGCTGGAGCAGCAAGCTGTTATTACGGCTCCGTGATTTTGAGGACCTGATCGGCGTCCACGTTTTGCAGCCTCTGCACGGTTCCGCTGGGCCAGTGAATCTCGATTTGCGGCACTTTAGCCATTGCGCCCAGCCCGAAGTGTACGCCTGCCAGACTCGATGAACTATAGCCGTGCGATGCCGTGACTTCATTCACCTGGTTTCCGATCTGCACGCGCGCGCCAATCCCATCGCGATTGCTTTTGCTCCCCTTGAGCTTCAGGAGCAGCCAGTGATTCGCACCGGGGCTGGTATTGCGCCACAGCTCCGCCGGCTCGCGCAGCGAAGTGACCACGACGTCGAGCTTGCCGTCTCCGTCCAGATCCGCCACCGCGAGTCCCCGATGTGCCCGCGCCTGCGCCGCCAAGTCCGGGCAGCCGGAAGACGCGAACTTGCCGTCGCGCGAGTTCACAAATACGGAGTTGGCCTGCTTGTAGGTAGTGGCTTCAAATCGCTCCACCAAATCGTTCACATGGGAATTTGACGTGAATAAATCCTTCCAGCCATCGTTGTCGAAATCGGCCCAAACCGCACCCCAGCCACTGCGCCTGGTAGTGAGAGGACCCATCTTACTGGAATAGGTAGCATCCCGGAAAGTGCCGTTCTTCTCGTTGTGGAAAACCGGAAATGTTTCTCCCGTGAGGCCGACAAACGCGATATCAGGCCATCCGTCGTTGTCGTAATCGCGAAAATCCGTGCCCATGGCGGCGATGGGTTTCCCATTTTCCGGTAACGCAGCGCCGGCAGCCAAGGCTACCTCTTCGAATTTGCCGCCGCCTTTGTTGTGGAAAAGGAAGTTTGGTAAGTTATCGTTGGTAACGAACACGTCAATGAGCCCGTCCCGGTCGTAATCAGCCAGAGCAATCCCCATCGCGCGCCCCATGTGCGCCGCGACACCCGATTTGACGGAAACATCCTCGAAGGTGCCGTCGCCCCGGTTCCGATAGAGCTGGCTCGGCCGGGGCTCGTAGTATTTCGGGTGGCAATAGATCCGTAGATTGCGCGATCGATCCCCGCAATAGCGTTCCGTGGCAGCGGACCAGGAGCCGTAGTTCACCACCATCAGATCCAGCAATCCGTCGTTATCGAAGTCCAAAAAGGCAGCCGCCACACTCCATTCATTGCTTTTGATACCCGACTTGGCCGTCACATCCGCAAACCTGCCGTTTCCCAGATTGCGATACAGCGTGTTATGGTAAACGCCGGTCACGAAAAGATCGGCATTTCCGTCATTGTCGAAATCGCCCGCCGCCGCGCCCATCGAGTATCCCTCCGCGGGCACTCCTGCCGTCGCGGTGACATCCTTGAATTTCATGCTGCCTTCGTTCCGGAACAGGCGATTGAAATACGCAGGAGAATCTTTTTTTTGCGAAGGTAGAGCCGCTCCGTTTGTGAAATAGATATCCGGCCGGCCGTCGTTGTCAAAGTCGAAAATCGCCAGACCTCCCGCCATGGTTTCGATCATGTGCTTCTGAGGAGTCGGCGCGTTTTCGAGTACGAAGTTCAGGCCTGAATTCGCGCTGATCTCCCGGAAACAGATGGGCACGGATTCCGCGGCAACTACCAGTGAACACAGGCAGGCGGCCACCAGACTAGTCTGCTCGAGGCGCATAGGCTCAAGACTTCTGGACGCGCCGCAGCGTATAAATCTCGCGCGACACATTGGCGTCTTGCAGTCTTTTCCAGTCGTCGTTCACGTGCAGCAGCTTGCCGCTGATGTGGTTCGAATCCTCGGATGCCAGAAATAGCGCAAGCTGTAATTGCTTTTCCGCGGGCACGCCGCCGGTAAGCCGTACTTGCAGCGCTTCTTCCGTTTCCTTCCACCCGGCCTTCTCGCCGGCTTTCAGGATTTCATCGGTCATGCTGGTGTAGGTGCCGCCCGGGCCCATGGCATTTACCTGAATATTATGGTCGCGCACCTCTTCCGCCAGGGTTTCGACGAGCCGTACCACCGCCGCTTTGGAAGCCGCATAGGCGGAGAAACCCGGGCGGGCATTTGCCGCACCGCGCCCGCTCAGCACAATGATCTTGCCGGAGCGTTTTTCAATCATGTGCGGCAGCACGGCCCGGCACGAATTCATTACTCCGATGACGTTGGTCTGAATCACCTCCGCCCATGCTTTGGGGGAGGTTTCTGCCAAGGGCTCAATCGGGCCCTGCAGTGCCGCCGCACAGACCAAAATGTCCAGGCGGCCATAGTGGCTTTTCATCCGGTCGGCGGCGGCATGCATCTGTTCGAAGTCACAAACGCTCGCGCGGATCCGCAGGGAGGCGCCGCCTGCGTGCTCAATTTCGAGATTTGCCAGGTCCAGTTCGGCCTTACTCCGGGCGAGAAGCCCGACCCTGGCGCCATCGGCAGCGAAACCAATGGCGATACGTTTGCCGATACCCCGGCCGGCGCCGGTAATGAGAACACCTTTATCTTTGACTGTACGCAACCGAGATTACTTTCTTCAACCTCTAATAAGGTAGTACAAAGCCGCAGCCGGTTGAAAGACGCGGTGATATTCTGGTTGTGCAATCAGATTGGAGACGCATTTATGAACGACGAATTATCCCGCCGCACATTCGTGAAAAGCTCGGCGGCTGCATTTGCCGCGGCATCTTCAGCCCGGCCGGCAGGGGCCGCTCCGGGCGATAAACTGCGTGTGGGCTGGATAGGGACGGGCTCACGCGGATATCACGTGATGAACCAGATGTATGTGAGCAGCAAGGACATGGTAGAGGTAGTGGCCCTTTGCGACACCTTCAGCGGAAATTTGAATAAAGCCAAGGATCGAGTGCAGTCCGTCGGCGGGAACACACCCAAGACCTATATCGATTACAAGGAGGTGCTGGCGGATCCCAAGGTAGATGTCGTTTTCATATCGACGCCGGAGCACCTGCATTACCCCATGGCCATGGCCGCCATCAAAGCCGGTAAGCACATTTACTTGGAGAAGCCCATCGCCCATACCATTGAAGAGGGCGCGGAAGTTGTTCGAGCCGCCGAAAAATCAGGCAAGGTACTCCAGGTAGGCACCCAGAACCGCAGCAATAAGCTCTATATTCGCGCTAAGGAGATGTTCGAGCAGGGAATGCTGGGTGAAGTGCATTACGTGCGCGCTTTCTGGTATCGCAACTTCGATCCCACTGCGCCCGTTCCCGCGGCCTGGCGATACGTGATCCCGCCCGACGCAACGGAAAAAAATTCGGATTGGCAGCGCTTTCTGGGCGACGCTAAAAAACGTCCCTTCGATCTCCACCGTTACTATCAATGGAGAAACTACTGGGATTATTCGGGCGGCATCTCGACCGACCTGCTGGTCCATCAAACCGATATATCGAATTTCGTCGTGGGCAAAACCGTTCCCAATACGTGTATGGCTTCCGGCGGCATTTACATGTGGGGAGCTCCGAAAGACGATCGCGAAGTTCCTGATACGCTAAGCGCGCTGTACGAATACCCGGACCGGTTCCATCTGAACTACAGTTGTTACTTCGGTAACGATCATTTCGGTTACGGTGAGCAGTTTCTAGGCTCGGAAGGTACGCTGGAAGTGCTCGATCGACAGAAGCTGAACTACGTTCCCCAGAAATTCGGCGGGAAGCCGATCAAAAGCCGGGAGGAAGTTCATCTGGATTACATTAAAGACTTCAAACAGCCGGACGCCACCGCCGATCATGTAAAGAATTTCTTGGAAGCGGTGCAGGGCAAGACCAAAGCAATAGCCCCCGCCCGCGCCGGACAGATCGCTGCTATTCCGGGACACTTGGCGACGTTATCTTATAGGAACAACAAAAAGATCTACTGGGATGCCAAGACCGAGAAATATCACTTTACATAGACAGGAGCGACCGAGTAGTACAGTACTAAATGGCTATTTCGGATCTGAGTCCGCGGTGCTATTCTTGGCACTCATGCCGCAGGTTCCCACCTATGAACTGGTGGCGTCCGCTGTAATTCAGAGGGTGCTCCGAGAATGTGCGTCCGAAGTTCCGGAAACCATACTCGTCCGGCTGGAGGCCGCTTATCCTTTTGGGCCCGACGATAAAATTGGACGGAAAATTTGGGAAACACAACTGAAACGGTTAAACCTGGGCAGTGCTGAAAAGGCAGATAAAAAGCCGAACGCGGCACAGAGTCAACCTAAGTCCGTTAAATCGGGTAGGCGTAAGTCTCCTGGCAACCGTTAGGTAGTCTGAAATTTTCGTCCGGTAAGTTCCGTCAGCAGAATGGCGGTTCTTCGAGTGCACTCGGCGGCGGCGCTGTTCACTCGGTCGCGGCTGGCACGGTAATCATCGAAACTCACTTGATTGGCGAGTCTCTCTTTCACCAAGGCACTTTTGCTTTTGCGGATCTCCTTTGACCACACACGATTCTCATTCTGCAACTCCACTAGTTCCTGGAGCTTTCGACTAGCGACATCATCTGACCATGTTGACATGCACATAATTTATCGGCCGAAATAGGGAACGGCAATAGGTGTCATGCCTTAGTGGTTGTGAATAAAAACAAAATTGTGGCCGGAAACCGAGCCGCCAGCGCTAGCATCCACTTAGGGGGGTTCCATGCGACGTTTCAATGGAAGCATTCTTACATTCGCTATCTTAGCTTCAAGTGGCTGCACGCGCTACGATTCAAAACCCGTTTCGACCGAGTCGCAGCGTCAGCAGGAACTAGAGACTGAGCGGTCCGCCGCACGTAAGGCCGGCAAAGCCGCGCATGAGATTGCCGATGAGAGCCGGGAACTGGCGAAAAAGGCCGGTCAGAAACTAAAGGAGGCAGGCCACGAGGTAAAGGAGGGCTGGAAAGATGCCAAACGGGAGAAGAACGGTAAGTAGCGGGTGACTGGGTATCTGACTCTGGCGCAGTGCAAGAATAAGAGTCATGCTCGTCCCGAACCCCAAAGGCAACTACTCTTTTGTGCGCGGCATTGCGCCTTATTCCGCAGGTGCTGTGGCAGACGAAGGATACGAAATCGTGCATGTCCGGTTTCCCCGGCTGGTACGGTTCGCGGATGGCTGCGAGCGAGTCCGGGAACATCTGACACAAGCCGAACGTCCGCTGCAAGCACTCTGCGGCATGGAACTGCGCTCGCCCAAGCCGTTCACCTTTCAGGGATTCAACGAATTCAATCAGGGATATATCGAGGTGCTCACGAAGTGGGGCTTGATCGCAGGCACGACGAATCCCGTTGCGCGGACCAACATTGCACCCGAGATTCACCCACCCGCTGCTCCCTCGCTGTACGGATTCAGCTATACGGCTCCATCGCGTAACAGCGGCAAGACTTTCCTGGTGGCGGGTGCCGGAGAGCTGCCGGAGGGTTCGCTTGACCCTCATGATGTGGTGCGGGCGGGCGAAACGTCGCCGGATGCCTTAGGCGAAAAGATCCGGTTTGTGATGGGGCTGATGTCCGCGCGCCTGCGTGGACTCGGCGTTGGGTGGGAGAACGTCACGGCCAC
>DATLBY010000422.1:0-11132 GCA_035526665.1 Bryobacteraceae bacterium
ATAAGGCCGCCAAAAAAGCAGCGGCGAGGAAAAGCCGTTTTTGGGGCTGCTTATGAATGTGGCAAACGTGGTCAGCTACTGTCCAGGCTGTGTTTCGGCTTCCAGCAACTCGCGGAACGTCTGCTACCTCAGCTTCGTGCCGCGAATGCTGTTCCCTGTAAGCCCTTTGCTATGATAGGATTTCCCCTCAGCGATGATCGTAGAGACAAAATGTGTTCGCTTCGATTCTTTATCTCTCGATTCCGGGGCTGTTATCGCTCCCGTCGATGTAGCCTACGAAACCTACGGTGAGCTGAATGCCTCCCGTTCCAATGCCATCCTGGTACTGCACGCCTTTTCCGGCGACGCGCACGCCGCCGGCCTCTCCCAGGATGGAGGAAAACCCGGCTGGTGGGAAAACATGATCGGTCCGGGAAAAGCATTCGACACCCAGAAGTATTTCGTGCTCTGCACGAATGTTCTGGGCGGGTGTAAAGGAACCACCGGGCCGTCTTCCATTAACCCGGAGACCGGTTGCCCTTACGCTATGTCGTTTCCGTCGATCACGATTTCCGACATCGTGCGGCTGCAGAAAAAATTGGCGGAACACCTTGGCATCGAGCGTTTGCTTGCTGTCGCGGGCGGCTCCATGGGAGGCATGCAAGCGCTTGAGTGGGCGGTTGCCTACCCCGACGCCGTTGCTGCCGTAATGCCGATCGCGACCACGGCGCGGCATAGCGCGCAACAGATCGCATTCAATGAAGTCGGCCGCCAGGCTATCATGTCCGATCCCGACTGGAACGACGGCAATTATCACGGCAGGAAACCGCCCGCACGCGGTCTGGCGGTGGCGCGCATGGTCGGCCACATCACCTACATGAGCGACGATTCCATGCGGGAGAAGTTCGGCCGCCGCTTCCGGGAGAAGGGCGAGGAGCTTCCCGACTTCTCTAAAGTTTTCGAGGTGGAGAGCTATCTCCGCTACCGAGGCAGCCAGTTCGTGGAACGCTTCGACGCGAATTCGTATCTCTACATTACGAAGGCCATGGATTACTTCGATGTGGCAGCCGGACATCCTAGCCTGGCCAGCGCATTTGAACGTACGAAATCCAGATTCCTGGTGATCAGCTTCTCGTCCGACTGGCTGTATCCCACATATCAATCACTCGAGATCGTCAGTGCTCTGCGCGGCAGAAACCGGGATGTCGCCTTTTGCGAGTTGCCTTCCAACTATGGCCATGACGCGTTTCTGGTCGACGTGGCCGAACAGGCGGATCTCGTTCGTGGATTTCTCTCCAGCACGTATCGGGAAAGGGTGCGCGCATGAGCCTGGCTCCGACTCCGGAGCCACAAGTGGGCCCCTTTGTCCGTGATGTTTTGGGACGCAGCGACTACGCGATCATCAGTCGGATTGTGGAGCCAAACACGCGCGTGCTCGATGTGGGCTGCGGCGATGGCGAACTCCTGGAGTGGTTGGCGGAGCACAAAGGCGTAGATGCCCGCGGCGTGGAAATCGTGGGCGCTAAGGTACAAAGAGCTATTGCCCGGGGTGTCTCGGTCTACCAGGGGGATATCGATCAGGGCTTGGCCGATTATCCCGATCAGGCATTTGATTACGTAATCCTCAGCCAGACGCTACAGGAAACCCGGCGCCCGCTGAAAGTATTGAAAGAAATGCTGCGTGTCGGACGGCGAGCCATCGTGGCCTTTCCTAATTTCGGACACTGGTCCGTGCGGCTGGCGCATCTGTGGAGCGGGCGCGCGCCGAAAACCAGGCTATTCCCGCACGACTGGTACGACTCCCCGAATATTCATTTCCTAACGGTGGATGACTTCGAAGCGCTTGCTCACAAAGAGTCGTGGATCATTGAGCGAAGCATCTTCCTGGCCGGTCATCGCAGGGTCACCCTTTCCCCTAATTTGATGGCTGAAACCGCGGTATTCCTGGTCCACAAGTAAGCAGCTAGCCTAAACGACCAGCCCCCGCCGTACGGCGCTCAGCACCAGTTCGGCAATCGAATGCACGCCCAGCTTATCCATAATCCGGGTGCGATGGGTCTCTACCGTATGCAGGCTGAGATTCAACCGGGCGGCGATGTCCTTATTGCTGAGACCTTCCGCCAGCAGCAGATACAGCTGCCGTTCACGATCGGTGAGCAGTTGGTAGCGGTCGTCGATCTTGTCGTCCAGTAAATCACGCTCACGTGCATCCTGAAAGATCTTTGCAACAGCGGGCCCGAAGTATGCCTGCCCTTCGTGGACGGTTCGAATCGCTTCCACTAAGCCCTCTTCCAGCGTATCTTTAAGAACGTAGCCTCGAGCCCCTGCTTTCACGGCACGTACCACGTAGCGCTCATCGCTATACATGCTGAGAATCAGAACACCCGTCCTGGGAGAGTGTTTCAGAATTTGGACCGTAGCCTCGATCCCATTCAACTCCTTCATCGCAATGTCGACGATGGCGACATCGGGCTGGTGGAGTTTAGCTAGCTCAATAGCCTCCAGGCCGGAAGACGCCTGGGCGACCACCTCCAGGCCCGGCTGGTTCTCGATGATCCGGTGCAACCCCTGACGGAAGAGATTGTGATCGTCCGCCAAAAGTATCCGTATCGAATTCATGCCTCTATCTCCGCGGCCTGCGGCGGCATCTCCCGTTGAGAGCTCATTAGTGGTAGCCATAGAAAGATCGTTGTTCCTTTTCCCGGATGTGTGTCCATGTTCAACGTGCCGTTTAACCCGGCAGCACGTTCGCGCATCCCTAGGATGCCAAAGTGTAATGTTGCCATAGACTGCTTGCGCTGCGGGACTTCGAAGCCGATACCGTCGTCTCGCACCTCCACACTCAGAAACTCAGCGGCTTGCACCACCTTCACGGAAACGTGAGTGGCCGCGGCATGTTTTTCGCAGTTATGCAGCGCCTCCTGGGTCACGCGATAGACGCAGGTTTTCACTGCCTCGGGAAGATCGTCGCGCAGTCCTTCCTCTACAAATGAGCAGGAAATTCGGGTGCGTCTCCGGAAATCCTCCGCTTGCCATTGCAGGGCAGGACCGAGCCCGAGATCGTCCAGCAGCGACGGCCGAAGCAGCAGGCTGATATTGCGGACAGCGCGCACTGTCTGCTTCGCCAGTTCGTGCGCGCGCTCCAGGTTTTCTTCGGCTTCCGGCGACAGTCCCGCCAGCAATGTCTGAGCCTGGGCAATCTCGATTTTCAGGACAGCCAGGGTCTGGACGATCTCGTCATGCAACTCCCGGGAAAGACGCGTACGCTCTTCCTCCTGAATCGCCATGAGCCGGGCGGATAACCTTTCTAACTCTTCCTTAGCCTGCAATACCTCTTTAAAACGCTGCGCCGCCTCCTGCTCCAGCGTCTCGGAATGCCGCAGGCTGTACCGGGCTACCGCTAGTCCCATCAACACGCCCAGCGCGAGCATGATTACCAACCAGCCTGCGGACGCATTCCGCTGAGCCGCGAAGTCCCGTTCAGCTTCCACCAGAGAGGCGTCGTTTGCTTGCTCCATACGGCGAAGAATCGCGGAAGCTGCCTCCCGCCGCGGCACCACCTCGCCCCGCACAAAGAGTAGCTCCTTGGAGTCCTCAGGCCCTGTTTTTTGCGATAATTCCAGCATTTTCCAGATCTCGGTGAATTGAGCGCGGAGATCGGTCACTAGTGCCGGCTGCGTATTCAGCTTCGCCAACTGAGTCAAAAGCTCATCGGCGTCTTTATGCAGCGTCTGTATCTCGGTCGCGAACCTCTCCACCCGGTCGTGAGCATCGTTCAAAAAGAAGTCTCGAACCGAACTGCCGGATAGCCATACGATACGCCGCAAGGCGGACACGTTTCGCTGCCGCTGTACATAACTATGGTGAATTTCAACCGTGCGCCGTGACAAAGTATCCTGGATTCGCCACGCCATGATCGTGGAAACGATCAACAGAGCAATCATCGCACCGAAACCCGTGCGAAGCGCCGCTCGCTTGTAAAACATATCTCTTATTGTGATGCACTCGTTGCCGCCGAGGCAAAGCAGCCATGCCCCATTCACTTTGGGTCGTGACAAGCGAGCCC
This sequence comes from Bryobacteraceae bacterium, assembly GCA_035526665.1. Taxonomy (GTDB): domain Bacteria; phylum Acidobacteriota; class Terriglobia; order Bryobacterales; family Bryobacteraceae; genus DATLBY01. Next base: position 4,046 of record DATLBY010000422.1, read on the forward strand.
CCAAAAAACCCTAAGTGGCATATTGTCCAGTGGTGCGTGCCTGTGATAGCATTCATCCATCTGTGTTTGGGTCGGGCAGATTTGGGCTGCCTGATCGGGTGAAAAATAATGGGGACACGTACTGTGCCTTTGGGCGGAGTGCTGTGCGGGCTTGCTGTGCTTGCTTTATTGATGTACCTGCCCGCTCTGTCACTGCCCCTGATTGCGGATGATTACATTCAGATCTCGCTCTCGCGCGAATATGGGCATGTAGGCGGCTGGGCTAATTTGGCGGCCGATGCCCTATACCGCTGCCGCGCGACCTCGCTGTTGCTGACTCATTGGACGGAGCTGTTATTTGGCTTCTCGCCGCTGGCATTCAATGCAAGTAGCATCTTCCTTCATGTATTGAATACCTTTCTGGTCTTTTTCCTCGGTGTCTGGCGGCCGATCGGGTGGAAGGTCTCTCTTTTCGCCGCAGCATTTTTCGCAATTAACGAGCGGCCCCACGAAGCTGTTATGTGGTACGCCGCCTTGCCTGAACTGCTGGTGTTCACTTTCGTGTTGCTCACCTTTCTGCTTTGGATATTGTGGCTGCAGGGCGGCTCCTGGCTCTATTACGCCGGCTGCCTGCTGTGCTTCCTGCTGGCGCTTGCCTCGAAAGAATCGGCCGTTTGCTTAGTCGGCTTCCAAATCGTGACAATCCTGGTGCAGCGGGTGCAAGTTACCGCTCGGGTGGCACAAATCATCCCGTTCTTCATTCTTTCAGTAGTCTATTTCGCAGCCATATATTCGGCTCGTTCCCAGCATCTGCATTTTAATGACGGCACGTTTTCCTTGGCCGCTCCCTTTGCTCACACCATGCTCATCGCTACGGGCCGTCTCTTCTGGATTTGGGGCGCTATCGCAGTGATTGCTGTAGTTTGTTTTCGGCTCTGGAAGCTCGCTTTCATAGCCGGCGCCTGGATCGTCATTGCCCTTTTGCCATATAGTTTTCTCACTTATATGCCGCGGATACCCAGCCGCCACCACTATCTCGCGAGTGTGGGGGTCGCCCTCCTTGTCGCTGCGGCTGCCGCCGCATGGCAATCCCGGGGAGTGGTGCCCCGCTGGGCGCCGGCACTGGTTGCGGCGCTCATCCTGCTGCATAACTGCTCCTATCTGTGGGTATGGAAGCAGGACAAGTTTTTGCGGCGGGCCGCACCCACTGAAGACTTGATCCGCTTCGTCGAAAATACCGAAGGGCCTGTGTACGTAAACTGTTTTCCGTACGGGGAAGAAGTGGCGCGGCTCGCCCTACGAGTTCGCACCCGCGGCAAGGAAAATCAACTGATCTGGCGCACGCAAGCTACAGGCTGCGTCAGCGATTCGGCGTTTAGCAGTTCAGTCCTGGAATAAAACCTAGTTTTCTCACCAGGCTGCCTGTATCCGTAGATAATAGCTTCGCGGAGCGCTCAGGGCAGTCCCGGAAAATAGCCCTGCAAAATTAATTACGTTTAGCCGGTCCGTCACGTTTACCGCGTCGGCCTGAAGCTGTACAGACCGGCTTTCCCGTTTCCATAGTTCAATTCCAAGCGAGCTATCCAGCGAGAACGATGGGCGTACCCTTCCCCGCTCCAGATTTACCCGGTCCAGCACACGGGCGCCAAACTCCTGTGCCAGCGTACTCCTGTTTAGACCCTCAACCTCCACGGGCAAGCCGCTGCCATAGGAGCCGGAAACCGCAATCCATGCGCGTGAACGCAGTTGCGAACGGACTCGCATTCGTACGGTATTTCGCTGATCCTGCGTGATAGCGAAGGAGTCGTTCGATTTCAGCAGTTGCTCGGCCTCATCACCGAGAAACAGTCCGCCGGCGATTGGCAGCTGCGCCTTCCCGATCAGGTTCGAATAGCTCAAATAGCCGGAAAACGGGCCCCAGCGCGGCACTTCCAATTTGTTCTCAAAACCCTGAATATGAGCGCTCTGAAACTCAACCGGAAAGCTCACACCCGTATTCAGCAGCAGGCTATCATCGGCGAAGTTCCTGAAGTCTCGGCGAAAATAGTTGGCTGTCCAGCGCAGCTTGCTCAAAACTCCTTTAGTGAACCCGGCTTCATAGAAATTTCCGCGGGAGGGCCGGACCGGCAAAAAAAGAGAATTTTCGTTCAGGCTCCTCGCCGCTTCCGAGCTGGACAAAAGTAGGTTCTCGATCGCCGGCGTCTCGAAGGCCCGATCGTAGGAGGCGTGCAGCACAAGAGACGCCCGCGGGATACTCCATGCCACCGCCATTCGGGGACTCCATGCCTGTTCATTCAACAACAGGCTGTAATGATCCCACCGGATACCGCCGCTAAAAGTAATTGGCCCGGCCCGAACCAGGTCCTGTACAAACAACGATTGCTCTCTGCCATTGCGGCGGTCGGCGAACCGAAACGTGGCTGGAGTGTCGCGGTCGAAAATGCGCCGTCCGTTGACCCGGTACGCCACAATGTCATACCCGAAATGTTCATTGAAGGAGCTGAAAATTCCTTCGGCCCCCGCTTTAAATTCATGCCTGCCGCGGTGACCCGCGATGCTTCCGTTTAAATACACCTCTCGGAACCCGCGCTGCTGCATCACGGAGATCGGTGTGGATAAAGCGTTAGACCAAAGGTCCGCCGAAAGATCCCGCAGCATGCCCCCCACATTCGCAAGCAGGTTGCTTGGCAAAATCCTCTGATAGGAAAACTGCCCCATCGTTTCCATGTTCCGGCGATCCTGACGCTGGCCTGCCGATTGTTGCATGCGCTCATTTGGCACCAGGAAGCCGGTGCGCATGTGCCGGACCTGAAGCTTGAGCCGGTCTGAATCGGAAATGTCCCGCTCAAAACGGGCCCCGGCGCCGGAAGTCTTCCCCTTATTGGTGAAGTTGTCTTCTACGGGAGGGTCTAGAAAGCGGTCCGTGCGTTCGCTTTCCGCGGTAAATCCCAAAGTGTTGCGGCGCCAGCCATATTGACCCAACAAATATCCGGTTGCCGTTGCGAATGTGCCTCCACTCGCCACCGCCCGTCCGTGAAAGCCTGGCCTCGTATCTCTCTGTGTGCTCAGCTCCACCACTCCGCCCAGCTTTCGGCCGTACTCTGGCGCATATCCGGACGTCATGATCTTCATCTGTTGCACATCGTCGGCATCGAATTCGGGAGCGAAGGCGGGCGACCGGTTATCCGTCACCGGAATACCATCCACAACGTACTGGACGTTGTATTCCGATCCGCGCGGGTGCAGAACACCATTTGCTTCCAGCAGAAATCCCGGCTGCGAATCCACCAGTTCCGCCACGGATCGTCCGGGTAGCGCGCTCTTTCGCTCCTGCACTGTGCCGCTTCCGATGTAATACGAAGTCCCGGTACGGAAGGGGTCGATCAAGGTATCCGATTCAGTGACGAGAATTTCGGTATTCAGCCCGGCTACATCCATCGCCACTTTGACCGGCTGTGGCAACTCAGAGCGAACTTCCACCAGCTTTATTGAGGGAGTAAATTCCGGCTTTTCCACCTGCAGCCGGTAAATCCCAAATGGCAGATTTTGGGCGGTGTAGCGGCCATCGGGATCGGTTGTAAATGCCTGTCGCAGCTGCGTGGACTGGTTTACCAGATTTCCGCTGGCGGCCATACTTGCGCCCGCCGAGTCGGTTACAGACAGTCGGATTTCTCCGGTTCCCCGCTGCCCGACAAGGCTACCGGCGCACAAGGCGAAAGCCAGGACAAACTTCATCGCTCTACCATCATCCCGCAAGTAGCGGGCGGAACGTGAAACTGCCGCTAAGGCTCGGGTATAATTGAGATTGCGTGGTGTGTGGATCATCCTGATCGATAAAGAGGACAATGAGCAAAGAAGATAGCATTGAAGTGACTGGAACTGTAGTGGAGAAGTTTCCGAGCGGTCTGTTTAGCGTACAACTGGATGTCGACCGCACCGTTTTGGCCCACCTTGCCGGCAAGCTCCGCCGGAATCGTATCCGTGTACTGGCCGGAGACCGCGTCACCATGGAGCTTTCGCCCTACGACCTGACGAAGGGCCGGATCACTTATCGTCATAAGTAACCCAGTCACAGCGTTTCACGTAAATCTGCTGGCCCTCCCAACTCCTTCGTATCTGCTTGATTTCCAACAATAACCATCCGCATCCTGGCGGAGTCCTGCCGTCCATTTTCCCGTTTTTGGCCGGAATTACGGTTTGGCGTGCGTCTATTTTGAAAGTGGGTAGGATACTGCGTGAGACGGAAAAACACCGCAAGGCCGAGTGAGTTGGTAAGCCGGATGTCTGAAAAGATTATCGGCCAGATGCAGGCAATTGGCGCCATCGCGCCATTTGTGCAGATGTATCAGGCGGGTCTCGCTCCCGAGAGCCGCCCTGCTGGAGTGTTCCTACTGCTAGGTCCTACTGGAACGGGCAAGACCCGCACGGTAGAGGCGCTCGCCGAGGTCATTCACGGCAGCGCCAGGAATATACTGCGCATCGACTGCGGCGAATTTCAGATGGAGCACGAAGTGGCTAAATTGGTAGGCGCGCCCCCGGGATACCTGGGACATCGCGAAACACAACCGATTCTCACTCAAGCCAAGCTGTCGTCGGTGGCCAGCGAACATTCCAATCTGTCGCTGGTACTGTTTGACGAGATCGAGAAGGCCGCACCTTCCATGACCCGGCTAATGCTCGGCATTCTGGACAAAGCCACCCTCAGGCTGGGCGACAACAATGTGGTGAATTTTGAGAAGACATTCATCTTCATGACCTCTAATCTGGGGGCCCAGGGCATTCGGAACGAATTGCATCCCGCCTTCGGCTTTCAGAGCGGCGTTGCAAGAGACCTGCAGGCGGCCGGCGGGAAAATTGAAAATATCGCGCGGGCTGCCGCCTACAGGCAGTTTGCTCCGGAATTTCTCAATCGCATCGACGTGGCGATCACGTTCCAGCCTCTTTGTCATCACTCCCTGACCACTATTCTCGATCAGCAGATCCAGGAACTCCAGAAACATATCGACAGGCGCCTTGGTGTCCGCGCATTCCGCATTCATGTGCCAAAATCGAGCCGGCAATTCCTTTTGAAAGAGGGCACCAGCAGCGAATTTGGCGCTCGAGAAATCAAGCGAACCCTGCACCGTCACCTCACTCAGCCTCTCGCAGCCCTGGTTGCCGAGAATCGTGTCGCTCCCGGAAGCTGCCTCTCGGTGGAACTCTCGCCGGATAAGTCGGGGCTGAGACTCCGCGCGGCGTAATCGGCTACTGCTTCATCCGGAACACCTGTGTCTCGATGACGCTCCGCTGTTCCTTCAGAAAAACTTCCAGTTTGAAGTGGATTTCCGGAGCAATGTGCCGGTATAAAACGCTGCCGTTTTGCAGTTGCGGCACGTCCAGCTGGACGATTTTGCTGTCTTGCCCTTCGCTAATCGTTAAAAGCCCACGCCAGCCACTACGTATCGCTGGGCAGCCGCGGTCCCATTTCACCAGCACATTGTCATCTACTCGCGCCGCTGACAGGGTCATCGCATAGGGGTCGGGCGCCGACGACACGGTGGAGAACTCACCGCCCGCATATTGGAATCCCGCAACCGCTCCCAGAGCCACCAGTGCGATGCTGAGCACAAGCCAACCGATCCTGCTGCTCCAGCGGCTGGGCGTAGGTTGGAAGCCGGCAAACATGGGAGCCTGCCGGAGCGCCTCCTCATTTCTTTGGCTTGGGTTCGTTTCGTAATTCTCCACGGGACGGAGAATTGGCTTCGTTTCGTAATTTTGTGCTTTATGGTGGACCGGCTCCACCGCATTGTCGTGATTCTCGCGATGCGGCGCGGCCGGGGGCACGCTGCTCGTCGTGGAGCCTAAGTCTGTAGATCGAAATGGAAATTCGAGATACGGAGTGGCAGACCGGATGGCGCCCTGTTCTCGAAAAAGAAATCCGGCGACACTCGGCTTGGAAGCAAATGGCTTGATCAGTAAGAGCACGTTAGCGGCGTCGGGAAACTGCTCTGCAAACAGCTTGAGATCTTCCTCTTGCGCCTCAAGACCGTCGCGGGTGTGACTACGAAAAAAACCCACCGCATACATATCATGGCCGGCGCTGGGGCTCCACTGATTCAGCACCTGGCGAAACGTCAGAAGGTCATTCTCCGATAGCAGATACGAGGGTCCCATGGCGTATTCGCATGGAACCGGCTCGAAATCGTAAATGGTGATGATGGGCTCACTGCCTGGAATGATGGTACCGAGCAGGAGGCCGCCCACCTCGGTTCCGCGCCGCCGCACAGCACCGAATCCGCGCATCACTTCCCGGTTGATTCGATCGATTACGTCGAAGTTGATCTGGACGGAAAACGCTTTGTCGGGGGGCTGCCACAGGTAGAACTCCCGGACGGATTCAACTGGCACGAAACTTATCGTAGCAAGCCAGGACCATAGGTGCATACTAAACTCAATGGCGGAAACGCTATACATCGTCTCCACCCCAATTGGAAATTTGGAAGACATCACGGTGCGCGCCATCCGCATCCTGAAGGAAGTGCGGCTGATCGCGTGCGAGGATACCCGTCACACCCATAAGCTGCTGGAACACTACGGAATTACCACGCCATGCATCAGCTATCACGAGCACAATGAAAACGAGCGCTCCGCCGCGCTGATCGAGCGGCTCAAGAACGGCGTTTCCATCGCTCTCGTCTCCGATGCCGGTACGCCGTTGATTTCCGATCCGGGGTACCGGCTGGTGCACGCTGCTCTGGCCCAGGGACTTAAGGTGTCGCCCATCCCCGGTCCGTCCGCCATTCTCTCCGCGCTCTCGGCCTCGGGGCTACCCACGGACTCCTTCTATTTTGGCGGCTTCATTCCCGCCAAGTCGTCGCAGCGACGCAGGCTTCTCGAACAGGTGAGTGATATGGAGTCTACCCTGGTGTTCTACGAAACGCCGCACCGCATCCTGGAAGCGCTCGCCGACATCCATGAGGTTCTGGGACCGCGGCAGATGGTGCTGACTCGTGAAATGACCAAATTGCACGAGGAATTCCTGCGCGGAACGGCAGAGGAGATACAAAAGGAGCTGGAAAACAGACCTTCGGTCAAGGGTGAGATTACACTCGTAGTCGGTAAGGCGGAA
>DATLBY010000423.1:0-2944 GCA_035526665.1 Bryobacteraceae bacterium
GCCTGCGGAAAGTTTGGCGAACGCGGAATGGGACGCTTTCTGGTCTGCAGTTTTCCGTTTTTCACCCACGGCTCGCCCCGAATCGAGAGGTGGTCGATAAGCCGCTGGCGCCAGGTTCTAAGCTGCGCCGCCGCTTTGGGATCTCCCGCGAGGTCGTGGACCTCGTTGGGATCTTTCTCCAGATCGAACAGTTGCTCGTCCCCATGGAACGCGTGATACAGATACTTGGTCCGGCCGTCTGAAAAGCCGTTCCAGTTGTTCTCAGGGCTGTAACAGACGCCGTGCTCCAGGTCTATATATTCGCGCCAGGCCGGCTTTTCGCCCCGCAGCAGCGACAGCATACTCTCCCCGTCCAGCTTGGTCGCGGGGGGCGCTTGGGCCGCATCCAGGAAGGTTGGCAGAACGTCGCGTAATTCGACGGGTTGTGAAAGCACTTGACCGCGTTTCGCGGAGATCAGCCCTGCCGGCCAGCGGAGTGCCATGGGAATCCGGGCGGACGCCTGATATCCGTAGGACTTGCGCCAAAGGTTGTGGTCCCCGGTCATGTCGCCGTGGTCGGATGTGAAGAGGATCAGCGTCTGCTCCAGCATTCCTCGCTTCTCTAGAACTTCCAGAATCCTGCCGATCTGCTCGTCAATAAACTCGATCGAGCCGTAGTACCCCGCGCGCGAACTGCGCACCTGCTCACGGCCGAGATCCCCGTGCCAGATGTCATCCTGCGGCCCGCTCCGAGGTGCGTACTTGGCGGCCCACTTGCCTACGCTGGCCCCGGGAATATTGCGGTCCCCCATTCGCTTCATGAATCGCTCAGGCGGATCGTAAGGACTATGCGGCCGCGCAAACGACACCTTCAGGAAGAATGGTTCCGGCCGGTTATATCCCTGGAGAAAATTGCACGCGGCCTGACCGGTCCAATGCGTGGGATGCAGATTCTCCGGCAGCGCATACGGTTTGGCTGGATAGTCATTGAATCCGATACCGGTCGCGTCCGGATCGAGGTGTGGCGCTTGTGACCAGAACCATGCTCGGTAATCGCTGCGAAAATCCGGCGTCAACACCCTGCCCGACTCATCGAGAATCACCTGGTGAAAGCCATGGAGATTCCGCTGGGGATTGTAGTGCATCTTGCCGATGCCCGTGGTGTAATACCCGGCGTCGCGCAGCGCCTGTGGTTTCGTAAATCGGTATCCCTGGCCCATAGCCACCATGTGCAGCATGCCGTGATTCCAGGGCGACAGGCCGGTCAGCAAGGCGCTGCGGGCTGGTGTGCACGTAGGCGTTGTGCTATAGGCGCAGCGGAAGCGGGCTCCCTCCGCGCCAATCCGGTCGATGTTCGGCGTTCGAATTGCCCGGTTGCCATCAGCCGAAGTGCAGTCGCCCCGGTGCTGATCGTCCATCAGGAAGAGGATATTGGGCTTGGAACTCGATCTTGCCTGAGCACTCAACACGGCCGGCGCCATACTCGCCGCCATACCCGCTTTCAACAGGTCTCTTCGCTTCACGTATCCTCCCTGGTAGCCAATGCCCAGCTTAACTGATCAGGATTGTCGAATTTTATGGTTTATAGTCATGTAATCGAGATGCGAAATCCTACCAGACGCGAGTTTTGTGCGGCCATCACCGCCGGCGCGGCGGCATCGGGACAAACCAGGCAGCGGCCCAATATAGTATTCGTGCTCACCGACGATCAGGGCTATGGTGACATTGCCGCGCATGGCAACCCTGTTGTGAAAACTCCTAATCTCGATCGGCTGCACAGCGAGAGCGTTCGCTTCACTGATTTTCACGCCAGCCCGACCTGTTCTCCCACCAGGACCGCGCTCATGACCGGGCGGCACGAATTTAAGTCCGGAGTAACGCACACGGTGCTCGAGCGTGAGCGCATGAGTCTGAAGTCCACCACCATCGCGCAAGTCCTAAAGGCCTCGGGCTACACCACCGGAATCTTTGGCAAGTGGCACCTGGGCGATGCCGAGCCATACCAGCCGCAGCATCGGGGTTTTGATGAAGTGTTTATCCACGGCTGCGGTGGCATCGGCCAGGAGTACCCTGGCACTTGCGCCGACGCTCCCGGAAACACTTACTTCAGTCCCGTGATCCGGCATAATGGCAAATTCGAGCGGACAGAGGGCTACTGCACCGACGTCTTCTTCACCCAGGCGCTCAGTTGGATCGAGAAGAAAAAAGATGCGGGAACGCCATTCTTCGCCTACATCACTCCCAACGCTCCTCACGCGCCGTTGCTGTGTCCTGACGAGTATCAGCGGATGTACAAGGGCCTCAACCTAGACGAGAAGACCCAAAAGTATTTCGGTATGTGCACCAACATCGATGACAATGTGGGGAAGTTGGTGAGCCGGTTAACCGACTGGGGCATCGAGAAGAATACTCTTCTGCTTTTCATGACCGACAACGGCGGTACCGGAGGCGTTCGTGTCTTCAATGGCGGCTTACGTGGCGCGAAGGGAACCGCCTATCAAGGGGGAACCCGGGTGCCTGCCTTCTTCCGCTGGACCGGCACACTCGTGCCCGGAGAGCGAAAGAATCTGGCTGCGCATCTGGATATTTTCCCCACCCTGGCGGAAATCGCCGGCGCAACTGTGCCGCAAGGCGTACAACTGGACGGGCGCAGCTTGCTGCCGGTCTTAAAGGACCCGGGGGCCTCATGGCCCGACCGTTACCTGTTCACTCATGTGGGCCGGTGGGACCTGGGAAAGGCAGCGGATTCCAAGTACGAGCGCTGCCGTGTTCGCAACCAGCAGTTCTCATTGGTGAACAACCAGCGGGAAAAGAATTGGGAGCTGTACGATCTTTCCGTCGATCGCGGCGAGACGAAAAATATCGCGGGCCCGCGCAAAGAGATAGTGGCTCGGATGGAGGCCGCTTACGATCGCTGGTGGGCGGATGTTTTGCCTCGTCTGGAGAATGAGAACGCGGAGCCCCC
>DATLBY010000424.1:0-4664 GCA_035526665.1 Bryobacteraceae bacterium
CCGCGAATCCGTACGAATTTTCTGCGGACGCTTGCCATCCAGCGGTCCAGGCCCAGCGCGCTGGCGGCCGAGGCTTTTGCGAAAGCAATCTACGGCGATCATTCGTATGGACGCATTTACCCTACGGAGGCAATGCTGAAGGCTTACACGATCGACGATGTCCAGCGGTTTTATAAGTCGCACTTTGGCGCGGCACGAACGCATGTTTACGTGGCAGGACGCTTCGAGCCATCGTTGAAACAAGCCATCACAGCCGCCTTTGAGAGTTGGGAGTCAGGTACTACCACGGAATTCAAGGTACCAAAGACGACCGCAACCAAATCCTTCGCGCTGATCGATCGTCCGGGTGCAGCCCAGTCGACGATTATTTTTGGTTTGCCTCTGCCGCCTCCCGCGGATGCCGACTATCTTCCGCTGGTGGTGACCGATTCGCTGCTGGGAGGCTCCTTTGCGTCGCGCATTACCACTAACATTCGCGAGCAGAAGGGATATACTTACTCGCCCTTCAGTTCGATCACCACGCACTACCACGATGCCCACTGGAGCGAGAGCGCCGACGTCACCACAGCGGTAACTGGCGCAGCCCTTCAGGAGATCGTGAATGAAATTAAGAAGATTCGAAAGGATCCACCGACGGCGGAGGAACTGGCCGGCATCAAATCCTTTCTTGCGGGTCTGTTCGTTCTGCGCAACTCGTCGCGGCAGGGCGTAATCAACCAGCTGCGGTTCGTCGATCTTCAGGGGCTGCCTGAGAACTGGCTGCGAGATTACGTTCCCAATGTGTTGAAAGTGACGCCGCAAGACGTGCAGCGTGCCGCTGAAACTTATCTGAATCCCGACAAGATGGCGCTGGTGGTGGTCGGTGACAAATCGAAGATCGCCGATCAACTCACACCGTATTCGCAATAGGCCGCAGCGAATTTCCGGCCGCCACAAACCTGCGTTGTAGCTTAGAAAGAGTGACCTCTCCCTCAGCTAACGAACCCAGGCCGGGTGCGTGGGCTGCCCTTTGGCAGACCGTCATACGTTTTCAGGGGGATAAACTCGCGCCGGGGATCGCGCTACGAACCGCCCTCGGCGTTACGTTGCCGCTGGTGGCCGGTGTTGTCACGGGAGCGGTCTCCACCGGGTTACTCATCAGCACGGGCGCGCTTGACGCGTCTTTTTCCGATAGCAACGACCCTTATGTACAGCGCGGCCGCCGGATGATTACGGCCAGCCTCTTCGTTGCGCTCGCGGTATTCGCCGGCGCCATATCCGGCGGCAATCATCCGCTGGCAGTGGCAGTCTCATCGGGATGGGCCTTTGCGGCAGGCATGATGGTCGCGCTCGGCACGACGCATGCCGATGTGGGAGTGATCAGCCTGGTGACGCTCGTCGTTTTTGCGGCGCAGCCGATGGCTCCCGAAACGGCCGCGTACTCGGGGCTTCTCGCTTTGGGAGGCGGATTGCTGCAAACCCTCTATTCGGTGGCGCTCTGGCCGATTCGCCCGTATGAGCCGGAACGCCGCGCTTTGGCCGATCTGTTTTTGGAATTATCGCGCGCCGCCACCGATCCGACAAGTACGCCGCAAGCCCCGCCGGCTACCGACCAGAGTAATTACGCTCAGATTTCGCTCGGCAGCGTGGGACGCAGCCACTCCATTGAGGGCGAGCGCTACCTGGCGCTGCTGAAGCAGGCAGAGCGCATGCGCCTGACACTTGTCACGCTGGCTCGCGTGCGGAGGCGTTTGCGGCGCGATTCTCCCGACCGTCCCGAGAACGCGGCGTTCGATGCGTGCTTCCGGCTTTCGAGCAGCATGCTCGCCGCGATCGGCCAGTCTCTGCTGGACAAAGGGCGGGCGGCGCCCGCTACCGGGTCGCTCCAGGAACTGGAGAAACTGGCGGAGCAGCTTCGTAATACAAATGCAGAGACTTTGTCCGCATTTACTACCGCAATGCTGCTGGAAGCCCGTTTCCAGATTGACGCACTGGCGGGTCAGCTTCGTTCAGCTTTCGACCTGGCGGGGCGGGCTACTCCGGCGGGGCGCACCGGATTCGAACACCGCGAAGCCAGACAGCCCTGGTATCTTCGCCTGCGCGGCAGCATGGCGACGCTACGGGCAAATCTAAGCCTCGACTCGACGGCGTGCCGCCATGCCATCCGGCTCGCGGCATGTGTAGCGATCGGCGACTCGCTGGTCCGGGGCTTGGGCTGGCATCGCTCCTATTGGGTGCCGATGACGATCGCGATTGTGCTGAAGCCGGATTTCAGCGCGACATTCAGCCGGGGCGTTCTCCGTCTGGCCGGCACCTTTACAGGACTGGTCGCCGCCACGGCCCTTTTCCACTTTATTCCTTATTCCGTGCCGATGCGGGTGGCGCTGATTGGCGTGATGGCGTTTGTGCTCCGCTGTTTTGGTCCGGCCAACTACGGCATATTCGTCACGGCGATTACCGCGCTGGTGGTTCTGCTTTTTGCGCTCAGCGGCGTGGCTCCCGGGGAAGTGATGGCTGCCAGGGGAATGAATACTGCGATGGGCGGGCTGATTGCGCTCGCCGCCTATTGGATATGGCCGACCTGGGAGCGCACGCAGGTTCCGGAAGCCATGGCACAAATGCTGGAGACCTTCCGAAGTTATTTTCGCGCCGTGCGCAACGGGTATGTCCAACCGGAATCGTCATTCGCCGAGGAGTTGGACCGGACACGCGTCGCCGCCAGACTAGCCCGATCCAACCTTGAGGCGTCGGCCGATCGCGCCAGCGCGGAACCCGGAATCGCCGCGCAGGGAGTGAGCTACCTCGACTCCATGCTGGCCAGCTCGCACCGGCTGGCCTATGCCATGATGGCGCTGGAAGCGGGCCTTTCCAGCAGCCGCTCCGTACCCGCACGCGAGGCATTCGATACCTTCGCCAACGATGTCGACCTCACGCTGTACTATCTGGCTGCAGCCTTGCGCGGCTCGCCCCTGCGGCGCGGCGATCTGCCCGATTTGCGGGAAGACCATCACAGGCTGATTCGCTCCGGCAACTCGTCGAGTGAACGCTATGCCCTGGTAAATGTGGAAACCGACCGCCTCACCAATAGCCTCAACACATTGAGCGAGGAGGTGCTGGCTTGGATCTCGCACCATAAGCCGGCGCAGCGATAGAAGTTCAGAGATCAGGCGTTTTGCAATTTTCGCCAGTTGGCCAAGCAGCGAGCAGCAGTTTCCATGGGGGAATACGTACTGCCTTCCTGCTCGATGAGGTAATATTCAATGCCGCCGGTTTTTTGAGCGGCCTGGATCACCTTCTTCCACGGCACCACGCCTTCTCCTACCAGGACCTTGAATCCTTTGTCCGGACTGGGCGCCCAGTCCTTGCAGTGCATGGATCGAATGCGGCCGGGATGCGAATTGATCCAAGCTACCGGATCCGTGCCGGCTTCCACACAGGTGCCGAGATCCAATTGCAGGACTACACTTTTGTGGGTGTTTTCCGCCAGGACTTCCATGGGACGCTTGCCGTCGATGGGTTGGAATTCCGTCAGGTGGTTATGGAAACCCGTGCTGAGGCCCAAGGGTTTCAACTCTTCGGCAGCGCGGTTCAATTTCTCGGCTACCGTTTTCCAACCGTCCAATCCGGCTACTTTGCCGGCGCTGGCCATGATGAGGTATTTACTGCCGATGATCTGGTTCAGCTCCGCGGCGTGCTTGAGATTCCAGGCCTTGGTCGGATCGTTGTGAGTTGAATAGCAGCGCATCCCCACGTCGTCAAGAAGCTTCCGGACCTCTTTGGCATATTCGGACGTCCACTGAGTATAAGGTGAGTAGAACTCAACGCACTGATAACCAATTTTGGCCACCTGGCGAACGGTCCCCATCAAATCCTTCTTCAATTCGTCCCGGACGGAGTAGAGTTCAAGCCCCACCGGAATCGGCTTCCTGGCCGCATTTACAGCGAGCGGAGCTGCTGCCAGTGCAAAAAAGGAACGGCGGGAGAATTCGTGGAAAGAGGTCATCGCAATATCACTATACACACCTCGTTGCAATTCACGAAACTCCTCCTGGGGTAGAGATATGATATTGCGAGGAGACTTAGACCACATGACTTTGGAGCGGGCAAAGAAAGTAATCGATGCGGCAGAAGAGAAGGCCGCGGCCATCGGCCAACCGATGAACATAGCGGTTGCCGATGAGGGCGGCAATCTGGTCGCTTTCGCGCGAATGGATGGCGCATGGATGGGAAGTATCAACATCGCGATCAATAAGGCATTCACGTCCCGAGCGTTCGACATCTCCACCCAGGATCTGTCGAAGTTGACTCAACCTGGCGAGGACTTCTTCGGCATTCATGTCTCCAATCAGGGCCGCATCATGATCTTTGCCGGCGGCGTGCCGCTTAAGGAAGGCGGCAAGGTTGTGGGGGCAATCGGGGTGAGCGGGGGAAGCGGCAAGCAGGATCATGCGGTAGCGGAAGCCGGCGCCAAGGCTTTCTAGAAAAATCCGAAGCAGCTACGGCTCATACGTTAAGCTGTGTTTTAAGTGCCTTCGCCAAACCTCCTCCACCTGGGTGTGACATTTGCCGCTGCCTTCGTGGCAGGAGCCATGAATTCGGTGGCCGGAGGAGGCACGTTGATCACTTTTCCAACTCTCATCTGGCTTGGGCTGCCGTCAGTGACGGCGAATGCCACTAGCACCGTG
>DATLBY010000425.1:0-10058 GCA_035526665.1 Bryobacteraceae bacterium
TCGTTGTCCTTAAGGCACGCCCGCTATAATCGAGAATTCATGACAGCTGAGCTCATTTGCATCGAGGCGAACTGCCGCGCGCGCTACTCCATCACCGACGTAATTTACAACTGCACGAAATGCGGCGGCCTTTTAGAAGCGACTTATCCGGGGATTTCGCTCGATCCCGCAGCGCTGAAATCGCTGTGGCGGGATCGCCGGCGGGACAACAACCGGGTGGAGCAGAGCGGCGTGTGGCGCTATCGGGAAATGTTTCCGTTCCTGGAAGACACGCGTCATGTGGTGACGCTGCGGGAAGGGAACACCCCGCTGCTGGATGCGCCACGCGCGGCGCAGTATGGGGGGCTCGACAAACTGGTGTTCAAGCACCAAGGCTTCAATCCCACAGGATCGTTCAAGGATAACGGGATGACGTGCGGCGTGGCGCAGGCCATGCGCCTGGGCATGAAGCGAGTGGCTTGCGTGTCTACCGGCAATACTTCGGCATCGATGGCTGCGTATGCGAGCGCGGCCGGCATTCAGCCCATCATCTTTATCCCGCACGGCAATATCTCCTATGGCAAGCTCGCCCAGGCGCTGGAGTATGGCGCGCTCACGCTGCAGGTGGAAGCGAATTTTGACCAGATTCTCAAGCTGGTGCGGGTACTGGCGGAAAAACTCGGCATCTATCTGTTGAATTCGATCAATCCATTTCGCATTGAAGGGCAAAAGACCATCGTCATCGAAATGATGGACCAGCGGGACTGGTCACCTCCGGATTGGATCGTGCTGCCCGGCGGAAATCTGGGGAACGTATCGGCGTTCGGTAAGGCACTGCGGGAACTGGAAGCCGCAGGCTTTCTCCAGAAGCTG
Organism: Bryobacteraceae bacterium; assembly: GCA_035526665.1. GTDB lineage: Bacteria > Acidobacteriota > Terriglobia > Bryobacterales > Bryobacteraceae > DATLBY01. The sequence continues at coordinate 853 of DATLBY010000425.1, forward strand.
CCACGATTGGCGGTAGTGCAGGCGGAGGGGTCCGCGCCCTTCTACGAATTCATGCAAGGGCAGGGACAGGCGCCGTTCCACGCCGTGGAGCATCCGGAGACGCTGGCTACCGCAATTAAAATCGGCGACCCTGTGTCCTGGCCCAAGGCGCTGCATGAACTGAGGCACACCCGGGGCGTTGTGGAGAAGGTAAGCGAGAAGGAGATCGCGGACGCGAAGGCGCAGGTGGGTCTGTGTGGAATCGGCTGCGAGCCCGCATCGGCCGCAACGCTGGCGGGAATTCGGAAGCTCACTGCCGCTGGAACCATCGCGCGCGATGCCGACGTGGTGGCGGTGTTGACCGGCAACGTGCTAAAGGATCCGGACTATATTTATCGGTACCACACGGGTACACTGACCTCCCCGCAAGGCGCCGCCATTCATCCGGCGTTCGGCAACAAGCCTATCGTAGTGCCGAACGATCCGGAGCAGATTGCTAAGTTGCTGTCGTAAGCTTCAGCGAGGGCTTACAGTAACTCGCAGCCGCTGAAGAAAAATGGAATCTCCACCGCGGCCGTCTCAGGAGCATCCGAGCCGTGCACGCAGTTCCGTTCAATGCTCTCGGCATACTTCTTGCGGATGGTCCCCTCGGCGGCGTTAGCGGGGTTGGTGGCGCCCATGACTTCGCGCCACTTGGCAATCGCGTTTTCCCGTTCCAGGGCTAGAACAACCACCGGCCCCTCGGTCATGAAGGCGACCAGGCTGGGGAAGAAGCCGCGCTCCTTATGGACACCGTAGAAGCTCTCTGCCTGCTGCTTCGTGATGCGCGTCATTTTTAGCCCGCGAATCTTGAACCCTTCTTTTTCAATGTCCGCCAGGATGGCTCCGGCCTTTCCCGATGCCACGGCGTCGGGCTTGATGATCGCGAACGTACGTTCTACTTGACTCATAAACGGCTTTTCAGTTTTTCTCCCATTTCAGCGGGTGTAGCGCAGACTGTGATGCCAGCCGCCTCCATCGCCGCAATTTTGTCGGATGCTTTCCCGGATCCCCCGGATATGATCGCGCCGGCGTGTCCCATACGTCTGCCGGGAGGAGCGGTCTGGCCGGCAATGAAGCCTACCACTGGTTTCTTGACGTGATCGCGGATATAGGCAGCGGCGGTCTCTTCCGCGTTGCCCCCGATTTCGCCGATCATGACGATAGCGTCGGTCTCCGGATCCTCATGGAACATCCGGATGGCGTCGAGAAATGTAGTTCCGATGATCGGGTCGCCGCCGATTCCGATGCAGGTGGATTGGCCGATCCCAAGTTTGGTCAACTGCCCTACGGCCTCGTAAGTCAGCGTCCCGGAGCGTGACACGACGCCCACCCTTCCGGGCTTGTGGATATGCGCCGGCATAATGCCGATCTTGCATTTTCCGGGTGAGATGATACCGGGACAGTTCGGCCCGATCAGGCGCGTCTTCTTGCCCTGCAGGTATTGCCAGGTCTTCACCATGTCGAGCGCCGGAATTCCTTCCGTGATGCAGACCACCAGGGGGATTTCGGCGTCTACCGCTTCCATGATGGCGTCCGCGGCGAACGGCGGAGGCACAAAGATGACTGATGCATTCGCGCCCGTCTGCTTTACTGCATCGGCAACGGTGTCGAACACCGGCAGATCCAGGTGTTTGGCGCCGCCTTTGCCGGGCGTCACGCCGCCCACTACGCTGGTCCCGTAAGCTATGGATTGGGTCGCGTGGAAGGTGCCTTCTTTCCCGGTGAAACCCTGCACCAGGACGCGTGTATTTTCATTGACCAGAATGCTCATCGTGCCAGCCTCACAACTTTCTCCGCGGCATCCTTCATACCGTCGGCCACGGTAAAATTAAAGCCCGATTCCGCAAGGATTTTCTGGCCGAGTTCCACGTTGGTTCCCTCCATGCGAACGACGATGGGCACCTGGATATTCAACTCGCGAGCGGCGTTCACCACACCCGTTGCCAGCGTGTCGCAGCGCAAGATTCCTCCGAATATGTTGATCAGCACGGCTTTCACATGCTTGTCGGAGAGGAGAATGCGAAACGCGTTCCGCACCTGTTCAGCGGTCGCGCCGCCGCCCACATCCAGAAAGTTAGCGGGGCTGCCGCCGGCATATTTGATGATGTCCATGGTGGCCATGGCGAGGCCGGCGCCATTGACCATGCAAGCTACCGTGCCATCCAGTTTGATGTAGTTTAGCCCGTACCGGGAGGCTTCCACTTCCAGCGCATCCTCTTCGTTCAGATCGCGCAGTTCCAGCAAATCCTTATGGCGGAACATGGCGTTGTCGTCGATAGTGATCTTGGCATCCAGCGCCACCACCTTGCCGTCGGCCGTGAGTATCAGAGGATTGATTTCGGCCAGCGACGCATCGACACTCTCATAGGCCTTGGCGAGCGCCAGCATGCAGGCTACCGCTGCATTGATGCTCGCGGCCGGGATGCCGATGCCGAAGGCGAGCTTTCTCGCCTGAAAGGGAGCCAGTCCGATTCCGGGTTCCATGGTCTCTTTCAGAATCTTCTCGGGAGTGTGGGCCGCGACCTCCTCAATATCCATGCCGCCCTCGGAGGAGGCCATGAAAACGGTCTTCCCGGTTTCCCGGTCAAGCACGATGCCTAAGTAGAGCTCTTTGGCGATTGGCAGGGTCTCTTCGATGAGGACCCGCTGCACCACGCGGCCTTCCGGTCCGGTCTGGTGTGTCACTAGAGTCATTCCAAGAATGGATCGCGTGACGTCACCCACGTCAGCCTGGGTTTTGGCGACCTTGACGCCTCCACCTTTGCCGCGGCCGCCCGCATGAATCTGTGCTTTTACTACAACGCTTCCGCCGAGCTTTTTGGCTACGGCCTCGGCCTCTTCCACCGTGAACGCAACCTCGCCCCGCGGCACGGGCACGCCGTATTTGGCAAGGATCTGCTTACCCTGATACTCGTGGATTTTCAACTGAACCACCCCCTTGGCGGGCTTTCAGCGCGTGGCGGGACCGATTCTCCTCACCCGTGCCACCCCTCAACTGTCTCGGTATTCAGATCAACCGTAGCATGTGCGCGGACGCACTTACCCGGTGAATCTTCACTATATCACTGATGTGTTAGCATCACATTTTAAACCCCGCCGACATGCCGTTTGTCTCCTATCTGCAACGGGCAGCCAGCCGCGAAGACCTGACTATCGAACAGGCGCGCGCTGCCATGGACCTGATCCTCCGCGGCCAGGTCAGCAGCACGCTGATCGCGGCCTTTCTCATCGCTTTGAAGACGAAGGGGGAGACCGCACAGGAGCTGATTGGACTGGCAAGCGCGATGCGCGAACACTCGGCCGCCGTGGATTCGGGGCTGCATGGCGAAGCTTTGCTAGATACCTGCGGCACGGGCGGCGGCGGACCCTGCACCTTCAATATTTCCACGATCGCGGCTCTGGTTGTGGCCGGCGCCGGCGTGAAGGTGGCCAAGCACGGCAACCGGTCGAACTCGACGGCCTGCGGCAGTGCCGACATCATGGAAAGCCTGGGAGTCCGCATCGCGCTACCGGCCGAGCAAATCGGTGCCTGCCTGCGCGACGTAGGGGTTGCCTTCCTGTTTGCGCCCGCCATTCATCCCGCCATGAAATATGCTGCTCCAGTGCGACGGGAGTTGCGGATGCGGACCGCGTTCAACCTGCTGGGTCCCCTGACCAATCCCGTGAACGCCACCGCGCAACTGGTAGGCGCATCCAGCCCGGCTGCGGCCCAGCTGATCGCCGAAGCGCTCGCCCATTTCGGACTGCAGAGGGGCTTTGTGGTTCATGGCATGGATGGCATGGACGAGATCACGACGGCCGCGGAAACGCTGGCCTGGGAGATCCGAAACGGCGCGATCATCCGCCGAACGTTGCACCCGGACGATTTCGGCGTGCCGGCGGCATCACACGAACAGCTGGCAGGACGGGATCGCGATGCCAACTGCGCCATCGCACGCGAGATTCTAAACGGCAGTCACGGTCCGAAGCGCGATATCGTGCTGGTGAACGCCGCCGCCGCGCTGGTGGCCGCGGGGCGAGCCGAATCGTTTTTAGAGGGAATGCGAATGGGCGCGCAGGCCATCGACTCCGGAGCAGCGATGGGAAGGCTGACAGGGCTCATCCGATTTACTAACGCGCCTATATGAACTCCCGCCATTTTCTTGCCTTCGACCTGGGAGCCGAGAGCGGCCGGGCCATGTTTGCCGTGTTAGACCAGGGGACGCTGCGGCTGGAGGAGCTCCATCGTTTTGCGAACGAACCGGTGTGTCTGCCGACCGGCCTGCATTGGGACATGCTTAGTTTGTTCCGCGAGATTCTCCGAGGTCTGCGGCTGGCCGGGGCGCGCGGCGTGCCCTTGGATGGTATCGGGATCGACACGTGGGGAGTGGATTTCGCGCTGCTCGGCGCAACCGGCGAGTTGACGGAAAATCCACGGCATTATCGTGACCCCCGGAATTACAGCGCGATGCAGAAGATATTCGATCTGATCCCACGCGAGCGCATCTTCCAGGAAACCGGAATCCAGTTCATGCAGATCAATTCGCTGTACCAGCTATACGCGGCGAAGCTGGCGGGGTCTCCAGGGCTCAAGTCGGCCGAGACTCTCCTGTTCATCCCGGACCTGTTGAATTACTGGCTGACTGGCGTGAAGAAGGCTGAGCGCAGCATCGCCAGCACTTCGCAATTTTATAATCCGGCCACGCGGCAATGGACGGCGGCGCTGCTGAACGATCTGCAACTGCCGGCGGGAATCCTGCCCGGCATTGTGGATCCGGGAACGCTGCTGGGGCCGCTGATCGCACAGGGTACCGGTCTGGAAGGCACTCCCGTGTTTGCGACGGCGGGCCACGATACAGCAGCCGCCGTCGCCGCGGTTCCCGCGACCAGCCGCGATTTCTGCTACATCAGCTCAGGCACGTGGTCTCTTATGGGCGTAGAACTGGACGGGCCGCTGGTGAACCAACAATCGCTAGCTCATAATTTCACGAATGAAGCGGGCGTAGGGAATACGATTCGGATGCTCAAGAACATTGCGGGACTGTGGCTGCTGCAGGAGTGCCGGCGCGATTGGGCGCTGCAGGGGAGCGAGTACAGCTATGAAGAGCTAACGCGAATGGCTGAAGCGGCGGCGCCCTATTCCGGCTATATCGATCCGGACGCATTTATCAATCCCGGCCACATGCCTGATCAGATCCGCCGCTGGTGCGAGGCCAACGGTCAGCCTGTTCCCGTGGAACATGCGGGCATGGCGCGCGCGATCTTCCATAGCCTGGCACACCGTTACTGCCAGGTGCTCGACGTTCTGGAACTCCTTACCGGCCGGCACATCCCGGTGATTCACATCGTGGGCGGGGGCTCACGGAACAGGTTCCTCAACCAACTGGTTGCCGACGCCGCCGGCCGGCCGGTGATCGCCGGGCCGGTGGAGGCTACCGCAATCGGCAACGTTCTTGTGCAGGCGATGGGCGCCGGTGCGCTGTCCGGCCTCGCTGCCGCCCGGGAGCTGGTGAGGAACTCTTTCCCGGTCGAAACCTTCCTTCCGGCCCAGGGCGCCACAGTAAACTGAGATTTGCCCCTTCTTCGCTTCGAACTGCAGGCAGAGTGTCCCTCCACCGGCGCGCGGGCCGGGCTGCTGCACACCGGTCATGGCACGATCGAGACTCCGGTGTTTATGCCGGTCGGCACGCAGGCCACTGTCAAAGGTGTACCGCCGCGCGATCTGCTGGAAGGTATCGACGCGAAAATCATACTCGCGAACACTTATCACCTCTTTCTGCGACCAGGGCACGAATCGATACAGCGGCTGGGAGGTCTGCACCGTTTTATGGCATGGCCGCGCGCCATCCTGACCGACTCTGGCGGCTTCCAGGTGTTCAGCCTGAATACCCTGCGAAAGATCAGCGAGGACGGAGTCCTCTTCCAATCGCACCTCAACGGCGATCCGCACCTGTTCACTCCGGAATCCACGGTGGATGTCCAGCTTGCCTACGGCAGCGATATTGCCATGGTTTTGGACGAGTGTCTCGGCTATCCGGCCAGCTATGAAGAGACGCAGATCTCCATGCAGCGCACGGTTCGTTGGGCTCGCCGGGGCTACTCGCATTTCCTGTCGAGGATGCGGGATATCGAGACTCCGCACGCGCTTTTTCCTATTGTGCAGGGGGGTATGTACACGGATCTGCGGCGGCAGTGCGCGAGCGAACTGCTCGGCCTGGATGCGGATGGGTACGCGATTGGGGGCCTGTCAGTGGGCGAGCCGCGGGCGTTGAGCCAGGAGATGGTAGAGGTGACGGCGCCACTACTCCCGCGGAGCCGTCCCCGTTACGTGATGGGGGTGGGGATGCCGGAGGAGCTGCCGGAATACGTGGCCCGTGGCGTGGATATGATGGACTGCGTTCTACCCTCCAGAAATGCGCGTAACGGCTGCCTGTTCACGTCCGCGGGACGAATTATTATTAAGCATTCGCAGTACAAAGAGGACGGGCTGCCGCTGGACCCGGCGTGCGGTTGCTACACCTGTGCTAATTTCAGCCGCGCCTACCTGCGTCATCTGTTCCAAGCCGGGGAGATTCTGTTCTCCACGCTGGCTACCATTCATAATTTGCGCCGGTACCTTGACATCATGCGCCAAATCAGGCAGTCTATTCTGCTTGGGACCTTCCCGGAATATCTGCATCAAGTCCGCTCAAGCCACGCAGTCCGGCTTGACTCAGTGGAGCTATAACCCGTTGAAACCCGAGTGCCATCCGTGCCTCTAAACATCCTTCTTCTGCAGGGCCAGCCAAACCAGTTGCTCGGCTTCCTCCCAATCGTCCTGATCTTTGCAATCTTTTATTTTCTGCTGTTTATGCCCATGCAGAAACAGAAGAAGCAGATGAAGCAGATGCTGTCGGGGCTTCAGAACGGCAACATCGTGCAGACGTCCGGCGGCATTATCGGGACAATTGTTTCCATCAGCGGCAATGATGATACGCTGGTACTCAGAGTCAAACCGGACAACATCAAGATCCAGGTTGCGCGCAGCGCCGTTTCGGGCCTCGTCGCAGAAAAATAAATAGGGCAAATCTAAAGCATGAACAAGAGTTTACGAGTGAAGGCTGCCGTGATCCTGGCGGTTATCCTCATTTGCATTTACGGCATCATTGGGATCCCGAAGTCGAGGGCGGAGCTGATCGCCAACTGGAACCGGAACATCAAGCTGGGACTCGATCTGCGGGGCGGAAGTCACCTGGTTCTGCAGGTGCAGGTGCAGGACGCATTCAAAAGCGAGGCCGCGCAGGTAGTGGACCGGCTCAAGGACGAGTTGAACAAGGCGGGTATTCAGTTTGCCGCGATCGACAACAGCGAACCGGGCCGAATTGAAGATGCGGACAAGGTTGAAGTACGCATCAAAGGCATTCCACCGGAAAAGGCCGGCACCTTTCGATCCATTGCTACCGAAAGTTTGAAGGCGTGGGTGCTGACTCCAGTAAGCTCGACGGATTACAGATTGACGATGCGTCCGACCGATGCTCTGGAGCTTCGCCAATCGACGGTGAAGCGTAGCATCGACACCATCGAGACGCGTGTGAACGGGCTTGGTCTGGCGGAATCCGCCGTGCAGCAGCGTGGACGCAGCGACGGCGAATCGGAGATCCTGGTGCAACTGCCTGGCGTGGACGATCCGGCGCGCATCAAGCAGATCCTCCAGACGGCTGCGATGCTGGAGCTCTACGAAGTGAAGGACGGGCCGTTCGCATCCGAAGAGGAGGCGCGCGTAAAGCACGGCGGTGTGCTCCCTCTGAATACGAAACTGCTGAAGGGTGCGGCACGGGGCGAAAGCTCTACCGGCTGGCTGCTGGTTTCGCGCAACCCGGTGGTTCGGGGAACGGATCTGCGCGATGCCAAGCCGGCGCAGGGCGAGCTTGGCGCCTGGGAAACCAATTTCGTTTTGACGCAGGATGCAGCCAAGCGCTTTGAGCGGTACACCGAGGCCAACATCGGGAACCGGTTGGCCATCGTACTGGATAATCAATGGCGGAGCGCTCCCACTATCCAAAACAAGATCAGTGACAACGGTCGGATCACGGGCGCCAGCAGCCAGCAGGACGCATCGGATCTTGCGCTAGTGTTGAAGGCGGGGTCTCTGCCGGCCAGCCTGCTATACCTGGAAGAGAGAACGGTAGGACCGTCCCTGGGGGCCGACTCGATCCGGCAAGGGCTGATGGCCGGAATTTTTGGCGTCGGCGCTGTGGTGCTGGCGATGTTGATCTATTACCGGCGGGCCGGCATCAATGCGACGCTGGCGCTGGTGTTAAATGCGCTGATTCTGATTGCGCTGCTGAGCTATTTTGAAGCAGTATTGACGCTGCCCGGTATCGCCGGCGTAATTCTTACCATCGGCATGGCGGTCGACAGCAACGTGTTGATCTTCGAGCGTATTCGGGAAGAGTTGCGAAACGGCAAAGCTGTGATTGCCGCTGTGGATGCGGGCTTTAGTAAAGCCCTTGTGACCATTATCGATACTCACGTGACCACCGTCGTTTCCTGCGCAGTACTTTTTATCTTCGGCACCGGACCAGTGAAAGGCTTTGCGGTTACCCTGGTAATCGGCCTTCTGGCCAATGTATTTACGGCCGTATTTGTATCTAAGTTTATCTTTGATTGGGAGTTGTCGGGAAAACGGCAGCTCACGACCTTGAGCATCTAAGGGGCGGGTTTGGCCGCCCGCTAGTACTAAGCTCCGCGGGGGCCTAACTCTTTACTGATTTCAGTCTTGAACTGCTTTCATGGTATGTTTTTCAAACACGTGGATGGGAACTTTTGGCGGGAGACGGTGTCTAATTTAGACGAATGCCGGCTCGATCGGATTCATGGAATTATTTAAGAGCACTGACTTTGACTTTCTGGGCAAGAAGTGGCCCTTCATCATCGCCTCATTGGTTTTGACGGCGGCGGGACTTGCGAGCTTGGCAATGAAGGGTGGGCCGCGATATGGTATCGACTTCAAAGGCGGGGCGCTGGTTTATGTAAAGTTCGCGGATAAGCCCCCGGTTGAAAAGATCCGGTCGTCGCTTTCGAGTAAAATTCCGCTCGACAACGTGCAGGAAGTTTCCGGCACGAACGAAGTGATTGTGAGCACCGAGATACAAGGGGAGCAGGCTCTGGACGCGGCGCAAAAAACGATGGTCGACACGTTCGCTTCCACGTTTGGGACCCAGGGG
>DATLBY010000426.1:0-5098 GCA_035526665.1 Bryobacteraceae bacterium
AAGCAGCGGAGGAGAAGACGGCTCGTATGCGGCCGGACCTCCTGGAAAGTCCGCAGTAGGCGATTACGAGTCGAAGGAAAAAGAAATGCAAAACGCGGCAGTAACGAAAGTACTTAGCAAGAACAAGCGGGAGACTGCACATCCGGAGTTCCGTCCAGGCGACACTCTCCGCGTCCACGTCAAGATCAAGGAAGGCGACAAAGAGCGCCTGCAGGTCTTTGAAGGCACCCTGATCGCGCGCAACAACACAGGCATGAGCGAGACGATCACCGTTCGCAAGATCAGCTTCGGCCAGGGCGTGGAGCGCATCTTTCCGGTGAATGCACCTGTGGTGGACCACATTGATATCGTTCGCACGGGCCGTGTCCGCCGCGCGAAGCTGTACTATTTGCGTGAGCTGAAAGGCAAGGCTGCCCGCCTGAAAGAGCGCGAATAGCCGGCGACAGGCATAAAGGTTTTCCTTGCCAGCCGGATCTGCCACCGCACGAAAGTACGCTCAGACGAGACTAAAATCGTTTGCCTGCCAGGGCAGGTATGAACGGGAAGCGCGGCTGGCAGGCTATCAGAGCATCGCAGGCGTGGACGAGGTGGGGCGCGGTTCGCTCTTTGGTCCGGTGTTCGCTGCTGCCGTGGTTCTGGATCCCGAACGGCCTATCCGGGGACTTCGAGACAGCAAGATTCTGTCTGAGGAACGGCGGGAGGTGCTCGTTGCGCGCATCCGCGAACGGGCGCTGGCTTGGGCCATTGGCGTAGCGGACGTCTTTGAGATCGATCGCATCAACATTTACCAGGCATCGCTTCTCGCGATGCGGCGCGCGGTGGAGAAATTGTCTCCGGCCGCGGACTTTCTGCTCCTGGACGCCGTGAAGATCCACCTTCCCATCGCGCAGCGAGCGCTGATTCATGGAGATGCAAAGTCGCAGTGCATTGCGGCGGCATCCATCCTGGCGAAGACGGAACGGGACGCCTGCATGCGGAAATGGGATGAGGTGTTTCCGCATCTGGGGCTTTGCCGGCACAAAGGATACTCCACCGAAGAGCACTTGCGGGCTATTCAGACAAGCGGCCCCACGATGCTCCACCGGTTCAGTTTTGAGCCCGTGCGGCTGGCTTGCCCGTATCCGGTTTGGACAGGATACGATTTAAAAGAGAACACGGCTCCGGCCGAGGCGGTTTCTTCCGATGACGCCACAGCCTGAAACAGTAGTCTCGAATCCGGTGCCGGCGCCGGTCCCGCCCTACCGGTGGTATCACAAGCTCGCGGCAGTGCTGGCGGTGATCCTGTGCTTCCAGATTGGCGTCTTCCTGATCCTGTTTCCATGGGCTAGCGAATGGGACTTGAGCTGGTTCGCCGGTCTGCCGCGCTGGGCGCAGTCTGTCTGGTTCAGCCCCTATTTCCGGGGCGCGATTAGCGGGCTCGGCCTGGTGAATATCTATATTTCCTTCGTCGAGGTATTCCGGCTGCGCCGTTTCGCCGGACCTCCGGCGTCCTAATCACTTTTTCCGCATAGCTGCGCTCATCATGGAGACGATCGCGATGATGATCATCAATGCGATTGCAAGGTATGCCAATTTCATCCCATGGATAGATTTTAGCCTCCTCCTTAGTGCGCGGAGGATGAGATGGGCGCCGGGGCCGAGTGTTACTAATAGCCGATCAAATCGGACGGCAGGGCAAGCAAAGTGGCGGATTTCGATCGCCCAGAGATCAAGCTGCCTGATCCGGCAGCCCTCACGATCGCCCTGGGCGCGCGCCGCGAAGCCGCTAGCCCGCGCAATGCGTTAAAATAGCGGTACGTGAGCCAGCAAAAAGTCGAAGTCCCGCCGGTGCCGGAAGTTAAGCCCGAAAAGCACGATGTTCAGCGGGGGACCATCGCCGAATGGACCGTCACGATTCTGCTGCTGCTGTTCGGCACCACCACGCTGGTACAGGCATTCGTCATCCCCACCGGATCCATGGAAGATACCCTGCTGGTGGGAGACCACCTGTTGGTGGACAAGCTGGCTTATGCTCCGGCCGGGGCGATCAGTAAACACTTCCTGCCCTACAGCGACGTCAAGCGCGGCGACATTATCGTCTTCCGCTACCCCGTGGACATCCGCCAGACGTTTGTAAAACGTGTGATTGGAGTTCCCGGCGATCATATCCGGGTGGAAAACCGGCAGGTGATTCGCAACGGCAAGCGACTGAACGAGCCCTACAAGTACCACAAGGCTGAATACTCCGAGCCCTACCGGGATAACTTCCCCGGCCAGCCTTATTTTCAGTTGGGTGAGCGCGCCATCGAGATGCTGGAGAAAAACGTCGTGAACGGCGAAGTTGTGGTGCCGCCGAATTCGTACTTCGCCATGGGCGACAATCGCGACAATTCGCTCGACAGCCGTTACTGGGGCTTCGTGCCGCGCGAGAATATCATAGGCAAGCCACTGATCATCTACTGGTCCTATGAGACCACTACCGACCGCCTGGCGAATCCCACCATCGGAATCGATCACATTATCGATCTGGCGCAGAACTTCTTCACCAAAACCCGCTGGCGCCGCAGTCTGCAACTGATCCACGGCTACCCTTCCGCAGAGTAGGACTCTGCGCCGTTAGCGCGCCCCGGGCGGGCGCGTTTACACTGAAATGGTGCCTAAGTCGAATCATTATGGTCTGATCCTGGCTGGAGGACGTGGGACTCGTTTCTGGCCGCGAAGCCGCCGCGCAAAGGCCAAGCAGGTCCTCAGTTTCCTGGGGGAACGAAGCCTGATTCAGCAGACGGTGGACCGGCTGCGCCCCATCCTGGCTCCCGAGAAAATTTGGATTCTAACCAACGATCATCTTCGGGAGGAGATCATCAAACAGCTTCCCGAGATTCCACGGAAGCAGATCCTGGCCGAGCCGGCACAGCGCAACACGGCGCCCTGCATCGGACTGGCCGCCCATATTCTGCAGTCGATCGATCCGGATTCGGTCATGGGCGTATTCCCTGCCGACCACATGATCAGCAAGCCGGCCCGCTACCTGCGTCTGCTTCGCCCGGCATTCAAAGCGGCCGAACAGGGAAATATCGCGGTGCTTGGCATCCAACCCCGATGGGCGGAGACAGGATACGGCTATATCGAATTCGGAAAGCAGGTGCAGCCCGGATCGCTCGATGCAACGGCGGTGAAGAGCTTCCGGGAAAAGCCGGACCCGGCGACCGCCCGGCGCTTTCTCGCAGCCAAGAAATTCTACTGGAACGCCGGCATGTTCTTCTGGCGTACCAGTGTGTATCTGGAGGCTCTGCGGAAGTACCTGCCCAAGACGTCGACGCTCCTGGCGGCCCTTCCCGCCTTTGGGCACCGCCAGTTCAACGCGCGGGTGGCGGACACATTTCCTCTGTGCGAAAACATCTCAGTGGACTACGCCGTCATGGAAAAAGCACCCAACGTGGTGGGGATAGCCGCGGACGACATCGGCTGGAACGACGTCGGCAGTTGGAACGCAGTCTACGAACTGCTGGGGCGCGATGGCGACGGCAACGCGTCCGTCACCGATTCCCTGCTCCAGGCCAGCAGTGGAAACTACATCGACGCGCAGGGGAAATTGGTGGCCCTGCTCGGCGTGAAAGATTTGATCGTAGTGGATACACCCGACGCTTTGTTGATCGCAGACCGCCATCGCGCGCAAGAGGTGGGAGATTTGGTGAAAGCTCTCGAGAAGCGCCGGCGCGACGATCTGCTTTGATACGTTCCCGCGCCTAGGCTCCGGTCCTGGCGCTCTGGCCGGATAGTGCACCCACCATGGCCGCAGTATCTGTGTATTCGCGGAATGAGGTGGCTTTCCCTCCGCGCAGGGTCCACACCATAGCCCAATCGCAGGCTGCGGTGCCGCCCGTCTTGCGCGAACGCGCCACATAATGGCCTGTGGCTAACACGCGGTCTCCGGACGCCAGAAATTGGCGCGGCTCGAAGCTGTCGAACGACCATGTCTCGTCTACGGCGCGGAAGAATTCGCCGACCGCCGCTTTGCCCCGCCGGATGCCCGATGTCGGAACCGCCGGACCGCCGGGTGTGGTCCACTCCACATTCTCATCGAGGGCGGCCAAGATAGCGGGGATATCGCCTCGCCCGAAGTCGGCATACGCCTTCTGAACAACCTGGATATTCTCTTCTGGACTCATGATGAGCCTCCCTGCCTGAATACTACGCCAAATGCACGCTATTCAGATGGCAATTTTTTGAAGATTTTTCCTAGCACGCGGATCGCTTTGTCCACTTCCACTTGCGTGAGAATGTAAGGAGGCAGCATCCTTAACACAACATCATGGGTACAGTTGATCAGGATGCCTTCCGCCATGGCATCGGTAACCAGAGTCTTGCAGGGCCGCGTGAGCTCAACGCCGATCATGAGCCCCGCACCTCTCACCTCTTTAATGAATTTGTAGCGCGCCGCCAGCTCTTCCAGCCGCTGCCGGAAGTAGATGCCCACGCTGTTGATCGACGGCAGCAGGCCTTCCAGAATGTCGAAGAACTCTAGCGCCACACGGCAGGCCAAGGGTCCGCCGCCGAACGTGGAGCCGTGCATCCCGGGAGCGATGGATTTGGCCGCGCGCTCATTGGCAATCACCACGCCCAGCGGCAGGCCGCAGGCGAACGGCTTGGCGGTAATCGTGATATCGGGAAGCACCACCGGCTCCGCCAGCTGATAAGAGAAGTAGACCCCCGGCCGCCCGACGCCGCACTGAATTTCGTCAGCCACCAGCAGCGCGTCGAACTTGTCACACAGCTCGCGCGCCTTCGCGACGAAGCCGGGATTCATGGGGTAAACGCCGCCCTCTCCCTGAATTCCTTCCAGCACCACGCCAGCCGTGTTCTGTGAAAAGGCCTGTTCGAGCGCCGCGATATCGTTCGGCTGAATGAACTTCACACCGGGGAGCAGCGGCTCGAAATCTGCACGATATTTCGGCTGTCCGGTCACCGACAGAGCGCCCAGCGTCCGGCCGTGGAAGGAGTTTTCCAGCGAGATGATTTCGTATTTTTCCTTCGAAATTCTACTGCCATGCGCGCGGATCATCTTGAGCGCGCCTTCCATGGCCTCGGTACCGGAATTGCAAAAGAAGCTGCGCTGCAG
>DATLBY010000427.1:0-5954 GCA_035526665.1 Bryobacteraceae bacterium
TTCCAGTTGCTGATAAAACTGTCGTGGCAGGAATTGCACTTCAGGTTTACGCCTAAAAACACCTGCGCACTGTTCTGCGCCGCTTGCATAGGCGGCAACTGGCTGGCGCTGACATCACCGCGCCAATTCACGCCGATCAAATATCCGGCCGGATCATCCGGACCTCGCGGATCGAGCAGTGAGGACACGAACCGGTCGTAGGGCAGGTTTTCTTCCAGCGCGCGCCGCAGCCATTTCGTGATCGATTGCCGCGCTCCTTCGTACTCGACACCTTCGTCATTGCGCAGTAGATCGTTCCAGAAGCTGATCCAATGTTCGGCATAATTTCTCCGGTTCGCGAGCAATGCGTCAACCAGCCTGCGCCGTTTGTCCGTGCCCGGCGCGAGCTCAAACTCCCGCAGTTGGGCGGGGTTCGGCACCACGCCCCAAAGGTCGAGGTACACCCGCCGCGCAAAGACTGCATCGGAGACAGGAGCCAACGCGCTCACGTGATGCAGATCGAAGTACCGGCTAATGAGGGAATTGAGAGGTTCGTTTCGGTCGCCTTGCGGAATTACCGGAGCGCGCAGTGCCATTGACGGCTTCCAGGCCGCGGCGGCCGGCCGGTTCCAGTTTGCTCCCTGATCCACCCAATCCCGCAATATGCCGATCTCCGACTCGGCCAGCGGTGGACCACCGGCCGGCATACGGGGCTCTTTTGCTCCTGTAATCCGCAGGATGAGACTGCTTTTGCTGCTGTTTCCTGGAAGAATCGCCGGCCCCGACTGGCCGCCGCGGAGGAGATCTCCCCGGCTCAGGACCTTCAGACCTGCCTGGGCATTGGCTTCACTATGACAGCCGGAACAGCGCGCCAGCAGCAACGGATGGACTTTGGTGGCGAAATCGATCGTTTCCGCGGCGGCGGGCGCGTCCGCCCAAGCCGCCGATCCCGTGACGCCGATCAGCAGTACGGCACAAAACCCAGCTTTCATGCTAATCCCAATGATATGCGATGCACCGCGCAGCGAGTATGATAGCGTAATACAGTTTCGCCTGGGGAGGTAAGTCAATGAAGGTATTCACGCTCTTTGTGAGCATCGTGTGTCTTTATGCGGTGGCAAACGCACAAGAAACGCGTGGACAGATTCTGGGCCGGGTTACCGACGAGTCCGGCGCCGTGGTTGTTGGAGCCAGTGTCACGGCGGTGAACGTCGCCACGAACGTCGCCAGCAAGACGACCACCAACGATAGCGGCGATTACACGCTTCCATTCCTGATACCCGGCACATACAACGTAACCTCCGAGCTTAAGGGATTTAAGTCCTTTGAACAGGAGGGCATTCTGGTTCGCGTGGCGGATAAGGCAACCCTGAATATGGTCCTGCAGATTGGTCAAACGACGGACCGCGTCCTGGTGACGGCCGATGCGCCGCTGATCGAAACAGCGACAGCCTCCATGGGGCAGGTAGTGGATAACCGCCGTATTTCGGAGCTGCCCCTGAAAGATGGCAACCCGATTATGCTCGCGAGCCTCGCTCCGGGGGTGCTGAACCTTTCCACCGGCGGGTGGTCGCGGCCCTTCGACAATAGTTCGCCGTCGAGCATTGCGGTAAACGGCTCGCGCACCGCGACGAACGAATTCACGCTCGATGGCGCGCCGAACACGCAGCGCGGGAACGTAGCCTACATCCCTCCCTCGGAAGCCGTCCAGGAGTTCAGAATTCAGACCGCTACCTTCGACGCGGCTACCGGCTATTCGGCCGGCGCGGTCGTGAACGTAAGCTTGAAGTCCGGCACCAACACGCTGCACGGCTCGGCCTACGAGTTTCTTCAGAACACCAAGCTGAATGCAAATGATTATTTCAGCAATCTCAACAAACTGCCGCGGACACAACTCCGGCTCAACCGCTGGGGCGGTACGTTGAGCGGTCCGGTGATTCTGCCGAAGCTATACGACGGGCGTAACAAAACGTTTTGGATGTATGCCTACGAAGGGATCAACGATGCCGCGCCGGACACTGCCTATTCCTTCGCCGTGCCGACTGCCAAGCAGCGGCAGGGAGATTTCTCCGACCTCCTGAAGCTCGGTCCTCAGTACCAGATCTACGACCCGGCCACGACGACACCGGCGGCAAACGGCCGCTTTACGCGCCAGCCGTTTCCAGACAATATCATTCCGGCCAACCGGATCAATCCCACCGGTAAGGCGATCATGAGCGCCCTGCCGCTGCCCAATCAGGCGGGAAGCGCCGACGGAAGCGATAACTGGTATACGCCGGGACCCTCGAGCGACACATTTTATTCCCACTTGTTTCGCGTCGATCACAGCCTCAGCGACAAACACCGCTTCTTCGTTCGTGCCGACCTGAACCACCGGATCCAGGACTACGTGCGCTGGTACAACAACGACGCGAATGGCTCGTTGTTTTACCGCAGGAACAGGGGAGCCACCCTCGACGATGTGTACGTCTTCAGCCCTTCGTTCCTGATGAATCTGCGCTACAGCTACTCGCGTTTCTACCAGGGAGATGATCCTGTCACCCGCCAGGCCAGTCTTTCCAGCCTGGGATTTTCGCAGAGCTTCACCAACCTGGTAACGTCGATTGATCCGCGCGGCCTGAAATTCCCCTTTGTAACAACCGATGGCAGCACGGAATTGTCGCGGGCCACGTACAGCTTCCGCTATGACGATACACATGATTTTGCCGTCAATCTGACCCGGATTGTGCGCAATCACTCTATCCGGTTTGGCACCGGATTTCGGGTATACCGCGAGAACTCCTTTGACTTCGGCCAGGCTTCGGGCAACTTCGCCTTTACATCCGGTGGATGGGTTGCCGGTCCCTTTGACAACTCCCCTGGAGCTCCCTTGGGACAGGGCTTTGCGGCGATGCTGCTTGGGCTGCCCAACTCCGGCAGTATCGACGTGAACGGGAACTATGCCGAGCAATCGCGGATCTGGTCTGGCTTTGTGCAGGATGATTGGAAGCTGAGCCGCAAGCTCACTGTCAACCTCGGATTACGCTATGAGATCGAATTTCCCACCACCGAGCGGTATAACCGCACCGTGACCGGTTTCGATGCGACAACGCCCAACCCCTTGCAGGCGGCGGCGCAGGCGAACTACGCTAAAAATCCGATTCCCCAGATTCCCGCGGACCAGTTCCGCGTCCTGGGCGGGCTGCAATTCGCGGGCGTGAATGGCGCGCCGCGCGGATTATGGAGCACCGATACCAATAACCTGATGCCGCGGATCGGCGGCGCTTACGCGATCGACTCCAAGACGGTCATCCGCGGCGGCTTCGGTATCTTCTATGAACAGATAGGCATCCTCCGGCGCAACGTGAACCAGACCGGCTTCAACCGGAGTACGGATTTCGTCGCCTCGTTGGATAATGGCCAGACGTTCATCGCTAACCTCACGAACCCCTTCCCGAACGGCGTGAATCGTCCTTTAGGCTCCGGACTCGGCCTGATGACGAACGCCGGGCAGAGCATCAGCTTTTTCAATAACAACCTGAGCGTGCCGTTTATGCGCCGGTGGGAGGCCGGCCTTCAGCGGCAGTTGCCGGCTCAGGCTGTCCTGGAGATCGCCTACGTGGGAAACGTGGGGTCGAATCTTCGCACCAGCCGCCAGCTGGACCCGATTCCCCGCCAGTACCTCAGCTCGTCTCCGGTTCGCGACCAGGCGGCCATTGATTTTCTCAGCACGCAGGTTGCGAATCCGTTTTATCCCCTGCTGCCGCGGACCAGCCTGTCCGGCTCTAATGTCAGCCGGTCCCAGTTGCTCCGGCCCTACCCGGAATTTACCAGTATTACGCGCGACACCAACGAGGGTTATTCCCGATATCATTCGTTGCAGACCCGTTTGGAAAAACGGATGTCGGCGGGATACACCGTCAACGTGTCGTGGACTTGGTCGAAGTTTCTCGAAGCCACCAGCTTCCTGAATGAAACGGATCCCGTGCCGGAGCGCGTCATATCGGAT
Source organism: Bryobacteraceae bacterium (assembly GCA_035526665.1). GTDB lineage: Bacteria > Acidobacteriota > Terriglobia > Bryobacterales > Bryobacteraceae > DATLBY01. Next base: position 3,968 of record DATLBY010000427.1, read on the forward strand.
CAGGACAGGACTCACCGCGTGGTGATCAGCGGGCTGTGGGAACTGCCCTTCGGCAAGGGGCGGCGCTTCGCGGTAAGTACCAACCCCATCCTGGGAAAGCTGCTGGAGGGTTGGCAGACACAGGCGATTTATCAGTTCCAAAGTGGAGCACCGCTTGGCTTTGGCAATGCGATTTTTAACGGCAACCTGGCGGACATCCCGCTGCCCGCCGGTGAACGGACCATCTACCGCTGGTTCAATACCTCGGCCGGTTTTGAGCGCACTTCGAATCGGCAGCTCGCCTCCAACCTGCGTACCCTCTCCACGCGCTTCTCAGGCATTCGCGGGGACGGATTGAATAACTGGGACATCTCGCTCGTGAAGAATACGAGTATTACGGAGCGGGTCCGGCTCCAGTTCCGCACCGAGTTCATTAACGCCCTGAATCACGCGCAGTTCAGCAACCCGAACACGACGCCGACCAGCTCCAGCTTTGGCCGCGTGACCGCGACATCGCAGTGGCCGCGCACCATCCAGTTCGGCTTGAAGCTGCTGTTTTAGGAGTGGATTACGCCTTATCGATTTCGCCGGCGGCGCGGTTGCCGGATTCCAGTGCCGCTTCCTGTCCCCAGGACATGGAGGCGGCGTAAGCGCCGGCAAAGTGAATGCGCCCGAATGGCCGGGTGACTTCGGGCCAGAAGCGGCCGAGCTCGCCCGGCTTGTAGGACGTCCGTTCGCACATTCCCGCATACGGATCCTTGGACCAGTCGTGTACCATCACCTGTTCGATGTCGGCCGACTTTCCGGGATAAAGCCGGTGGAAAGCCTCCAGTGACGCGGCCGCGGGTACGCCTGCCTGCGCGCCCCCCAGCAATATTCCGCGCGGTGTCTTGACCTCATCGGCCATCGACCAAAGCTCGTTCAGTTGAGGATCCGGCGGAGTCCAGTTGGGGCTGATCTTTTCCGTTTCCCAAAACCGGCTGCGGGACTGGAAAACGACTCTGGCGCGGGTATAATACGGCATTTCCCGGATCACAAACGCCTTGGCTTCGGGCCACGCGGGCGAGACCGGAATCTGCCGCAGCACCACCGCCGATACGCAGCTCACCAGGAAATCGCCGGTGTAGGTGCGCTCCTGTCCAAACTCGCGGCATCGTACCGTCACGCCGGACGCGCCATGTTCAATGCGGAGCACGGGACAGCCCAGATGGATCCTTTGCCCAAGCCGGCTGGCGAAGGCATCGGTCATCAGCTGATTCCCGCCTTTGATGCGAAATAGCTTTTTTGATTCGAGATCCGTGCCGCGTAGTTTCTTAATGGCGGCAGCCCAGATGGTTTGCAGCGCCGAGCCGGATCCGCCGAAGAACTGTAGCGCGGCGGGTGAGGCTCCTTCGCGCTTCAGCAGTGCGGCCGTGCTCAGTGCATCCAAATCCCTCAACTGTGGTTCGAACGGATTATTTTCATCCCGTACTTTGTCCACGAAGGGCTGCAAATACAGCAGGGGCAACTCCTGCCAGGATCGTTGCGTGAGAAAGTCCGTCTCGCGCTGGCTGAATCCGAGTTTTGCCAGGGTCTTACGGGCGTGCAGATCCTGCTCGGCAAACCGTTCGCCGCGCAGGAACCGCACCATGTTGTCCCGGCGGGGATAGGGGATGGCGGTGAGGGAGAACTCCTTGAGATAGCGCCAATACTCCGTGTAGCCGGGGTAATAGAAGTGTTCCGCGCCCAGATCCGCGTATAGCCCGTCAGCAAAGCCGTCGTGTTGCGTGCGGACGTGACCTCCCGCCCGGCCGCTGGCCTCCAGGACAACGGCATCATGCCCGCGCCGCACGAGCTCGTAGGCGCAGGAAAGTCCGGCGATTCCGGCCCCCATCACAATCACTCGCTTCTTTGCGCCGCGGCTCTGTGGAGCCGCTTCACCTGCGGTAATCGCCAGGGCGGCCGCCGCGGTACCGCTCAGTGTCAATATGGTTCGCCGATCGATGTTGGAGCCCATGGTCCTCGTCAG
>DATLBY010000428.1:0-20808 GCA_035526665.1 Bryobacteraceae bacterium
GCTGCGGATGATGCGGATGCTGAGGGGCTCATCCACATGCTTCAGGCCGAGGTGCCAGCCGCCCACACCGATGGCGGATACTCGTTCTTCGGTGCTCCCGAGAATGCGGTACGGCATATCAGAGTGCATTGCAGTTCCTCCGTCGTATAGGTATTGGATTCAGTTTGCAGGGATCGGATTTCGCAGTAATTTCCGGCACAATGAGTTGCTTAGACCTTCACCAGTAGCCGAGAGCTTTCCACCAGAGTGGACCGATCACCAGCCAGAAAAACAGGTTGGCGGTGCAGATCAACAGGCCGAGACGCCACCATGTGGGCTGGCTGACGTAGCCTGCTCCGAAGAATACGGGGGCCGATCCGGTGCCGTAGTGCGTTAGCCCGGCATTGAGATTTGAGAAAAATGCCAGCGCCAGGGCGATCAGAAGCGGCGGGGCGCCAGTGGCGCCGCCAGCGGTCAGAAAGGCGGGATAGAGAGCCGTAACCTGGGCTGTCATGCTGGCGAATCCGTAATGAATAAAGCAATACATCAGCACAAGGGTCGCAGCCGCAGCCTGCCAGGGCCATCCTTCCAAGTGTCTGAATCCGGCGTTCGAGATCAGTTTGATAACGCCGGATTCGTTGAGCGCGTCCGACATCATCAGCATGGGGGCAAACCACATCAGCGCTTCCCATGCCTTGGATTCGGCCAGTAGTTCCGGCCATGTCAGCACTCCAGTGAGAAGCGCCGCGGAAACGCCAGCCAGTGCCACAAAGGCGTTCGGAATACCGTGAAGAGGAGAGGTAATCCAGCCTGCCATCACAGACAGCAGAATCAGCACGAGCCAGCGCTCATCGCGGCTGAGAGGACCCATGGATTCCAACTCCACGGTGGCCAGTGCGCGGGCTGGAGACGTGTCGCGGATCGCCGGCGTATGCAAACGGTAGAGCATGTACGGCATCACCGTGAGTGAGAGAAGGCCGGGCAGGGCCGCCGCCAGCGCCCAGCGAACCCACGTGAGTTCGACATGTCCGATGCTGCGCGCGAAATCGGCGATTAACGGATTTGCTGCCATGCCGGTTAAGAACATCGCTGAAGCCGTATAGGTGGAGTGGAATCCGGCGAGCATCAGAAATGAACCCATCCGCGCGGCCGTTTCTCCCGGTTCGGATCCAAAAGCCCGGGCGAGGCTACGCGTAATGGGATAAATGACACCACCGCCGCGCGCCGTGTCAGAAGGAATAAACGGGGCAAGCACCAGGTTGGACGCCGCGACTGCATACGCCAGGGAGAGCGGCCCCCTGCCCAATTGCCTGACCAGTAGATAGGCGACTCGCATCCCAAATCCGCTGCCGATCACGGCGCGCGCAAACAGAAATGCCGTAAAGATCAACCAGACGGTTTGATTTGCGAATCCGGAGAGGACTTTGGCGGGCGCCAGCGTGCCGGTCAGCGCCAGCAGCGTCATCGATACCAAAACGCTGACACCCATCGCAACCGGTTGACTGACCAGCGCGACGATCGTGGCAACGAAAATCGCCACCAGGTGCCGCTGCGGTACACTTAAGCCCGGAATCGGCAGGAAAAACAGCAGCGCACCGGGAGCCAGCACACTCGCCCAGCGCCAGAGAGGAAGTCGCACCGGCTTCAAAGGCTGCTTCCCGCTCCTAAATGTGGCAGTGCGATAGCCCTCGTTTTTCGAGATATTGCTGATGATATTCTTCCGCGCGATAGAATTCCGAGGCCGGAGTGATCTCAGTCACTATAGGCCGCGCGAATTGACCCGAAGCCTGCAGCCGGTCCTTCGAGGCGCGCGCTGCTGCCTCTTGCTGCGGCGTATGGAAGAAAATGGCTGATCGATATTGCGTGCCGACGTCGGGACCCTGGCGGTTCAAGGTGGTGGGGTCGTGATTGTCCCAGAATACCTGCAGCAGATCGTCATATTGAACTACTTGGGGGTCGAACTCAACCTGGACCACTTCGGCATGACCGGTCCGGCCGCTGCAAACATCCTTATACGTTGGGTTATGCATCTGTCCGCCCAGGTAGCCGGCGGCGGTGGATACAACGCCCTTCATTTGCCGGAAGGCGGCCTCTACTCCCCAAAAACATCCTGCTCCGAACGTAGCCTTTTCCATGTCTAATTAGATGCCTGGACGCGTCTTAATATTCAGGGTAATCCCCCCGAACTGAAAATGTCCATGCGTATCCTTTTATACAGCGGAAAAGGCGGAGTCGGAAAAACCAGTCTGGCGGCGGCGACGGGCGTCAAACTGGCGCAACTCGGCAAGCGGACGCTCGTGATGAGCGTCGATCCGGCTCACAGCCTGGCCGACTCGTTCGACCTGGAGTCCGATCTCTTTCACGGGCGCACCTCGGAGCCCTATCAGGTAAACCCAAATCTTTGGATTCACGAAGTAAATATCCAGAAAGAGATCAAGCGGCACTGGCAGGAGATTTCCAGTTACGTCAGCGCTGTCCTCCGGACCACCGGCATTAAGGGCATCGAGGCGGAAGAGCTGGCGATCCTGCCCGGCATGGAGGAACTGAGCGCCATGATGTACGTGAATCAGTACCGCCGGGAAGAGCGGTACGACGTAATGATTCTCGACTGCGCGCCCACGGCGGAATCGCTTCGCTTTATCAGCATGCCCACCACGCTGGATTGGTATATGAAACATATTTTTCCGTTTCATCGCAGCATGCTCAAAGCCGTGCGGCCGCTGGCGAATCGCGTCTCGCCGGTGGAGCTGCCGCCCGACCAGTATTTCGCAAATATAGCGGACCTGTTCAGCAAGCTCGAAGGCGTGGACAAGTTACTGGAAGATCCGGGAATCACCAGCGTGCGGCTGGTTACCAATGCGGAAAAAATGGTGCTACGTGAGACGCAGCGCGCCTATGTTTATTTTTCTTTGCACGGGCTGACGGTAGACAACATCCTGGTGAACCGGGTGCTACCCGATCAGGTGCTGGACGCCTTCTTTGCCGGTTGGCGCCTCTCCCAGCAGAGCATATTGGCGGAGATGGACGAATACTTCGCGCCGGTCAGCGTGCGCCGTATCCCGCTTTTCAATCATGAGGTTTACGGTACGGCCCGGTTGGAGGAGCTGGCGGCGGCAATGTATGGCAATGCAGAGGACCCTTCCCTGGTCTCGCATGTGGAACGCCCGTACACCTTTGAAAAGATCGATAATCGGTACGAGGTACATCTGGCAATGCCGTTTGCCGCGAAGGGTGAGATAGGGCTCTTCAAGAAGGGTGATGAGCTGGTTGTTGAGATAGGGACGCTGCGCCGCCATATCGGTCTGCCCACCACAATGTCCACCTTGATGCCTGCCAGAGCGCGCCTGGAGAAGAAAATGTTGATTGTAGAGATGAAGGAGACCGCATGACCGAACAGACGCAACGCCCCGGCACGCCGATTCTGGATCAGATTGGATCGGAGATTCGCAACATGTTCCACGGGCTGGAGCCCTCCGAAGCAGTGGTTCAGCACTTCCGGAACTCGCGTATCGAGTTTCTGAAAGGCATCCGCCAGATTATCGACAATCGCATTGCCCATGCCAGCCGCGCCAGTGACCGCGGCACGAAAGTGACGGTCGAGTAAATGGCGTTAAAAGAAGGAGATAAAGCTCCGCCCATTCATCTGCAGACTGACACCGGCGACGACTTCGATCTGGCTGGATTGAATGGGAAGAATGTGGTTCTCTACTTCTATCCCAAAGCGGACACCCCGGGCTGCACTACCGAGGCCTGTGAGTTCCGGGATGACGGACCAAAATTCGCCGGGGAGAATACCGTAATTCTGGGAATCTCGCCCGATCCTCCCAAGAGCCAGGCCAAATTCAAGGAGAAGTTCTCGCTGCCCTTCACCCTGCTCTGCGATGTGGACCACAAAGTGGCCGAAGCCTATGGAGTATGGGCGGAGAAGAGCATGTACGGGAAGAAATACATGGGGATCGAGCGAACCACTTTTCTGATTGATAAAGACGCAAAGATCGCCAAGATCTGGTCCAAAGTGAAGCCCGCGGGCCATTCGGCCGAGGTACTGGCGGCGCTGGCGGGTAGCTAGTCTAATTCGCTTTCAACTCGGCGATGGTCGCGCCTGTGCCGCCTTCGTTCGGCGACGCCGGATAGAACTTTTCCACGTGCGGGCTGCTCGACAGCAGTCCTGCGATGGCCTTTTTGAGAACGCCCATGCCGTGCCCGTGAACAATACGGACGCGCATGACGGAGGCCATTGCGGCATGATCTAGAAACTTTTCCACCTCGTCGCAGGCCTCTTCGGCGCGATGGCCGATCACGTTGATCTCCTGATACGGAACATCCCACCTCGGGCCGCTCTGGAACGTGACGTTTTTCGGAAGCTTCGCGGTTTCGCCGCTTGCGGGCAGCACCTCCTGGATATCGTCCATTGACACGCGCATCTTCATCAGGCCGGCATCTACTTCGATCGAATCTCCGGATATTTTTCGCACGCGAGCCGGCTGCCGGATTCCTTTCAGCACCACCCGGCTCCCTTCTTCCAGGCGGAGTTTCGCAGCTTGAGACGGCGCAGGTCCGGTGGCAAGAACATTGGTCTCTAACTCGTTCTGAAACTCCCGTTTGGTTTTAGCCACTTTGCGGAAGGCCTGCTCGGCGCTTTTCCGCTGCTCCGCCGTCTGCAAAATACTCTCGATGGTTTCCTTGGCCTGTGACTCGAATCTGGCGACCAATTCGTCAGCGCGCCGCTCGATTTCGCGGACCCTGGCTGACTCGCGCTTTTCCCATTCCCTTTGCAGAGTTTGCTCGCGCAACGTGAAATCCTGAATTTTTTGACGAAGTTGCTCCTCCATGGCGGCCGCGCCGGCGATCTTCTGGTGCAGTTCGCTCAGGAATCGGGCAATGTCGCGCTCCGTGGTGCTCATGGCGGCGCGGGCCCGGTGAATCAGACTTTCGGGCAGCCCCAGGCGGGCGGCGATGTCAAGCCCTGCGGATTTTCCGGGAGCCCCCAGCCGCAATTCGTAGGTAGGCTGGAGCGTCGCATCATCGAAGCCCATCGAACCGTTCAGCACGGTCGCGGTATTTGCTCCGTAGACCTTGAGAGCCAGCAGATGGGTGGAGGCCAGAGTAAAGGTGTGCAGGTTGCGAAAGTTGTCCAGGATCGCAACGCCCAGCGCCCCGCCTTCTTCCGGATCCGTCGCGCGTCCCAGCTCGTCCAGCAGGACCAGGGAATCGGGCGTCGCCTCAGCCACCATCTCGCGGTTGCAGGTGATGTGCGCGGAGAATGTGCTGAGACTCTGCTCGATTGATTGCTGGTCACCGATATCGGCAAGCACTTGATCGAAGATGGGAAACTCGGCTTCGGCGGCGGGCACCGGTAGAGCGGCCTGCGCCATCAGGGCCAGCAGACCGACCGTCTTCATCGCCACTGTCTTGCCGCCGGTGTTCGGGCCGCTGATCAGCAGAATGCGCGTGCTCTGGTCCAAGGTCAACGACACGGGCACCACGCGCTTCTTCTGCTTGCGCAGTACGTCTTCCAGTAAGGGATGCCGGGCCTGTTTTAAATGAATGCGCCGCGCCTGCTCCGGACTGAAGCGCGGAATGACGCAATCGAAGGCGAGCGCGAAGGCCGCCTTGGCAAACAGCAGATCCAGCTCGCTGATGGTCCGCAGCGTGCTTCGGATCGCATCCGCATGCTCGCGCAGTTTGCCGGTGATTTCGCGCAGAATGCGGTGCACCTCGCGCCATTCTTCCTCGGTGAGGCGCACCAGTTCGTTGTTCAAATCGATGGTATCCAAAGGCTCCACAAACAGGGTTTGGCCGCTGCTGCTCGCGCCATGGATCACGCCATCTACTTTGCGCCGTTGCCCCGCGATGATCGGAACGACGAAGCGGTCGTTACGGATGGCGACGTACTCCTCCTGCAGGATGCCGTCCTCCCGATGAGACCGCAGGAACTTTTCGAGCGATTCGTGAATATTTCTCTGCTGCCGGGCGATATCGCGCCGGAGGCGGTTCAGTGCCACGCTGGCATGATCGGCGACCGTGCCGTTGGGGAGCACCTTTCCTGCCACTTCTCTGAGAAGACCGCGAAAGTCGCCCAGCCCTTCTGCCCGGGCCGCCAACTTGGGAAACCGCCTGGCCTCCGCCAGCAACAACAGTCTGACCTCGGTGGCGCGATCCAGAAAAGCAGTCAGATCGCCTATCTCTTTCGCTTCCAAGCCGGCGCCTTCGATCCGCAGCTTTTGTACGGCCACGGTGCTGTCCACGAGTCCGTTGAGCGGCAGTCCCTGCTGCAAACGGGAATACTCGGTCGCCTCAGCCAGCTCCGCCAGAGCCTGCTCCAGTTCGACCCGCGCCGTCGAGGGCGCCAGCTTTTCGAGTTCGGCACGGCCCAGCGGGCCTGACAGGTAACGGGCCAGCAATTCCTTTAAAGCATCGAATTCCAAAAGAACCGCGCTGGTGTGCTTCATGCCGCGAAGGCTCTTTCGATCACGGCGAGAGTCCCCTCCGTCAATCGCAGGCCGATTAACGCCCCCCTGTCAAACCACGCCACTTTACTCACGTCGTCCCCCGCCTGTAGTGCGCCTCCCGTAACCTCGCACAGGTAATCCATCAGCACGTAGTGATACTCGGCGCATCCACCGTCGTCCCGCAGAATGCGTTCGAAAATTTCGAACATCCGGGTGGGACTCACCAGCAGGCCGGTCTCTTCCAAAACCTCCCGGCAGATTCCCTCCGCCAGGGTCTCGCCCGTTTCCAGCGCGCCTCCCGGCAAAGACCAGTATCCCTTCAGGGGCTCTCGGCCCCGTTCTACCAGTAAAATTCGATTTCCCTCGATAATCAGCGCACCGATGCCCAGGACTGGCCGATCCGGGTATCGCCGGCTTTTAGTGCTGGATTGAGCCTTTAACATTTAAACGAACACGGTACACGGAAGTCCTCGCGGTGATATAGAGTGTTTGCAGATCCGGATCGCCAAATGCCAGGTTTGCAGGCGCCTCGGATAATTCAATGGTATGAAGGTGCTTGCCTTCAGGGGAATACACCACAACCCCTGCCGCCGTGACATAGATGTTGCCCTTCTCGTCGGTCTTCAATCCGGCCGGCGCCCCCGGAATGCCTTTGATCAGGACCCGTTCGTTGCCCACCAGCCCATTCTTTGCGATGTCGTAGGCCCGGACATTTCGTTCATCTGTATTGGAGACATACAGAATTTTTCCGTTGGGCGAGAAAGTGATTCCATTGGGCCGTCCCTGCGGTTTTGCAATCACGCTCAACTCCCCTTTGGGGGAAATATGGTACACGCCGAAGAAATCGAGTTTTCCGGTCTCTACCTGCTTACCGAACGCGGGATCGGTGAAATAAATGTCGCCGTTTTTACTCACCACCAGATCGTTGGGCGAATTCAATGGTTTGCTTTCCCACTTATCCGCCAGCACTTCGAGCTTGCCCTTCTTATCAATGCGAATCACCCGCGGGGGACGTGTCTCTGCAACGTACATCCTGCCTTTATCATCAAATGCGATGCCACCGGCGCCGTTCGAATCGTCCCGATATAGAGCGACGCCTTGGCCCGGGGTGAACTTCATCATCTTGTTAGAAGGAACATCGCAAAAGATCAAAAAGCCTTCAGTGGACCAGACCGCTCCGTCCGCAAACTTCAGTCTGGCCGCAACCTTTTCGACTTTGAGATCTGAAAAGTCCTGAGCGAAAAACGGAAGCGCCACGGACAAAAACGCCAAGGCTGCAACAGCTGAGGACATTTACTAGTCGATTGTAGCTGATGCGCCGTTACGCCAACAAAGCCGAGACTACTTCGAGCGTTCCACCTGCAAATTATTCTTGACCCCGAACACTCCTGATACACCATTCGCCGCAATATTTGCCAGATTTTTATCGCTTTCGTTGGCCACTACACCTTCCAGGGTCACATTTCCATTCTTGGCGATGATGTGAATCGGCGGAATCGCCTGCAAGCCGTACCGCTGGAGTCCCGCCTGGGAATAAATTGCGCGAAATACCGCCAAACGAATACGGTCGTCGTTGGGCGAGAGCGGCAACACTTCTATCTGGTTGTCCACCGACTCGACACCTTCGATTCCCTTGACGGCCCTTTCCGCATCACTTTTCAGGGTCGGCCGTGAGACTTGGCCGATCAACGTGACTTTCCCGCCCTCCACCTTATAGGCTAGGTTGTCAAAAACCCCGTAATAGGGCAGCATGACCAACTCGTGCCGTATCTCTTTGAGAAATCGATCTCTTCCAGTGGCCGGATGCTTATCGGCGCCAAAGAGGCCCGGAAGTGCCAGCATTGTCATCAACGGCGCTATGGTCAGAAGTTTCATACATTCCCTCCATATAGTGAGATGCGCTAATGCCTCTCTCGTTGCGATCACAACAGTAAACAGTGGGCCGTGCCGGATAACGGCTCCGCGCCTGAGGATTTTATTGGGGAAAGGGTTCTCAAGCGGGGAGCCGGCTTGCTTTGTTGTAGAGACGAACGAAATCGGCGGCCGTCTTGTTCCGTGAAGATTTAGGCTTTCCAAATTCCCACGACGGCGTTCACCAGGACCGCGCCCATCGCGAGCGGAATCAGATACTTCCAGCCGACGTCCATCAGTTGGTCGTAGCGAAGGCGGGGAAAGGTACCGCGGAACCAGATAAGAGCGTAAACAATTGTGAAGATTTTCAGGAAATACCAGAACAGCCCCGTCACGGCGGCATTCACAGACGGGATGAGAAACAATAAACCGAGGCCGAACAGTAAAATACCGACCGTGATCATTCCAATCCGCTGGGGCCGGCTCTTCAGAGGCTTCACCAAGAGGAAGCAGGCTGCGCCGGTGCCGCATATGGAAAGGACGGGCACGCCGTAATTCATGGGAAGGGCGAGCCAGGAAATATTAGGAAAGGGACGCAGCCATCCACCCCAGAACAGCGTTACCGCAACCGAGGAGACCACCCAGATGTTGGCGTACTCGGCCAGCATGAACAGGGACCAGCGGAACCCGCTGTATTCGGTGTGGAAGCCGGCAACCAGTTCGGATTCCGCTTCCGGCAGATCAAAGGGGGTGCGATTCGTCTCCGCCACGGATGCAATGAAATAGATAACGAACGGGACCATCATTAGCCCATAGTTCTCAAACGCGAACCAGATGTGACGATCCTGCTGTGCTTTGACGATCTCCACCAGGCTGAGCGATCCGGCGATCATCACGCCCGAAAGCAGAGCCAGCGACAGGGCTACCTCATAACTGACAAGCTGGGCAGCGCTCCGGAGCGCTCCCAACAGCGGATAGTGACTGTTGGAAGACCAGCCCCCCAGAATGATTCCCAGGATGCCAACCGCGCCCATGGCGGATACCACCAGAATTCCGACGTTCACATCGGCTATGTAGAGGTTCCGGCCGAATGGCAGCACCGCGAAGGCGGTAAAGGCAGTGAACATCGATACTACGGGAGCCATCCAGAAAATCCAGCGATCGGCACCCGAGGGAATGATGTCCTCCTTCAGCAGGAGCTTCAAGGCATCGGCCAGGGGCTGCAGCAATCCATGCGGACCCACGCGCATGGGGCCCAGTCGGACCTGCATATCGGCGAGCACTTTGCGCTCCATCAGTACTATATAGCCCGTCAATAAAGGGAAGATCAGCAGAATCGCCGCCATCAGCAACAGCGGAATCGCCAGCGGGTGGTGCAGCATCGCCGCCATTATTGGCCGCCTCCGGTAAAGCGGACGAACTGCAGGAACGGCTCCGGATACAGACCAATTACCAGCGTGAGCACTCCACTAAGGCCGATCGCCAGCCGCAATCCAGGCCCGCTCAGGAGCGGAGCGCCGCCGGCTGTATCGCTCAGAAACATGCTGCGCACGATCCGGAAATAGTAGTAGAGCGCCACGGCCACATAGAGGGTGGCGATCACCGCAAGCACGTAATGTCCTGTCTCGATCAGCGCGAGGAAAATATAGTATTTTCCGAGGAAACCGGCCGTCGGAGGAATTCCCGCCAACGACACCAGGAACACGAGCATCCACAGGGCATATCCCGGATGCCGGTGCATCAGGCCCGCGAAATCGTCGATATCCTCGGCTGCAACTCCGTGGCGCTCCATCGCCCCGACCATTAGGAAGGCGCCCAGTGTCATAAACGTGTACACCAGGACGTACACGGCAATCCCCTGGATGCCCCGTTCATTGCCGGCTACCAATCCCAGCAGCATATATCCGGCATGGGAGATGGAGCTGTATGCCAGCAAGCGTTTGACGTTGCTCTGGCTGATAGCGGCCAGGTTGCCAAGCGTCAGGCTCGCGACCGCCGCCACTATCAGTATTGGTTCCCAAAGGGCGCGCGCGGAGCCGAAAGGCCCCAGCAGCAAGCGTATGAGCAGCGCGAACGCGGCCGCTTTGGAAGCGACCGACAGGTAGGCCGTAACCGGGGTCGGAGCTCCCTCGTAGGCATCCGGGGCCCACATGTGAAACGGCACAGCGGATATCTTGAACAGCATTCCGACGGCCGAGGCCGCCAGCGCAGCAAAGACAATCGGATCGAAGACTCCCCGGTCCGTTACCGCGGAGGCAATGTCGGCGAACTTGGTGGAGCCGGAAAGCCCGTAAAGCAGCGAGAAGCCGTAGAGCAGGAACCCGCTGGAGAATGCTCCCAGAAGCAGATATTTGATGGCCGCTTCGTTAGACCGTTTCTCGCCGCGTGAGAAGCCCACAAGAATGTAAAAAGAAACGGCCATCAGTTCCAGGCCAACGGCAACGATAATCAAATCCACGCCGGTGGCCAGAAAAAACATCCCCGCCTGGGCGAAGAGGAGGAGGCCATAATATTCCCCCATGGGCTCGCCGGAGGTTAGCAGGAACCGGTAGGAGACGACTGCAACAATGGCCGCCGCAATGAGGAAGATCCAGTTGAAGAATAGCGCGAGGCGGTCGATCACCAGCGATCCCTGGAACGCAGTCAATTCTGCTGCGCCCTGCGAAGCCAGCCACGTCTGTTGCCGGAAGAGCGACGCACCGGTAAATACGAGTGCGGCGAGTGTCAGGACCAGCAGCCACTTGCGGTGCCGCTGCTCACGTGATGCCAGAAAGTCGAATAGCAGTACGGCACAGCCGAACAGGGCTAGCATGAGGGCGGGCAGCAGAGCAAAGTGATCCTTCGCCGTGTACCACTGGTTCACGGATGTACCCTTTGCACGATGGCCGTCACGGGCTGCTCCAAGATTGCAAAGAATGGTTTTGGGTAGAGACCGATCCATAGCGCCCACGCGATCAACGGCAGAAATGTCACCCACTCGCGCACGGAGAGGTCCCGCAGCCCGGCGTTCAAGGGATTTGTTACGTCACCCAGCATGGTGCGCTGATACAGCCACAGGAGATACGCGGCTCCCAAGACGATTCCGAGCACGGCCAGTGCCGCCCATACCGGATTCACCGCGTAGGCGCCCTGTAGAATTGTGAACTCTCCAATGAACCCGTTGAGCAGCGGCAGGCCGGCCGAACTGAACATTGCGAAGGCGAATACCACCGCATAGTTCGGCATCACCGCCGCCAGCCCGCCATACTCGGCGATTTCCCGCGTGTGACGGCGCTCATACATCACGCCCACAATCAGGAACAGCATGCCAGTGGAGATCCCGTGATTGATTTGCTGGAGGACACTGCCCGCGATGCCGGGTTGATTCAACGCGAAGATTCCTAGTGTGCAGAACCCGAGGTGGCTCACCGAGGAATATGCCACCAGCTTCTTCCAGTCCTTCTGCATCAGGCTGACGAGCGCGCCGTAGAGAATCGCGATGATGGATAAGACCGCCATGATCTGGACAATTACCGGGGTAGCGGAAGCTTTAGGGAGCAGCGGAAGCGAGAAACGGATGAACCCGTAGGTCCCCATTTTCAGCATGACGCTGGCCAGAATCACCGAGCCTGCCGTAGGCGCCTCCACGTGCGCATCGGGCAGCCAGGTATGGAACGGGAACATGGGAACCTTGACCGCAAAGCCCAGGAAAAACAGCCAGAAGACCCACTGTTCCATGCCGGGAGTCAGTTGCAGCTTCATCAGCTCCGTAATATCGAATGTGTAGAAGCCGAACTGCTTGTAGTACTGGAAGTACAAAACTAACCCGCCCAGCAGCATCAGCACGGAGCCCGTCAGCGTGTAGAGGAAAAACTTGATGGCGGCGTACAGCTTCCGCGGGCCTCCCCAGATGCTGATGAGGAAATACATGGGCACCAATACTACTTCCCAGAACACAAAGAACAGAAAGAAATCGAGCGACACAAAAACGCCGATCATGCCGGTCTGAAGCACCAGCAGGATCGTGTAGTACTCCTTCACTCTGGATTCAATTGCATTCCAGGAGGAAAGGATGGCAATCGCGCCTATTAACGTCGTCAGCAGGACCAGCAGCAGGCTGATGCCATCGATGCCCACGAAGTATTTCACGCCCAGACTGGGAATCCATTCGTATTTTTCCACCAGCTGAAAGCCAGGCGCATTCCTGTCGAAACGCTGCAGCAGGAGCAGGGAAGCGAGAAATCCAGCAATTCCGCCGGCGTTGGCCCAAGCGCGGATCCAGGCGGTACGCGAGGCAGGAATGAACAATAACAGGATCGTCGCAAATAATGGCGTGAAGAGAACCAGGCTGATCATCGTGTGACGTAGACTCCCAACATCAACAAGGCGCCGAAGACAAAATAGAGAGCATAGGTCTGGACACGCCCGCTCTGCAGGATCCGCGCTGGATAGGAGAGCACGCCGACCGTGAACGATACGAATCGCACCAGGCCGTCTACCACCCAGGTATCCCAGAAGATGGAAATTTGTGAGAGCATCCGTGCCAGCCAGCCTGCGCCATTCACGCCGCCATCCACTACCCGTGCATCAAACCGGCCCAGCATAGCGCCGCCGCCTTTGGCCAAGCCTTCCACGAAAACGGAATTGTAAGCCTCATCTACATACCAGTTGTGCCGTAAAACCGATGCAAGCTGGCCCTTAATTTCGAAGCGCGAGAGCAGAATGCCCAGCAGCGCCGCAGCCAGGGCGAGGCCCATCAGAATCCACTCCGTCCCAGGAGCCGGATGGGCAGCCGCCTCGCTGGGAAACACCGGCGCCAGCCAGGCGCGAAAGTTCTCGTGCGGGTAGCCTGCCAAGGCACTCCCAATTGCCAGGATCACTAGCGGCGCGGTCATTACGCGGGGCGATTCATGGGGGTGCACGGCGTAGCTTCCTTCGCGGTAGAACGTCATCGTCATAAGGCGCCACATATAGAACGCGGTCATCAGCGCCGTCGCCAGTCCCACCGAGTAGATCGCCGTAGATCCATGGGGCGAATGGTACACATGCGACAAAATTTCATCCTTCGAGAAAAATCCGGCGAGGCCCGGAATACCGGATATTGCTAATGCGCCAACCAGCATGGCCGCGTGGGTAACGGGCATGGCCTTGCGCAGACCGCCCATTTTCCGCATATCCTGTTCGCCACCCGTGCCGTGAATCACCGATCCCGCTCCCAGGAAAAGGAGCGCTTTAAAAAAGGCATGCGTGAAGAGGTGGAAGATCGCTACCCAATACGCGCCCACGCCCAGCGCCATGAACATGAATCCAAGCTGGCTCACAGTGGAGTATGCCAGCACGCGCTTGATATCGTTCTGAACCAGAGCGATTGATGCCGCAAGGATCGCCGTGAACGCGCCCACAATGGCCACGATAGCCAATACCTCGGGGCTGGCGGTGAACAGCACATTCGTCCGCGCCACCAGGTACACGCCGGCAGTCACCATAGTGGCCGCATGGATCAACGCGGACACAGGGGTGGGACCCTCCATCGCATCCGGAAGCCAGACATGCAGCGGAAACTGCGCCGATTTGCCGGTTGCGCCGATGAAAAGCAGCAGTGCCGCCAGCGGAGCCAATCCAGCCGGTACCTGAGACAGATCCGCGAAGCGCACTGACCCGGCCCCTGCCAGCACAACGAGCATGCCCAGCAGAAATGCCGCGTCTCCCACGCGATTTACCACAAAAGCCTTCATCCCGGCGAAACCCGCCGGTTGGCGCTTGAAATAGAAACCAATCAGCAGATAGCTGCACAGCCCCACGCCTTCCCATCCCACGAACAGCAGCGCGAGATTGTTGGCCATTACCAGCAGCAGCATGAAAAAAACGAACAGATTCAGGTATCCGAAGAACCGGTAATAGCCGCGGTCGTCCGCCATGTACCCGATCGAATACACATGAATGACAGAACTGATTCCAGTGACGATCAGGATCATCAATGAGCTGAGTGGATCAATGGCGTAAGCCCAATCCGCATGCGCCAGGGGGAGCCACTCAAATAAAATCCGTTCCTGAGGCCCTTGAGCGGCCGTAGGCAACGACACGGCGAACGAGGCCAGCACCGCACCCACGCAGACAATGTTGACGCCAGTCTTGGGGAGACGGCGGCCGAAAAGTAACATCAGTAGAGCGCCCATCAGAGGAAACAGCGGAATCAGCTCTACCATTTCAGAAGGTCCACCTCGTCGGCCAGGACGGTGCCCTTGTTCCGGAAGAGGGCGATCAGG
Source organism: Bryobacteraceae bacterium (assembly GCA_035526665.1). GTDB lineage: Bacteria > Acidobacteriota > Terriglobia > Bryobacterales > Bryobacteraceae > DATLBY01. The sequence goes on from DATLBY010000428.1 coordinate 14,528, forward strand.
ATGCCGAGTCCGACGGCCGCCTCGGCGACCGCGATCGCAATGACGAAGATCGCGAAAATCTGTCCCTTCACATCGCCGTAATATCGGGAAAAGGCAATCAGATTGATGTTGACCGCATTCAGAATCAGTTCGATGGACATCAGAATGATGACAATATTGCGGCGTGTCAGCACGCCCATTGCGCCAATCAGGAAGAGGGCTGCGCTCACCACCACGTAATGAGTAGTGGTGATCATTCAGCCCGCTTCCTGGCCATGAATACCGACCCGATAACGGCCACCAACAAAAGCAGCGACACTACTTCAAAAGGCAGCAGATACTCTGAAAAGAGAATGTCGGCGATCTGTTCGGTATTCCCGGTCTTGGTTGTAGCGGCATCGACGGACGCGGGATGGCTCCACGGGAGGCTGGATGCTCCCCGCCGCATCAGCAGAAAGGCCTCCGCCGCGACACCCAGCAGGCAAGCCAGCGCGATCCACCATTGCCCGTTGAATTGCCGCTGCCGCGCTGCTTCGTCCAGGTTCACCAGCATGATCACGAAAAGGAACAGCAGCATGATGCCGCCGACGTAAAGGACGATCTGCACCGCGAACAGGAACTCGGCCCGCTGCAGGAGATACAACCCCGCGACACCCAGCAGCGAAACAATCAGCGATACGGCGCTGTGCACGGCACTGCGCCTGGTGATGGTGAATATGGCCCCGCCCACCGCAAGCAAAGCGAAGGCATAGAAAAAGACGGCGTCCAGATTGGAAATCGAAATGTTCGCCACTAGAACTTGTATTCGGTCGGCCGCGGTCCCTCTTCAAGCATTTGCCGGTCCCAAATCAATCCTTCCCGCGTGTAGGTCGCGAGCTCGAAATCCTGCGTCAATTCCAGCGCATCCACCGGGCAGGCGTCCTCGCACAGCCCGCAAAACATGCAGCGCGACAGGTCGTAGGTGAACGTAATCAGGTCTTTGCGCCGCGTCTGTTCATTCCGTTCGCTGCCGACCACGATAAGATTCTCCGGGCAGGCGATGGCGCACAGGTTGCATGAGATGCACAACGTCTCCCCATTTTCTGGATTGATGTTCAGACGTGGAGCTCCCCGGTAGCGCTCAGACACCTGCGGCCGTTCCGCCGGGTACTGTTCCGTGTAGATGAGACTCGGTTTCTGGTTACGAAATGTGACCCACAACCCCTTCAGCAGGTCCCCCAGCAACAGAGTGCGTAATAGTCTCCTCATGCTTGTTGAATGGCCTAACGATCGACTTCACCGAGGACTATATCTATGGTACCGATAATCGCCACAACGTCTGCAATGAGCGAGCCGCGCGCCATCTTGTCGAGCGCCTGCAGGTTCACGAATGACGGCGGACGGACGCGAAGCCGGTAGGGATGCAGGGTCCCATCGCTCACGATGAAGTACCCTAGCTCACCCTTGGGAGCCTCAATGGACACATACGACTCTCCGGCCGCCGGCTTGATGACCTTGGGAATCCTGGCCATGATCGGGCCGTCCGGAATGCGGCTCACAGCTTGCCGGATGATGCGCACCGACTGGCGCATCTCTTCCATCCGCACCGAGTACCGGTCGAAGGAATCGCCGTTTTTACCCGTGGGAATATCGAATTCATACTGCTCGTAACCGCTATAGGGCTGCGCCTTCCGCAGGTCCCACTGGACACCCGAGGCGCGCAGCACCGGCCCGGTGACGCCATATTGCTTGCACTCCTCAGCGGTAAGAATCCCGATTCCGGTCAGGCGATCCACCCAGATCCGGTTGCCTGTCAGGAGTTCCTCGTACTCATCGATCTTTCTCAGAAAGTCGTCGCAAAACGCGTTTACCTGATTTTCAAATTCGTCGTAAAGCTCGTAATGCAGGCCGCCAATCCGGAAGGCGTGGGTGGTCAGACGGGCGCCGCAGTAGTTCTCGAAAATCTTCAGAACCTCTTCCCGCTCGCGCATCGTATAAAACAGCGGAGTGATGGCCCCTATATCCAGCGCATGCGTTCCCAGCCACAGCAGGTGACTCGCGATGCGATTCAGTTCCGTCAGAATCACCCGGATCGCCTGCGCCCGCGGCGGAGCCTCCGCCTTCAACAACTTCTCCACTGCCAGGCAGTACCCCAGCCCGTTGGAGACGGCGGCGATGTAGTCCATCCGGTCCACATACGGCGCGAACATTTGATAGGTGCGATTCTCGCCGATCTTCTCCACACCCCGGTGCAGATATCCGATGACGCACTCGGTTCCGATCACCTTCTCCCCGTCCAGTTTCAAAATTACGCGCAGCACGCCATGCGTCGAGGGGTGCTGTGGACCCATGTTGAGGACCAGTTCGGAGGAATCGAGATAGGTGCTTTCAGGCATCTACTGGCCGCTCTCGATCCCGAGATTCTCCTTTACCCACTGGTTGTCCATCTGCAAAATGGAATAGTCCTTACGTAGAGGATGCCCGCGCCACTCCTCGGGGAGCAGAATTCGGATCATGTTGGGGTGGCCGGCAAACTCAATCCCGAACATGTCAAATACTTCACGTTCCAGCCAGTTCGCGCCGGGAAAGACACCGGTAATCGACGGCGGCTTTTCTCCGTCGGCTACCCGGGTTTTTACCCGGACCCGCACATTCAGCGAGTAGCTATACAAAAAGTAGATGACCTCAAACCGCTTGGCGTCCTGCAGCGGGTAATCGACCGCCGTGATATCCACCAGGTAATCGAACTCCTCCACAACCTTCAGATATTCGATCAAGCGGACGATTTCACTTGCCTGCGCGGTGAGGAAATTCTGGTCGACATAGGCCGCAAACTCGCCGATTGTCGAGCCGAACTCGCCGGCTAGACGTTTCGTAAGATCGCTCTCCCAAGGCGTTGAGGCCATGGGCTCTATTGGCTTGAGTGTCATGGAAGCGATGCCGCGAATGGCGGGCAGTAGTTAACCATTCATTATAAGGCACCTCTCCCCTGACGACACTTGTCTTCCGGGCGCGGGTGGAGTAGAGTAGCGATGATTCTGTTTGTTTGGGGGGGGTATGAAGATCAGGTGTTTTGTGCTTTTGTTGTGCCTACTCGTTTTGGCTGTCCCTGTCTACAGTCAGACCTTCGGGGAGATCACCGGCGAGATTCACGACAGTTCAGGGGCGGCGATTGCCGGCGCGCAGGTCACGGCAACGAACGTCGGCACCAATGCAGCCCGCATCGCAAGTACCAATGAGGCCGGTCTATACAACTTGCAATTTCTGGTTCCCGGCGCATACACGCTTAAGGTAGAGAAGGCAGGATTCAAGAGCGCAACTCGCAACAATGTGGAGTTGCAAGTGCAGCAGAGTGCCCGCATTGATTTCGAGTTGCCCGTAGGCCAAGTAAGTGAATCTATTGAGGTATCGGCTTCCGCTGCGATGCTCACCACCGAGAACGCGACTATCGGTACTGTTGTGGACAACAAGCGCATTGTCGAACTGCCCCTCAACGGACGCAATTATCTTCAGTTGGTATCTCTGTCCCCCAACGTGAGCTATGGTTTTGGAAGTGCCGGCCAGGCAGGCTCCAGGCAAGGTGGAGATCGTGCGGCACAGAATATTGCCGTCGCCGGGAACCGCAGCTACTTCAATAACTTCACACTTGATGGTGTCAATAATACCGATCCGAATTTCAATTCTTATGTGATTCAGCCGTCGATTGACGCGCTTCAGGAGTTTAAAGTTCAAACTGGGATCTATCCGGCTGAGTTTGGACGCCAGGCTACTCAAATCAACGTGTCCACAAAGCCAGGATCGAATCAGTATCACGGCACTTTATTCGAATTTCTTCGCAATGATAAGCTGGATGCCAAAAACTACGCCTTCACAACTGCACGTCCGCCCAAGGACCCGTTCAAATGGAATCAATTCGGCTACACGCTCGGCGGACCGGTGTGGCTTCCGAAAATCTTCAACGGCAAAGATCGGCTGTTTTTCATGTCGAATTATGAGTCTTTTCGCCAGCGCCGCAATGTGCAATCAACTTACAACGTTCCTTCGACAGCCATGCGTGGCGGAGATTTCTCGGAGTTGCTGGGAAGAAGCACACTCATCTTCGATCCCGCCACCCGCGTTTTTAATGCCGATGGTACCGTTTCGGCTACGCCATTGCTGAACAACATGATTCCGGCTAACAGGATTCACGCGACCTCCAAAAAATTTCTCGAGTTCTATCCCGCTCCGAACATTGCCACATCGGCGTTAGTGCGAAATCTGCAGCAGGCTCAGAGCCAGCCGCGTAACAAAGATCAGTTCATTTTGCGGATGGACTTTAACGAATCTTCGAACTCGCAATGGTTCGGCCGCTACAGTTGGGGCGACGAAAATCTTCTCAACCAAGGGCTTAGACTAAACGGTTTTCAAGTCCTGACGAACGTGGAGCAGTACATGGGATCCAACGTCCGCGTGCTATCGCCTTCAGTAGTGAATGAAGCTCGCTTCGGCTACACACGGTTCTACAACGCGGCAGGCCGCGAGCTTGCCTTTAAACGCGACGTGGTCACGGAGTTGGCGATCCCTGGTTTGAAAGGCGGAGATCCCGTGACGTGGGGTATTCCAAGCGTTTCATTTACTACGTACAGCGGATTCGGTGACGATTCGGAAGGCCCTTACGAGAACAACAACCATTCCATGCAGTTTATCGATAACCTTTCCTGGATCCACGGCAAGCACGCCTTCCGGTTCGGCGGCGAGATTCGACGCGATGCCTATGATCAAGTCGGGAATCAGTTTGCGCGCGCTCAGTTCAGCATCGAACCCGATGCCACGAGCATCCTGCAGAACGTGAATGGCTCCTTGCGGAAAACCGGCGGCGATGATTTCGCTGACTTCCTGCTTGGCAACGTGCGCAAAGCCGAAGCGGCAGTCGCTATCGCACGCGCCCAGTTCCGCTCTTCGAGTGGCGCTGCCTACATGGATGATGTATGGAAAATATCCTCGAATGTCACGCTCAATCTTGGCCTGCGGTATGAACTCACCCCACCCTGGACAGATCAAACCGGCCGTTTGTTCACAGTGGCAATTCCGGCCGACATCCGCGCTGCCAACGTGCAGGATCTCGCTCTACACCCCTATTTTCTTCGTCAGGGATCCGGTGATCCCCTCGAAGGCGTAAACCTGGTGTGGCCCGGAGTTAAAGTCGCACGTAACGGATCACTGGGCGAGGCCTTGGTGCGAACCGATTACAACGATTTCGCTCCGCGGTTTGGAGTTACATGGAGCCCACGTTCAAAATTGGTTCTCCGAACCGGGTGGGGGCTGTTTTATTCGCAGGATACTGGTAACCCGCGATTCGATATGGCGCGCAACCTAGCAGGCCGCACGGCCTTTATATCCAGCGATCGGAGTCTATTTACCTTCGATAACGCACTGGCCGGGCTGGCTGGAGCCAAGGGGGTTGTGGCAGCACCTTACTCTTTCGCCAACGAATATAATCGCCACACCCCGCATTCAATGATGTACCTGTTCAATATCCAATATGAGCTGCCAATGAACACGGTCCTTGAACTGGGATATCTCGGCAGCCAACTGCGTCATCTCGAGCAACTCCGGGCTGTGAATGAAGCGATTCCGGGCCCCGGAACAATTGCAAGCCGGCAACCGTTTCCGGAATTCGGACGCATCCAGCTCGTCGACAACGGAGGCACGGGTAATTACAACGGGTTTTCGGCGAAATTAACCAAGAGATACAGCGCCGGGTTGACTTATCTAGTCGGATACACCTGGTCGAAGACGATGGATACAGGCAGCGCCATCCGAACGCACGACGGCGATACTCTCTTCCCCCAAAACAGCTATTGCCGAGCCTGCGAATACGGCCTGTCCAGCTTCCACAATGCCCATCGGCTGGTTACTTCTACGCTCTATGACATCCCAGTGGGGAAAGGGCGTCGTTTGGCTGTACAGAATAGGGTGTTAGGCGCCATCGCCGGGGGGTGGCAGATCAGCAATATTCTTTCCTGGCAGAGCGGCTTCCCGATCACGGTGACCACCGGAAAGGATCAGTCGAATCTGGGAGTGACATTCGACCGCCCAAATGCAACGGGAATAGACCCCAACAGCATTGCGAACCGGACCACTGGAATGTTCTTTAATACCGGAGCCTTCCGGCCAAATGACTTCGGAACCTTTGGTAACGTAGGCCGCAACACGTTGATCGGCCCGGGCATCTTCAATTGGGATGCATCCATTCTCAAAAATTTCACCACATTCGAAAGCCAATACCTCCAGTTCAGATTCGAGGCTTTTAACGCGGCGAACCATCCGAACTGGAGCAATCC
>DATLBY010000429.1:0-7054 GCA_035526665.1 Bryobacteraceae bacterium
AAATGAAGCAGTTCGCGCGCATTTCGTACGCTTTCGAGACATCCTCGGCGAGCCGCGAACTGGTCAGAATAATCACAGGGATTACTTTTAAATCTCCGCTTTTAAGAAACGCGAGCACGTCCGCGCCATCCAGGTCGGGCAGGTTCCAATCCAAAAAAATCAGGTCCGGACGAGGCGCCGTAGCAAATTTGCCTTCGCGCTTTAAATAATGAATAGCATCACTGCCGTAGCGGACGACGGTGAGATTGCTGTTAAGGGGACTCTGACGGACCGCTATCGAGGTGAGTTCCGCGTCCGCGGGGCTGTCTTCCACCAACAGGATTTCTGCCGATTGTCGCATTGCCTCTGCGCCGGGATTCGTGCGCAACACCGGCATCTGTGGGTCGAAGTAAGAGGATTGCTGGAGAACAGAAACTGCTCTTAGGTCGGCTAGGACCAACATAACCCAGTAAAATTACTAGGTCAAGCACAACAACCTGCCAAGTTTCCATTCCCTTACTGAAATACAAGCCAATTCAACCGCATGACACCGCCGGTGGTTTATACTTCCGGCATGTCGCCCTGCATTATTAGTCGCCGTCATCTGCTGGCCATGGGAACTTCCACTCTGTTCGCGCAGACTGCTCCTTTCCGCCTTCCGCGCAAGCTGAGACTTGCCATTATCGGCTTCGACGGCCATCCAGCCGAAATCACGAGCCAGTTGCCGCGGCTGCCCGACCTGGAAGTAGTCGCCATCTCCGAACCGGACCCGCAGGTGACCGCACGAGTTACTCGCAACGGCCCGCTGGCTGCCGCCACGAAGTACACCGATTATCGCGAGATGCTCGCACGGGAGAAGCTGGATCTGGTTGCCGTTTGTAACAACAATGGAGAGCGCGCCGCCGCCATCATTTCCTGTCTCCAGCGAAACCTGGATGTGATCGCGGAAAAGCCTCTGGCACTCAAGATGGCCGATTTGCAGAAGATCAAGCGTCTGGTGAGCGAGAAAAAGACTCATCTCGGTATGCTGCTTCCCATGCGCTTCTCGCCACCCTATCTGGCGGTGAAAAAAGTCGTCGAGGAAGGGCTGGTCGGTGAAGTAGCCCAGATAGGCGGTCAGAAGTCATATCAATTAGGGACACGCCCCGCCTGGTTTCTTCGCAAGAGCACCTACGGCGGCACCATTCCATGGATCGGGATTCATATGATCGATCTCATGCGCTGGACCAGCGGGCGGGAGTTCCGTGAAGCCGCCAGTTTCCAGTCGCGCGTGGCGTTCCCGGAATTAGGCGAGATGGAAAATGTCACTGCCTCCATTTTCAAGCTCGACAATGGGGGAGTCGCCGCACTCAGAATGGATTTTCTCAGGCCTGCCACCGCCCCGGGCCATGGCGATGACCGGCTGCGGCTCGCCGGAACCCGCGGGGTCGTGGAATATCAGGCGGATTCAGGCCGGGTTACAGTGATGACCAGCGATCGCAAGCCGTATGTGGTGGAAACGCTGCCCCCCGCGAAATCGGTTTTTCTGGATTTTCTGGGCGCCGCCTATAACGGATCCCGGCCGTCCCTCACGCTTGGCGATATATTCAAGGTGAATGAAATCACCTTGGCCGCGCAAGAGGCCGCCGAGCAAAGAAAACTCATTGTTATTCCGGGATAACTATCCGTCTAGTGCAAGCAACTGCAGGCTGGCTGCGGCGCAAAAGTGAACTTAGGCCAGTTTGCCCGCTTGCGGTGCGCCCCATTTCCACTGGCGGACTTCCGGCAGGTCCTGGCCGTTTTTGTTAATGTACTGCTTGTGTTCGATCAGCTTCTCCTTCAGCCGGCGCTTCAGAGCGAGTCCCTTCTCGCCCGTCCGCGGCAGACGATCAATGGCATCCATCGCGAGGTGGAAGCGGTCCAGGTCGTTCAGCACGGTCATGTCGAAGGGCGTAGTGATGGTGCCCTCTTCCTTGTAGCCGCGAACATGAATGTTGTCGTGATTGGTGCGGCGGTAGGTTAATCGATGAATTAGCCACGGGTACGCGTGGAATGCGAAGATCACCGGCTTATCTTTGGTAAACAACTCGTCGAAGTCCATGTCGCCTAAGCCATGCGGATGTTCGGTCCGCGGCTGCAGCTTCATCAAATCCACAACGTTCACCAGGCGGATTTTAAGGTTGGGCAGATACTCGCGCAGAATGGAAACCGCCGCGAGCGTTTCCAACGTCGGCACGTCACCGCAGCACGCCATTACCACGTCGGGCTCGACGCCCTCATCATTGCTAGCCCATTGCCAGACGCCGATACCCTCGATGCAATGCCTGACGGCAGCGTCCATCGTGAGCCACTGCGGCGCGGGGTGTTTGCCTGCGATCACCACGTTGACGTAGTGACGGCTACGCAGGCAATGATCCATCACGGAGAGCAGGCAGTTCGCATCTGGCGGCAGGTAAACACGGACGATTTCCGCCTTCTTGTTCACTACAACGTCGATGAATCCAGGATCCTGGTGGGTGAAGCCGTTGTGATCCTGACGCCAGACATGCGACGCCAGCAGGTAGTTGAGCGAAGCAATTTTGGGCCGCCATGACAACTGAGAAGTGACCTTCAACCACTTGGCGTGCTGATTGAACATCGAATCGACAATGTGGATGAATGCCTCGTAGCAGTTGAAGAGCCCGTGCCGCCCTGTAAGGAGGTAACCCTCAAGCCAGCCTTCGCACTGGTGCTCGCTGAGCATCTCCATCACGCGTCCGCTAGGCGACAGGAACTCATCGTTGGTCTCAGTCGCACCTTCCCACTGACGCTTCGTCACTTCGAAGATCGCTTCGAGGCCGTTGGAGAGCGTCTCGTCCGGTCCAAAGACGCGAAAGTTCCGCTGCTCCATATTTAGCTTCACTACATCGCGGAGGAAAGGTCCGAGAACATGGGTATCGCCAATCCCGCGTGCCCCCGGCGTGGGTACTTCTACCGCGTAGTCTCTAAAATCAGGCATCCGCAGATCCCGTAGCAGTATGCCTCCGTTAGCATGAGGATTGGCGCCCATGCGTTGCTCGCCCTGAGGCGCCAGTTCAGCCAGTTCAGCCTTCAGCCGCCCTTCGTCATCGAAGAGTTCTTCCGGCCGGTAGCTTCTCAACCAGTCTTCCAGTAACTGAAGATTTTCCGGATGCGCAACGGGGTCGGAGATCGGCACCTGGTGGGATCGGAAGGTTCCTTCCACTTGCCGGCCATTGATCTTCTTCGGCCCCGTCCATCCCTTCGGTGAATCAAGAATGATCATCGGCCAGCGGGGACGGGTCAGATTGCCATGGATCCGGGCTTCCTCCTGGATCTTCTTGATCTGCTCCACTGCCGTGTCGAGCGTCGTGGCCATGGCCGCATGCATCAACTCAGGCTCGTGACCCTCGACAAAATAAGGCGTCCATCCATAACCGCGGAACAACTGCTCCAACTCATCGCGAGTAATGCGTGCGAGGACGGCCGGATTTGCGATCTTGTACCCGTTGAGGTGCAGGATCGGCAGTACCGCGCCGTCGGTGGCGGGATCGAGAAACTTGTTGGAATGCCAAGCCGTGGCTAGCGGTCCGGTTTCCGCCTCTCCGTCGCCAACTACGCAGGCGACGATGAGATCGGGATTGTCGAACACAGCTCCAAAGGAATGACTGAGCGAATAGCCCAACTCGCCGCCTTCGTGGATCGAGCCCGGACACTCGGGGGATACGTGGCTGGGGATTCCGCCAGGAAACGAAAACTGGAGAAAGAGCTTCTGAAGGCCAGCCTCATCCCGGCTGATGTTTGGATATATTTCGCTATACGTCCCTTCGAGGTATGTATTGGATACGGCTGCCGGTCCGCCGTGCCCGGGACCGGAGACGTAAATCATGTTAAGGCCGTATTTCTTGATCGCGCGGTTCAGATGCACGTAAACGAAGTTCTGTCCCGGCGTTGTGCCCCAGTGGCCCAGCAGCATGTGCTTCACATCCGCAAGTTCGAGTGGACGCTTCAGCAGTGGGTTGCCGGCCAGGTAAATCTGTCCGACAGAGAGATAGTTCGCCGCTCGCCAGTAGGCGTCGATCCGGCGGAGCAAATCCGGCTCTAATGTCTTCGTTTCTACGTCTATGTTTGGCATTAGATTCCTTTGCCGCGCGATCTTGTAATCGAGGAGCCGCCTTGTGATGGTGAGTTGCAGCAGCCTGGACTGAGTTCGAGGGTACGGCTAACGGAGCGGGCAATCATGAGTTCCTCGTCGGTACGGATCACTCGCACCTTGACAACCGCGATATCCGGCGAAATCAGCGCTGCATTCTTCAGGTTGCGCCTTTGGTTCAATTCGATGCCGAGAAATTCAAGCTTGTCGCAGATGCGCTCACGGACGAGCGGCGCGTTTTCGCCAATGCCTCCTGCGAAGACAAGCGTGTCTAATCCGCCAAGCGCAGCGGCAAAAGACCCGATCCACTTTTTTGCCTGATAGCAGAACAGCGCCACGGCTTCCGCGGCCCGCACGTCAACGGCTTCCTTAGCGACCAGCTCTCGCATGTCCGAACTGATTCCCGAGACGCCTAGCAATCCCGACTCGTGGTTCACCATGTGCTGCAACTTCGCCACAGTCATTCGCTTGGTACGCGCTAGATAGAAGAACAGGCCGGGATCTAAGTCGCCCGTGCGCGTGCCCATCATCAATCCGGAAGTGGGCGTGAAGCCCATGCTCGTGTCGATGGCTTTGCTGTTGTGAACGGCCGCGAGACTGGCGCCGTTGCCAAGGTGCGCCAGGATTACGCGCCCCTTGCTGGCTCCGGGGTCGAGGCGGCCAAGTTCCTCCATCAAGTAGGCGTAGGACAGGCCGTGAAATCCGTAACGCTCTATACCCTTCGATCCGTAACTCCGCGGAATCGGGAGTAGCCTGGCGACGCGTGGCATGCTGCCATGAAACGCGGTGTCAAAACATGCCACCTGTGCCAGCTTGGGTTGGCGCTTCCGGAGCGCCTCGATCAACTCGATCTCGCATGGCAGATGATCAGGGGCGTAGGGCGTAATGCGGTGCAGTTCAGCGAGCAGGTTCGGCGTAATCCGTTCCGGCTGGGAATGTTTCATTCCGTGCACTACGCGGTGTCCCACACCTTTGACTGACGCGAAGAGCGGCTGCTCTCCCAGCCAATCCAGCAGAAAATCAACCGCGCCGCGGCGGTCGGCCCCAGCCAAGCGGCGCGGACTAAACCGTTTCCCCGGTGGATGAGCGACGATCAAACTCGTGCCGCTCAATCCGATGCGATCGATTTTGCCGGCTAATCTCAGTGATAATGTTGCGCCTGCTTCGTACACCGCGAAGCGGATGCTCGATGAGCCACTGTTAATCGTAAGGATGCAGGGCAACGCTGATTTCATTGTGTCGACCTACACGGCTGCGGCGTGACTTATCGTTCCGGTTTCCGGTGGGCACTTCGTGGATGCCAGTGCTCGCCGGCGTTGAGCCTTCACTTTAGCATTTACAATAGGGTTACAGCCGGATTGGCTGGGTGTCTGGGTTTACAGGTTCCTCTATGTCACCGCCCCGAAATTAAAGCTAGATTTTCAACGCAAAATTACGCGAAACACCTTGAAGTTCGTCCGAAGCGGAAGTTGCCGCCATGGGGATATAGGTTCCTAGACAGTCTGCGGTTCGGCGCCTGGGCGGTATTTTACGGCGTTTACTGCAGCGCATACATACGATCACACAAAATAGGTATCAAAAATGTTCACTGTTTTCTTGCACTTGAAGTTTTTTGGTGGAGCCTCCTACCGGCGCGCCAGCTAGCTTGAAGTCACCAAAGGGCGGGTCTGCTAGTCAGGCCAATCCGGAAAGAAGGCATTATGGACGAAGAACCGATCGTTTTTCCACCCGCTAACATCTGGTGCTAGAGCGAGCATCTTGAGTCAGCATACTCCCACTAAAATAATAGATATTTTATAACGGTGAGTTCTGTTATGCTGCTGGGAGTATGTCGAAAAGGCATACTCTCATATTTTGAATTAACTTGAGCCACGCCGATTGTTATGCGCACATTGCTGTACTGTGTGATTTTCGGTTGCTTTTTTTGGGGTATTGACGCTGGTTCAGCTGAATCGGCTATGCCCGCCCCGTCGCTAAAGCAAGCTTCCGCGGCACTCGCCGCGGGAGAACTGGAACGAGCCTCCCGGCTGTTTCAAGCAGGTTACACAAATGCGATTGCAGTTGGAGATAGAAAAAACGCCGGCAAATTCCTTTCCGGATTAGCCACCGTAAAATTCAGCAGCCTCCAATATAAGGCCGCGCTGGTGGACTACCTCAATGCGCGGCAACTGTCGGAAGCTGTCAATGACACGGAGACTCTAGGGAGAATTGCCGCCAACCTGTCCTCGCTCTACCGGCAGATGGACGATATTCCATCAGCGCTGGAATTTGCGCGCCGGGCCCTCGAAGTACTGCCCAAGGAGGCAGCCCTGGGCATGCGGGCCAGATGGCTGATGCACACGGCCTCGCTGTATGCGGCGCAATCCGACATGGTCGCGGCCGCCCGCCTTTATTCCGAAGGAGTCCGGGAGGCGGACCGGACCGGCGACAAAGCGCTGGCGGCCCAAGGCTGGAGTCTGCTTGGATACCACTACCTGGTCCGGGGCAGCTTGGCCAATGCCGAGATCTGTCTGACGGAGGGATTCCGTCTGCGTTCTCTGCTGAAAACGCCGGAAATAGCGGTTAACTATCGTGATCTGGGTGCTCTCCGGCTTGCGCAGGGCGATGCAAACTCGGCGGTTAACCTCCTTTCCGCCGGCATTGCCATCGCGGACAAAAATACACTGCATGAGCCGCGCTATGGCTTCTATTACCGGCGTGCACTGGCCCTAGCGGCCCTGGGCCGCAACGCGGAAGCGCTGCTCGAATTTCAAATCGCGACCCAAATGGCGAGGCGCTGGCGCAGCGAAATGGTTCCCGCCGACGCGGTCCGAGTCGGCGCCGATGTCCGTCTGCAGACGATGTACTCGGATTACATCGCAGCAGGCATGAAGCAGTACGAAGAGACGCGCGATCCCGATCTGGCGCAGCGAATGTTCCTGGCGGCCGAGGAGAACCGGGCGACAG
>DATLBY010000430.1:0-24448 GCA_035526665.1 Bryobacteraceae bacterium
CGATACCCCTTGTTCCAGCCGCCGGACGGCGGCCAGTTTAAACTCCTGCGTGAACTGCCTGCGTGACATTCCCATGACTCAATTCTCCATTCGTTGAAAAATGAGTCTTAACTGTTTGTCTCAAAAATGGGGACCAGTCCAGAGGGTGACTTCGCCGTTGTTCAGTTTTTGTTGCCAGGCTTGTGAAGTTGAGTGGGGGTAAAGGCTTGCCAAGTGGGAGAGCAGGGTTTGTCCATGGTATTTGCTGCTGATGATTGTTGCGTATGGATAGCCCCGATTGAGCACGTCCCTTCAGTGTATAAGCTATGGCGGCGCGGCGGCCAGAAGGGTTTTGCAATCCATTCGGCGCCGGGGAGCCCAAACTGGCCGAGTGCTTTGACAGCGTAAACCGCGATTGAGGGCGTAGCGTTTACGAATCCACCCGGCCGGATATCATCGCCTAATTCCCGAAGCGGTTTGTAGATAGTGTAAGCGCTCGGGCCGTCACTATTTGAGGTCCGTCGGGGCGGCTCTTTCAGGGCCAGCAACCAACTGCTCGCGCACTTTGCTAAACGAGGTTTACGCCCGTCGGTTTGGCAGTCCCATGCGGCGGAGCAAGTCCTTGAACGGAGGCTCGCCCCGGAGAGGCTGGAGCCGCGGGTCCGAATTCATGTAAACCATGAGAGCCGAATGTTCTTCATAGGCCTTGTTCAGCCACTCGAAGGTCTGTGTCTTGTCGCCGAGTCCGGCATAGACAACGGCAATGTCATAGGGTGAGACATACTTGGTCTTGGAGGCTGCCAGCAGTTCCTCCCGAATCTTCTCCGCCGCTTCCCGATTGCCCAGGCTCGCAAACACATGTGCGATCGACGCGGTTTTCAGCGTACAGTCGAAGGACTTACGAAGCGCGGACAAGGCTTCCTGGAACATACCCTTTTGCTCGTAGGCCCAGCCCATGACCATAAAGGCCCAACCGTCGTCCGGTTTATAGGTCATCGCAAGGCGAGCGTCTTTGATGGCCTTGTCGTAGTCGTTGGCGTACAGAGCGTGCCAGCCTTGGCAGGCAATCAGGCCGGAGTCGAACGGATCGAGTTCGACGGCCCGGTCGCACTCCCGGACGGATTCGTCTCGCCGGTCGACCCATAAGAGAAAGTGCGCGAACCCGTGCCGCACGCCGGCGTTGGCCGGGTCCAGTCGAAGAGCGTGCCGGAAGATTTGTTCCGCCTCAGACCAGTTCCACTGCTGGTGCAGCCGGCTCATGGCCAAAAATGCGTAAGCGTCAGCCTGGGTCGGATCCAGCTCCACCGCCTTTGAGGCGGCATTTTTCATGTTGGTGAACGCCTTACCGGGGGCCTGAAAGCCGAACAGGCCTGGAATGTAGAACGTGCCAGCCAAGCCGGCGAAAGCTGCCGCGTATCCAGGATCGAGCGCCACGGCCTTGGCATAATCGCCCCGCAGGTACGCCTCATGCGCGGCTGCGTCCAACGGCCGCGCCAGCACCGCCGAGACCTGTGCATTGGGCCGCAAGCCACGCTCAATGCTTTGAGCGATTGCCTGGGCGATTTCAGATTGTGCGGCCAGAATCTGGCCGAGATCGCGGTTGTAGGCCCCGTTCCAAAGCGTCGTCTCGTCGCTGGCCCGAATCAACCTTACCGTGATGTGGGCTTGCCCGCCATCCCGCTGCACGCCTCCCTCTACGACATAGTCGGCTTTCAGCTCCCGCGCGATCTGCTGGATGGCGGCGCCCGTACCCTGGAAATGTTTCACGGAAGTGCGCGCAATCGCACCCAGCCGGTCGGGATAGAGGCGGTTCAGGACCGAGATCATGTCCTTATGCAGGCCATTAGCCAGAAAGGCCTCTTGGGGATTCCCTCCAACATTTTCGAACGGCAACACGGCGACCAGGATTCTGCGCTCCGGCGAAAACAGAGACCGGCGCGCCAGGAACACTCCACCTGCCAGACTGGCCGCGCCGGCGCCCGCGGCGGTCAGCATCCAGCGGCGCGTTCGCGCGCCTTCCACGGTCGTTTCCGTTTGCTGCCACTCCTCGACATCGGCCGATAGACGCTCGATCGAATGGTATCGGAGCTCGCGGTCCTTTTCCAGAGCTTTTAGAATTACCCGCTCCAACTTAGCGGGAATGGCCGTGTTCGCCACCGACGGTTTCACGGGTGCTTCCGTCAGAATCGAGCCCATGATCCCGGCAGGTGTCTTGCCGCGGAACGGAGGCTGGCGAGTGGCCATCTCATACAGCACAACGCCGAGGGAGAAGATATCGGTGCGAGCGTCCACTTCTTCCCCTACCGTTTGTTCCGGGGACATGTAAGCCAGGGTTCCCATAACCGTTCCCGTGACGGTGATGGCCAGAGTGGAAGGGTTATCCGCCGGATGAGCCGCCGCCATGGATGAAGGGAGCGTCTCTATGCCTCGCTTGGCTAAGCCGAAATCGAGGATTTTGACCTGCCCGCTGTGGGTGACGAAGATATTACCCGGTTTGACATCGCGATGCACGATGTCTTTCGCATGCGCCGCCTGAAGCGCAGCGCAAACTTGGCGAGTCACCGCAACCAACTCAGGCATTGAAAGCGGCTTTCGGACGATGCGATCCTTGAGTGACTCGCCTTCGAGCAGTTCCATCACCAGAAACGGCCGCCCTTGATGCTTGCCGACGTCGTGAACCGTGCAAATGTTGGGATGATTCAAGGCTGAGGCCGCGCGAGCCTCTAGCTCAAACCTCTGCAAGGCTGCCGCATCGTCCGCCACGACACGGGGCAGAAACTTGATGGCTACGTAACGGTCCAGACGTTGGTCGTGAGCTTTGTAAACCTCACCCATCCCACCTGCGCCGAGAAGCTCGACGACTGTGTAAGGCCCGATCCGTTCGCCCGGTGGCACAATATCGCGAGCTGCCGGCGAGGGGATCGCGCCGTATCCGTCCGATTCGAGAAAGCTGGCGGCCAGATCCTCGTTTGCCAGCAGCGACTCCACCTCGCGGCGCAGGGTCTGATCCCCACTGCACACTTCGTCCAGAAAGTAGGTCCGCTCCTCGGCGGTTTTCTCGTGCGCGGCGTTAAAGACGCTTTCGATTTGACGCCATCGTTCAGCTAACATACCCGCGTTCCTCGCGTGTATTGAAACGACGCAGCTCCAGACTTGTTGGGCAATTCTATCACGTGAACGCAAATCCTGTATGGGCCAGGGGACTTACGGGAGCCCGCACAAACCTGGATGGCTGGAGGTTTGACAGGAGTTGGCTTCGAACCGGATCTGACCGGTACCGTCCCAAAGAATGTCCAGGTTGGGGGTGCGGCTGATAAAGTTGTCTATCACCGTCACGCTAGTGGATGTACGGACGTGGATGCCCAGCCCGCAGGGTCCCGTCGCGCAAAAAGCTGGATTGGCGACTTTCACCAGTTCACCCACGCGGCCGGAGGCGCTCCTCACCCGATTTCCCTCGATCCACGTGCCCGGCGTATTGCGGTTTTCGATGCCCCACTGCCCGTTTCCCACGAAGTCGTTATCGATCACCAGATTACCCGAGCCCGAATCGACCATCATCAGCCCCGCCAGGCCGTTGCGGTAAGCGACGTTCTGGTTTATAAAGTTTGCCTTCGCCTTCGGGCCGAACAGCATGATGCCACACGAGGATCCGCCAGAATCGTTCTCCCAAGTACGGTTAAATCGCACCGTGTTGCCGGCAGAATCCACTAGGAAGATGCCCATCATGTCGTTCCGGGTGATCTGATTGTTTTCGATGACGTTGTAATTCGCATTCAAGAGCAAAATTCCGTTGCCCATCCCGCTCTGTATGTTGCCGTTCGGCAGTTGCACGGTAGGCCCCATGCCGAAATCGCGCACCGTGAAACCTCGCAGCAACACGTTGTCGACGTCTTCCAGATGGAAGCCGTCCACTTCCATGTGATCTCCTTGCAGCACCACTTCCTCGGCATGCGATATCGCGATCAGCCGGATTGCATCCTTGTCATGCCCCTTGATCAGCACCGTCTTGGAATACGTGCCTGGGCACACTAGAATCGTATCGCCCATGCGAGCTTTGGCCACCGCCTCCTGTATGGTTCTGAATGCGCCCGCGCACTGTCGGCCATCGTCGTCTACGAAGTACGTTTGTCCCGCGTAAGCCGCTGAGGCGATCGCGAGCGTTAAATAGATACACGGAGTCTTGAGTAAATTCATCGGTTCTCTCCTTGTTGGCGGGAGCCGGTCGCGCTTCCTACACAAAAGCCAGCCCTGCTCGTCATGAATACCGTGAACTGGAGCTGAAAACCGTCATGGGGAGATTTCATAGGTATAATTCACAAACGACCATGACGACCGGCGCGCGGGACATATCAGGATTGCTGGCGGCCTGGAGCAAAGGCGACGAAGCCGCCCTGAATGAACTCATGCCGCTGGTTTACCAGGATCTCCGCGGAATCGCCCGGAAGCACTTGGGCCGCCGTGGACCAGGGCAGATCGTCCAATCCGGAACGCTGGCGCACGAGGCCTACCTTAAGTTAGTTCACACCCGGGGTATTCATTGCCAGAATCGCGCCCACTTTTTTGCTCTATGCGCCCAGATGATCCGCCGAATTCTGGTGGACCATGCGCGGCATCGTCGGTACGCCAAGCGAGGCGGGGGCGAGCCGCATATTCCCTTGGACGAGGCGCTGCTGGGGACTCGGGCGCGGGGAGTAGAGGTCGAGGCTTTGGATGACGCTCTCACGGCGTTGTCCAAGATCGATCCTCGCAAAACCCGGGTCGTCGAGTTGCGCTACTTCGGAGGACTTAGCCTCGAAGAGACCGCCGAGGTTCTGGAGATTTCGCCGGAGACAGTTACGCGCGACTGGAAGCTGGCGAAGACCTGGCTATTTCGCGAGCTTAGCGCCTAGTTGGAACTTGAATAGATCCTCGCTGACGGCGTAGCGTTTACGAATGACCTCGTCGCCCCAGGCGCTGGATCACCTTCACCGCAATGATCATACGATTTTAGATGCGGGTGCTGGACGGGCTACAGCGACGGTGCGGCGGAAGTGCATGGTCCGGCAGAGCGATTGCCAATCGGCCGCAGATTGACAAGCTGCCCCACAGGCAAGTGACCCGAATGCATTCAGAAAATGAGCCGAAGCGATCCCTGCATACTGCGCGGGTCGCGGGTCCCGGTGAGGGCGCCGAACCTGGTATTCACCTGGTTGCCCGCAAGGTCGAATCTCGCCCCCGTATCCACACTAGTGAACTGGGTATGGTTGAACGCGTTGTACATCTCCCAGCGGAACTGAAGCCGCGCTCTCTCCCGTATGGGAAAGTTCTTGAAGATCGAGAGATCCACGTTATTGATTCCCGGGCCGCGGAAAACGTCCTTGGGCGCATTGCCGATCGTTCCCTGAGCCGGCCGGGCAAAGACCGTGGGATCGAAGAAGCGGTCCAGCGTCCGTTCGCTTCGCGCGAGTTGCGGATTGCTCCTGACCACCACCCGCGCACCATCCCCGCCGCCTGTGATATCCGCTCCGTCCACTGTGCTGAATCCGATACCCATCGGCGGACCGCTCACCAACGAGGCGATGCCGGATAGCTGCCAGTTGTCGAGCACCGTCCGGACCAAGACGTTGTTCCATGCGCCGCTTGCCTTCGGTAGATCCCAGAGCCAGTTGGCCACCAGGTTGTGCGTGCGATCATAACCGGCCTTGCCATAGTTCCACACGCGGATTGGAGTATAACGGGCCACCGTGCCTCCATCGCTATCGGTGTAGTCCATGGCCTTGGACCAGGTCCACGCCGCTCCGAACTCAATCCCGCGCGAGAAACGCCGGTTCATCTGCACCTGCAGGGAGTTGTAATTCGAAGTGCTGGCGTTCTCCTGGTAATTGATGCTGCCATAGCCGGGATACGGGCGGAAGAAGTTATCGGGCAGCGGCCGGCCCGTGGTGGGGTCCTGATTCTCGGGACGGAAGCGGGCGCCGTCGGGCACTAAATTCAGATCCCGTCTTTGGAACAGATGCCGGCCGAGGGATCCCACATACGCGACGTCGAGCACGGTATGGAAACCGATATCGCGCTGGACTCCCAGGCTGAAGTTATAGACGGCGGGCGTCTCACCCGAACGGGCGGAAGCGGTTACGGAAGAAGGAAACAGGACCGAACCGCTATTGATGAAGCTGTTCAGGTTGCCATAGAAGATGCTGGGTGTGAACTGCACCGGCGGGTTGGTGGCCAGATTGCCGATGATGCCGCCTCCCGGCCGCGTATTGTAGAAGATGCCGAAACCGCCGCGGATGGCTGTCTTTGAATCGCCGAAAACGTCGTAGGCAAAACCGGCACGAGGCCCAAACAGGACGCCCTGATTTTCCAGGAAGCCGCGGGGGTAGGAGCTATCGGCCGCGGTGACCATACCGTTGATGGGGTCGCCGGAGCCGGGCACGATGGCGCCGATCATGACGACGGGCGCGAACTCGCCCGTGGCCGGATTGCGAGCAACACGCTGGCCTTGCGCATTGATGGCCGGCTGGAACAGGGTGACCCGCTTGGCGGCATTGAAACGTTCGAGCGCGAAATTCGCCGCCTGTTTATCAGCCTGGTAGTAGGGCGTGTACCATGTGAACCGCATGCCGTAGTCCAGCGTCAGCTTGCGGTTGACTTTCCAGTTGTCCTGCAAATACCATTCGGCCGTGGTTCCGCGCGCCTGCGTGCCCGGCCGTGTGGTGGATTCCGAGTAAGAAGCGAAGTTGCCAATCAGAGCGTTTGCGTAAGCCCAGTTGGTATCGCTCGGATTGTTTACGTCGCGGCCGAAACTGAAGCTACCCGGGAACGTACCCCGTTCTCCTTCATAGTTGCGCGCCCGTTCCGCATAGAACCCTGCCTTCCACGTATGGCTGCGCCACACTTTGCTGAGCCCATCAGAAAAGGTGAAGACCGTGTCCGCGCCGCGGACCGGGAAGCGCGAATCCGTGGAGAATCCGGCGGCGTTCGGCACGCCTCCAAACGAGGCCCAGGGGATCAGATTGTAGGGGTTGTTCTGCGGGTAGAATTGCGGCAGAGTCATGCCGAGTTTCCTGCGGTCCAAGCGGTCGATGTCCTCCTGGCTGCGCGGCGGCCCCCACTCGTAGTTGTGATGCGCTCCCATGGAGAATTCATTCACCAGCGTGGGACTGAGCAGGTTGGTCAGAGTATAGACGCCGGCGTCGTCCGTATATTTGTAATGCCCGGAAAGCATGCCCCAGTTCGCCGCCCCGGCGGCCACGGCATAGCCCTGATCGTCTTCACGCCAGGTAGTGCCGCGAAAATACATACGCACTTTACTGCTCGCGTAATAATCGATGCGGGCCACTTCCTGCCGCTTGGGGCTAAAGAGGCTTTCCTGGAAGTTGTAGTTGTAATTGCCCCGTGTAATGGCACGGTCGAAGGCGTTCGGCAGTGGAAAAACGCTCAGCAGCTTCTGCCCGTTAAGATCGATACGGCTCTGCGGAACTATGCGGTCCGGGAATGGGGCTCCGGTGACGGGGTCGCGGATCACCACCGGCTGGCCATTCAATTCGAGCGTCTGCGAAAAGTTTCCGGCGCGCTCCAACTGGGTCGGTACCGTGACTTGCCGCAGCGGCTGGGGGGTTTCGGTGCGATGGATCTCCTGTGAGAAAAAGAAGAATAGTTTATCTTTGCCGCTGTTGAACTTTCCAGGGATGTAAATGGGTCCGCCCAGCGTATACCCTCCGGTGGCAAAGCGGTAGCGCGGCTTCGGGATTTTGTTCAGATTATTGAAAAAGCTGTTGGCATTGAACTGCTCGTGCCGTTTGTAAATGTAGCCGGTACCATGGAAGTCTTTGGTGCCCGACTTGGTTACCGCGTTCACCATGGCGCCGGCGTTACGTCCGTATTCCGCCTGGTAATTGTTCAGTAGGACCTTGACCTCGCTGATGGCGTCCATATTAATCGGGCTACCGAGCCATTCGGTGGAGCCGAGGTCGTTTCCAAAAAGCCCATCGACACTCATGCTGTTAAAGGTGTTGCGGACGCCCTGAATCGTGGGACCGCGGCTTCGGGTGAGCGTAGTGGGATCGTCGGTATAGACGACGCCCGGCAGCACGCGCAGGAGCCCCACGAAATCACGGGCCCGGCTCATGAGCGTTTCCATTTGCGTACTGGTGAGAACAGCCGAACGTTCCTGGCTGCTGGTCTGCACGGGCGTGCCCTGCGCCGTCACCGTCACCGAGTCGGATACGGTACCGATCTCCAATGAGAGTATGCCTACGGCCAGCCGCTCGGAGGCCGTGACAGTGAGATTCCTCTTCTCCAGGCGTTTAAATCCCTGGGATTCTACCCCGACCGTGTACCGGCCCGGTTGCACCGCCGTGAATACGAAGTCACCGGTTGCATCCGTCGAAGCTTTGCGGGCCTCACCGGTGGCTTCGCTGGTGAGCGTGACAATCGCGCCCGGGATTAATTGGCCGCTGGAATCCGCCACGCTTCCCGAGACAACTCCGGTGACCGTTTGTGCAATAGCGGTTGGCAGGAGTAGGGCCCCTGCGATTACGCAGACGATACAGTTGTAAAGAAGGCCTTTGACCTTGGGAGAATCGTGAGGGCCGGATGGGGTAAGCATACATCCTCTCTTTGCCGGGGCAGGAGTTCCACTCTCACGGACAGGGGGAAAGCACTCTTCAGCGGCGTCTAAAAACTATCACAACCCGGGAACGAAAGCCAGGGTACGGATGGTGCGAGAGGCTCCAGGAATCGCTGGCCTGCCTTGCGGGATTTTGGGGTGACCTCGGTCAACCAGACGGCGGTTTCTATGGCATCGATCTGGCAGAAGAAGGGAAGGATGGGTGCTAGGGATGCATCGCCCGGCAGGCCGATTGAGGGCCTGAGGCAAGTGGGCATGGAGATCCGCACTCCATCGAGTTTTGCGGGCGTGGTGGATGTCCAGCTAATTGCCTAACCAAGGAAAGTTCTTCCCGAAGATACCGGCAGGGCCGGAGTGAACCCCGGGCGAAGGGGTTCACTCCTGTGCAGCTATCGTTTGTTCTTACCGATCAGATTCAACACCGTCTGGGCCAGCAACGCCCGGCCGGCCGGAGACGGATGTATGTTGCAGGTTCCATCGGGAAGCGGGATGAGCAGTCCGGCCGTGCAGGCGTTCCCGTTGGACCCGGCCGCCGCTTGAGCGAAGGCCGTAAAACCGTCGGCGATCTGGGCGCTGAAGGCAGCGGCCACCTGAGTCGCTACGGTATTCAATGCATAGATTGCGCCGGTCTGCAGCGGATCCTGATAATCGGGCGAATAGTAAGTGACGATTACCAGGTTGCCGGTGTAGCCGCCATCCAATCGCAACGATTGCAGAATGGCGGCAAGATTCTGGCCATAGGCTGTCAGAAGGGCGGGAATTCCTGCAATGATACAGGGCGCCTGATAATTGCAGCTCGATTGAAGCAACCGCAAATCGTTGCCGCCCAGATTGATGGTGACCAGATCAATCTGCTTGTCAGCGCGCAGGGCGCTGGCCGCGAAGCTCAACTGCGTTCCCGCGTAGACGGTGTGGAGTCCGTAATAGGCTTTGTAATCGCGGCAGCCGTTATCGGGCAGCGCATTGGATAGAAAGCTTCCGCTGGTTTCCCCTGGGCAGGCGATATTCATCAGATTCTTCACATGCTGCACTTGCTTCGTGCCTGCCACCTCCTCCGGATATCCGGTGAAGTTGCCGGCCCCGCCGACAACCAGCGGGCTGAAACCGAACGCCAGGGAATCCCCCAGCGCCAGGTACGACGGGTTCTGCTCCTGCGCGGATGCCGGCAATGCAAGCAAGCATATGCCGAGTATCCACAGCACGGGATGGCAGGATGAGGTTTTCCTTTCCTGGCCAGCCTGAATCGACTTCGCAACCGCTCTTACATTCTTCATGTGGTTCTTACTCTCCTTTTCTAAACCCCTTAGGGTGCTTGCTGTGATGCCGAACAATCGTCTGGAAACTTTGTTACTCATGGCAGGACCATGATCCATGTGGTCCGGTGGTCAATGGCGCGGCCGAGGTAGTAGCCGCCCAGAGTACCGGCGGATGCCATTCCGAGAAATAACGGGATTCCGGAGCCGGCGGAATCCGCGACCCTCGATGCAACATAGCCGCCGACGACGAGCCCGGTCAGGCTCCCGAGTACAGTGCCTAGCTTTCTGCCCCAGGACCCATGCGGTCTTTGGAGCTTGATCAGCGTCAATGATGCGCGCGGCACAGTTGTATTGCCGATGACAAGCGCGTCCTCTCTGACAACAACGGCTTCGCCTTTCAGCGTTGCGCCGTCCGGCAGTTTGATCTCGACTTGGCGGCCTTGGACCAAGCGCGCCAGCTCCGACCATTTGAGTGCGACCGGTTGGGATTTTTGATCCGCGGCGACCGCGCCGCTGCAGAGCATTGCGGTGAGAGCTGCCCCCAAGATTGCATTACGTCTGATTCTTATTTCCGTTGCCATGAGTTCCCTTCCTTTGTGCTAGCTATCCGTGTCACGGATCGACATTGCGCCTTTCCTGCCGGGTAGTCATGCGGAAACCCTGATATAACTCTGATGAATGTGTGATGAGCGTTTAAGTCATTCAAAGCTTCACTGCAAAATCTGATAGGCTCGTAGTTTCTTCGAGGCCGTGTGGATTCAGAAATCCAGACATACGAGTTTGGTCCGTATCGAATCGACACGGGCGAGCGATTGCTGCACCGCGGCGATGAGCTGATTTCCCTGCCTCCGAAGGTCGTCGAGACCTTGCTCGCGCTAGTGGGCAACTCCGGCCGCATGGTGGATAAGGCCGAACTGTTGAGTAGGCTATGGCCCGACACTTTCGTGGAAGAGGGCGCCCTGACGCGCAACATCTCTTTATTGCGGAAGACCCTGGAAGACACGGCGGGTGAAACTCGCTACATCGAGACGATTCCCAAGCGCGGCTACCGCTTTGTGGCGACAGTTCGCACCGTGCTCCCCGAGCCTGCAGCCGAGCCGGCGGCCGCCGGCCCCATCGAGACTCCGGAACAGGTTCCAAAAAAGCGGAGATGGGCGGTCTGGATGGCAGTCCCGGCCATTGCCGGGGCCCTGGCTCTAGCAGGTTACCTGTCTCGTCCTCACCACCCGGCCGACCTGCTCCCGGTGGTCAGCGCCTCCACGCGTACGCTGGCGGTGCTTCCCTTCCGGAATGTGATTCGCGATCCATCGCAGGACTACTTCGTGGATGGGATGACCGAAGCGCTGGTCACGAGTCTGGCAAAGCTGGGAAATCTGCGGGTCATTTCGCTGGCCTCGGGAAACGCCAACCGGGGAGAGTCGGCGGCGCTGGGTGCGTTGGCCCACGATCATCCGGCCAACCTTGTTTTAAAAGGCACCGTACTGCGCTCGGGCGAGCGGGTGCGGATCGACGCGCAGTTGCTGGATCCCAAGACCCGGTCCGTGTTTTGGGCAAATTACTACGAGGGTGACACGAAAGACACGGTAGCGCTGGAGTCCACAGTTGCGGAAGCCATCGCCCGCGAGATTCAAGGCAGCATTACGGCGGAGGAGAGAAAACTGCTGCGAAGCCGGCCGCAAATCCCTCCGGATGCCCTGGAGGCCTACATGCGGGGCCGGTACTTCTGGAACCGCCGCACGGAGGACGGACTGCGGCGAGCTGCGCGATATTTCCAGCAGGCAATTTCAGCCGATCCGACCTACGCGCTTGCCTACAGCGGCCTGGCTGACTCCTACTCGCTGCTGGGGTCTATCGGAGTCGACGGCATGCCGCCGAACAAAGCGATGCCTCTGGCGAAGGCGGCCGCGCAAAAGGCCATTGAAATTAATCCTGATCTGGCGGAAGGGCATGTTTCCTTGGCGTACGTAAAGTTGTCCTATGACTGGGACCTGCCGGGCGCGGCGGCGGAGTTCACGCGGGCCATGGCGCTGAACCCCGGATGGGCCACGGCGCATCACTGGCGCAGCCATTATTTTATGGCCGCCGGGGAGCTGGGCCGGGCCACAGAGGAAATGCGGACGGCGCAACGGTTGGAGCCTCTATCGCCTGCGATCAATATAGGGGTCGGATGGTGCTACTACTATACCCGCGAATTTGATCAGGCCATCGAGCAGTATCGCGCGGTTTTGGAAATGGAACCCAATTTTGCCCTGGCGCACCAGACGATCGGAATGGCATACGAGGCCAAGGGAATGTACAGCGAGGCGATTGAGCACTTCAAGCTGGCAGCCACTCTATCGACTGACAGCCCCTCGGCGGTGTCGGCCCTGGGCAGCGTGTATGCAACCGTGGGACGAACGCGTGAAGCTCGGATGGAACTCGCGCGGCTGGAGGAGATTGCGCGACGCCGGTATGTCCCAGCGCTCTACATGGCGGCCATTCACGACGGACTTGGGGAGACGGCCGCTACTTTCGAGTGGGCCTGGAAAGCTCTAGGGGAACACTCGGATTATCTTATGTATTTACATCTGGAGCCCCGCGCGGGCAAAGTATCGAAACACCCGGAATTTCTCAGGTTGCTGGCCCGGGTGCATCCCTGAGGATGAGGAACGTACAGTACGTTTTCCTGTGCGCACTGGTATTCGCGGGAGCTTGCTGGGCGGCTTTATGTATTACCACTCTGGATCCTAGGGTTTCCAGCGAGTACGAGGGGTACCTGCGGAGCGCCGAGCAAATGAGGATGCGCAGATTGAGCGCGGGTGAACTGTCGTGGGTGCCGGAGGAGTTCAAGGCGCAAGCGGACAAGAATCTTCGTGCGGGTAAGCCTTTTCGGCGGAATGTGGGATTGGGGACCATCAACCAGCGGATAGCGGGCTGGAATGGCACCGTGATCCATTGGATTGGCGCTATCCAGATTGAGGGCGCCCGGATGGATGATCTGAAAAGCGTGCTGCAGGATTACGGCAAATATGCCGCGCTGTACAATCCCCTGATTTACGAATGCCGGGCGCGTCCGATTGCGGTTCCCACGGGAGCCGCTTATAACGTGGAGTTCGGGATGCAAAACGTTTACCGTGTCGGGTCCTTTTTTCCGCAGCACTATTCTTTTCACGTAAAATCCCGCAGCGACTATTCCGAGCACGCCGGGCAGAGTGGTCCTGTACTGCTGGTGCGGTGGCGCGCCAGCGAAATCCGGGAGTCCGAAAGCGGAGTTCCGGGACGCAACGATTTTTTGAATGTGCAGCAGGATCACGGCATTCTCTGGGCTTTCAATACTTATTGGATTGCGCAGCAGAAAGGCCCGAATTTGTACGTGGAGTTCGAGTCGATTACGCTGGCGCGCTCAGTCCAAAATTTCAAATGCCGGGTGGGGGTTATGCCGGTTCCGAAATCGATCGTGTCCAATGTAATGGAGTCGCTGCCGGCCGAGTCTTTGGATTTAATGCTGACGGCCACGCGGGCGGAATGCAGACGCAGGGCGGGCGCACGTTGAGTCACGCCCGGCGGATTGCACTACGGCCCTTACAGTACCTGTCAAGCCAGCTGACCCCTGTAACCGAAATAAGGGCCGTGCTGTTTCGAGTCTGTGATAACGTCCTTTATCACGCTCTCAACGGTTGGGGAGAACCTGCGTCCGCTGATCTGATCCTGCGCACTTTTCTTCGCTGCCAAGGTATGAAGAAGGGCGACCTTACGAAACTCATTGACGAAGCCGTCCGCTGGCGCGTGTTCAATCGCACCGTTCAGGACATCAAGGCGCGCAACGCCAGCTACGACATAAGGGAGCTTCAGGAGATTGTGGATCAGGCCCTAGGCCAAGTTCGCGCGTGGTGCCGCTCCCAAAAAGAAGGCGGACCCGGCCTGATGCGCGTGGTGCTCGATACAACATTCTGGTGTCCGCTCTGATTACACCGGCCGGTAATCCCGCCGCCATTTACGCCTGGGAAGGCGGAAAATTCGCGCTCCTGACCTGCGCGGAACAGCTGCGGGCCACGCTGCAAAAACCAAAAGTAGCCGAGCTGATCAGGCCTGCAAGGCCGGCCGCCTCGTAAACCAAATTCAAAGCTCGCTGGGGACGTCAGCCCGCTGCCGCGCATCGAACGATCTTCAGACCTGACTGATGATTTTCTGCTGGGGCTGTCCGAGGCAGGTAGGGCCGATTATCTCGTGACAGGGCACAAGAGCGGCCTGCTTTCACTTGCGCGGCCCCAAAGCACGCCCATCGTATCCGCGCGCGATTTCGCCAAGCTATTCGAAAGACCCTTAGCAGGAGGCCACTGCTGGTGAGCACCGAAATCATTCTCTCGCCGCTTCCAGGCTGCAGCCAATCCTATTTACTCCGGCGCCGCATCGGCCGGACGTTGGACAATCTGCCCCACGGCCCTTACAGTATTGACATAAAAGAGTTGTTGGGCTACTCTCTCTTAACGATAAATTTCGTGCGCCGTGCAGCCGAGTTTGCTACCCCGCAACAGTAACACCGACAGGGAGAGCTACGATGCTTCGGAGAGCTATTTCCATTCTCAGCCTGACGCTATTCAGTGTCATTCCAATCCCACTATCCGGCCAGAGTGCAGCCCGCATCAGCGGTGCGGTGCAGGATTCCGCGGGCGCCATCATGCCGGGGGTCAAAGTAACAATTACCGACTCAGATCGCGGAGTAACTCAAACGAGTGTTACCAATGAGGCGGGACGGTACGCATTTCCCGCACTCGGGGTGGGCGAATATGTCGTCTCGGCCGAAGCGCCGGGGTTCAAGAGAGCCGTGACGGACCGTCTGCGTGTGGAGGTGAACCAGTCCCTGGAGATTAATATCCAGATGGAAGTCGGCCAGGTCACCGAAAATGTGGAGGTCCGTGGAACCGCGCCACTTTTGCAGACGAGTGATTCGCAAGTCGGAGGCCTCGTCGAGAACCGGCAAATGGTGGACCTGCCGCTGGCCGCGCGCGACTTCATGCAATTGCCTCTCCTCTCGGCCGGGGTGGTGGAATCGCGGGACAACAGCCGCCATCAGGCGGAACGCGCCACCTGGCAGGGATCGTTCAGCGTTCATGGACAAAGCGCGAAATACAACGAGTATCTGTTCGACGGGCTCTCAGGGAAAGAGGTGCAGCACGAAACCAACATCTTCGCGCTTTCGGTGGATTCCATTCAGGAGATGAGGATCCAAACCAGCAATTACAGCGCGGAGTTTGGCGGCGAGGCGGGCGGCCAGATCAATATCGTGACCAAGTCGGGCACGAACGCCATTCATGGATCGGTGTTTGAATTTGTGCGCAACAACAAATTTGACGCGCGCGAGAAGTTCGCGGATAAGAAGCCGCAGTTGAACCGGAACACATTTGGCGCCACTGTGGGAGGTCCTATCCGGCGCGACAAAACGTTTTATTTCGGTTCCTGGGAATCCATGCGGCTGCGCCAGGGCTTCACACAGAACACGACGGTACCAACCACTGCCTTCCGCACGGGTGATTTCTCCTCGCTGTTGGGCACGGATTTTTCAAACCCGAGCCCGCTCGTTCTCTATGACTGGACGACGAAGCAGCCGTTCTCGAACAACATGATTCCCACGAACCGGTTGAATCCCTTGACATTGAAGTTCATGAATGAGTTTGTGCCGCTACCGACCCGATCTGGAAGGGGCGGCATCCGACCGATCGATAATTATCAGTCGCTGGCGCCGCAACAGACGCGCACGGACCAGTTTCTGGCTCGCGCGGACCACCAGCTTAGCAGCCGGAGCCGCCTCTTTGCCCGCTACATCATCAGCGATACCGACACTACGGCGCCACCGGTCTGGCCGGCCTTCAGCTACAACCACAAGTTCCGCGGCCAGCATGGAGTGATCAGTTGGGACCGCACGCTCACCCCCAGTACGATTTTCGAATTGCGAACAGGGTACAGCCGTTTCCGGCAGAATGAAGTTACCGAGAGCGCTTTCCATCGGGATGTGGCCGCCGAGCTGGGTTTGAAAGGCGCTTGCAGCCAGCCCGCCTGCTGGCACGCTCCCTACTGGAACATTACCGAATTTAGCGTGTTCGGCAATCAGCCCGGCAAGACCCGGGGATCCACAACCGAAGGTCCGCGCGGCTGGAAGAATGAGATCTTCCAGCTCGCCACCAGCCTGTTCGTGATTCACGGCAACCATACGATCAAGATCGGGTTCACCGGATACCGGCACCGGGACACGTTCCCCAACGGGCTTCAGCCGGCGGGCGTCGAGAGTTTCAACGGGCAATGGACGGCGGGTCCCGGGTCGAGCGGCTACGCACTCGCCGACACTCTGCTCGGCCTGCCGAGAAACATTCAAGCGAGCATTGATATTGTGGATCCGAACTTCCGCAACTCCCAGATAATGCCCTGGGCGCAGGATGATTGGAAGATTACCCGAAAGCTGACGTTGAATCTTGGATTGCGTTACGAGTGGATGGGTAAGCCGGTCGCCAACCGCGACAAAATCGGCAACTTTCTGCAAACCGGGCCGGCTACAGCAGTGCTGATCACTCCCCAGGACACCGGCAGTCCTTTGACGCAAAAACGGCCCGACTATCTGGGCCGAAGTTTGCTGAAGGATGACAACAATAATCTGGCGCCGCGGGTTGGTCTCGCCTATCAATGGAACGATAAGACCGTGATTCGTGGTGCGTACGGCATTTTCTACCAACGCGACACGATGGATAACTGGATCCTGCTGGCGTTCAACCCGCCGTTCGTCCGTACGGGCAGCGTAACTCTAGGAGTAAATGAGACGGATTTCCGAAACTACCCGGTCAACGATCTGTCGCCCGTGGTGAACTTCGTTACTCCAGGCAGCAAACCCGCGCCGTTCGGGCAGGGCGTCAATTGGACTGAGGCGTATGTACAGCAGTGGAATCTGTTCGTCGGCAGATCTCTGGCGCAAAGCCTGGTTTTCAATATCGGTTACGTCGGCAACAAGGCGACCGGCCTGCCGCGTTCCGGCTTTCCCAATGAACCTGCTCCGGGGCCGGGCAGCGTGCAGGCCCGCAGGCCTTTCCAAAACCTGAGCAATGTCACTTTGCGAAATACCGACGGGCAGTCCAGCTATCACGGGCTGGAGTTGCAGGCGGAGAAACGCTTTGCCAAGGGACTATCCTTTATCGGCGCGTACACCTGGTCCAAGACGCTCGACAACCGGACGCTGCTCGACCTCTGGTTCGGCGGAAATAATAAGGGGCTGTCGGCATTGCATATCGGCCATCGTTTCAGCTACGCAGGAATCTGGGAGATTCCCTATGGGAAGGGGAAGCGTTTCGGTAGCCATATGCCCGCCGTTCTGGATGGCGTATTGGGCGGCTGGCAAGCGACAGGGATCCTGGTGCTGCGCACCGGATTCCCGATCACGGTACGCACCCCGGGCGATGTGGCCAACACCGGCGGCATCACTCAGGTTCCTAACCGGATCCGCAACGCGAACCTGCCGCGGTCTGAGCGAACCGAGACACGCTTCTTCGATACGAGCGCATTTATCGCTCCGCCGGCATTTACGCTGGGCAATGCCGGCATCGGTTCGGTAATGGGACCCGGTTACCGCAATGTGGATTTTTCCCTGGCGAAGGTATTTCGCATTGGAGAGACCCGCTCGCTGCAGTTCCGTGGGGAATTCTTCAACGCCCTGAATCATCCCAACCCGGGCGATCCAGGCGGTACGCTGGGCACCGCCACGTTCGGACGAATCACGTCTACTACGGGCGATCCGCGCGATATCCAGTTAGGTCTGAAACTCATCTTTTGACATGCGTACTTTGTTTGCGGTTCCTCTTTTACTTGCCGCGGTGCTGGCTGCGGAATCGCGCGAGCCTTATATTGAGACTTTTGACAACGGACCCGGCGGGTGGGTCGCGAATCGCTACCATCCGTTGCCTATCTGGGATGGGGCCGCTTACTGCTTCGGCCCGTGGTACCTGGATAGCCATCACGCTCCGCCGGGCGCCGGATACTTGCACATGCTGATGTATCTGCACACCAAACGGGTACAGTCAGCCGTTGGCCGAACCAATCGCTTCGTCGAACGCAATCAGAGCACAGATCTAACCAATGCGAAGCTAACCGTTCGCCTGCGGGGCGAAATGGATCTGCAGGGCGCGCAACTGGTGCTCCTGGCGCAAGCATCCACGCAGGGCACTACAGCTAACTTCGTGCTTTCCGGCCAGCCGTTCCGTATCACTCACGACTGGAGTGAACAGATCGTCCGGCTTGCACCCGATCCTGCGCAGTGGACCTGCCTGGGAGCCCGCGAATCGATGAAACATCGATACGGCTGCGCCGACATCGCCGCCGTGCTGAAGGATGTGAACGTCGATTTGATCTTCGTCCTGTTTCCGCTCAAGGTAGTTCCGATCGGAGATGTCAAGGAGCCGCACAAATTACGCGCGGGTCAGGATTATCCCGACGAGCCGAGCTACCAGGTCCAGGAAAAGTATCTGCCTAAAGGCATCGTGATGTTTGACAGCGTCAGGATCGATTACCCAAACCCATGAACCGCTCGCTTGTAGCTCTTGCCCTTCTCACCGCGGCGTGCGCCACCCCTCAGACCTGGAAAGCCGGCGCCGCCAAGGTCAACGTCACTCCCAAAGAATCGATCTGGTTATCCGGATACGGCAACCGCACCAAGACATCCGAGGGAGTGCTGCAGGATATCTATGTAAAGGCCATAGCATTCCAGGATGCGGCCGGAGCCACCGCGGTCCTGGTCACGAGCGATCTGCAAGGGCTGGACGTAGCGATGATGGACGAAATCGCCGCCCGTGCGCAGAAACAGTTCGGCCTCGCGCGGGAGCGGCTGGTCCTGAACTACTCGCATAACCATAGCTCGCCCGTTACCGGCCAGGTGCTGCACCTGTACTACGAATTAACGCCGGAGCAGAAGGCTACAGTAGACCGCTACACGCGATGGTTGATTGACCGGATGGTCGAGGTGATCGGCGACTCGATCCATCAACTGGCTCCCGCGGAGCTCTCGTTCGAGCAGGGACTGGCCGGAATCGCGGTCAACCGGCGGCGGGCACGGCCGGGAGGGCGCAGCTTGCCTGGACCAGTGGATCAGGACGTTCCCGTAATGGCGGTGCGCACGGCAGCGGGGCGGGTGCGGGCAATTGTGTTCGGCTACTCGTGCCACACGACGGCGCTCTCCGGATACCAGGTGAATGGCGACTATGCGGGATTTGCGCAAGCGCAGTTAGAGAAGCTGTATCCGGGCGCGATAGCCCTGTTCGTGCAAGGATGCGGTGGGGATGCCAATCCGCTACCGCGCATCATGAACAGTGATACCCCCGAGGCCGTCGAGCTGGCTACGATGTACGGCAAGATTCTGGCCCGCGCGGTAGACCTGGTGATTCGCGGCAAGATGAGGAGCATCGAGGGTCCGCTCCGTACCGCGTATGCGGTGATTCAGGTGCCATTTCAAAAGCCTCCGTCGCGGGAAGCTCTCCAGCAGCGGCTGGATAAGGCGAGCGGAGCCAAGCGGCGGCAGATTCAATATCTGGTGAATAAACTGGAGCGCGATGGAAAGTTACCCGAGCAGCATCCGTATCCCATTCAGGCATGGCGCTTCGGCTCAAGTTTGAGCTTCATCGCACTAACCGGGGAGTCCGTAGTCGATTACTGCCTGCGATTCAAAAAGCAATACGGAAATGACAATACGTGGGTAGCGGGCTACAACAACGAGCTTCTATCCTATATTCCCTCTCTTCGAGTCCTGCGCGAAGGCGGCTATGAGGGCGTGGAGGATATGGACGAGTATGGTCTGCCGGCGCCGTATAGCTTCGCCGTCGAAGAGCTGATTGCTCAGAAAGTCGACGAGTTGATGCAGGCTACCGGCGCGGTACGGTGAAATGTTGAGGGCCGCCCGAGTCTGCGCATTACTGGTGGGACTGCTGCCTTTGCACGCAGACACTCCCGTTTATGCAGACAAGAAAAACCTGTTGTTCTACCTGGACACCGCCGGGCGGAAGCATCCGGTCCAATCGCCGGCCGACTGGGCCAAGCGGGTAGCTCATATTCAGGCCAACATGGAGGCCGTGATGGGCCCTCTGCCGCCGGCCACCAGTGTTCCCTTGGATTTACGCATCGTCGAGGAGGTCAGGAGCGACGCCTACACACGCCGCAGAATCACATTCGTATCTGAACCGGGCGATCCCGTGCCCGCCTATTTATTCACGCCTCACAAGCGCGTAGGGCGTCTCCCCGCGATGATCTGTCTACCTGGAAGTTCGGAGCCTGGCAAGGAGGTGCCGGCCGGCCTAGCAGGTTCCCCCAATCTTGCCTATGCCCATGAACTTGCGGAGCGCGGCTACGTCACAATTGCCATCGATTATCCGCTTCTGCACCGTCGTGAATACAAGACCGACCCTTACGAACTCGGCTACCTAAGCGCAACCATGAAGGGAATCGTGAATCACCGGCGGGCGGTGGATTTATTGCGTTCCCTGCCTTATGTGGACCCCAATCGTATCGGAGTCATCGGGCACTCTCTTGGGGGGCACAACGCACTGTTTCTGGCGGTGTTCGACCCGCGGGTACGCGTGATAGTCTCGAGCTGCGGTTTCAACGTATTTTCCAAACACCACGGAGGCGATATCACGGCGTGGAGCAGCCGCTATTACATGCCTCTGATTGCAACGCGCTACGCCAACGATCCGGGGAAAGTGCCCTTCGATTTCACAGAGGTGCTGGCGGCTCTGAGCCCCCGGGCGGTTTTTATCAATGCGCCGTTGCATGATTCGCCCGATTTTGAGGTCTCCGGCGTACGCGACTGCATCAATGCAGCCGCACCTGTTTATGCGCTTTTCGGCGCGAAAGACCGGCTGCAGGCGAGCTACCCCGATGCCGGACATGATTTCCCGCCCGATGTCCGCCTCCTTGCTTTCGCGTTTCTCGACCGTTGGCTGCAGTTTAGACCGTGAGGCCGGATCCGGCCGTGCGGTTGAAAAAATAGCGGTCCGGGAGCATCTTGTAGATCAGGAAAATGGACAGCGGGTGCACCAGACCCGCCAGGATGAAGATGGGCGCATAGGAATATTTCGCGACGATGTATCCGGTCGCCATATTTGCCAGCATTCCACCAATGGCTCCGCCCATTCCCGAGAAGCCGCTGGCGGACCCGATCTCGGAGGATCGGAACAGATCAGTCGGAAGCGCCTGTAGGTTGGATACCCAGAACCCATGGCCGAAGGTGACAAAACAGGTGGCTGCTATCGCGAGCTGCGAGGTGGGGACAAACGGCGCCAAAATCGCCGCCGGCATGACGGCAGCGCCGATCAGCATTACGATTTTCCGGGCGCGCGGCAGGGTCCATCCGGCGCGCATGAGGCGGCCCGAGAGCCAGCCGCCCAGCAGGTAACCGACGTCGCCAAAGATGAATGGGACCCAGGCATAGCGGCCCACTTCGGAAAGGTCGAAGTGGCGCTCCTTCCTAAGATATTCGGGCAGCCAGAAGATGACGAAGTAGATTACCGGATCGGTAAAGAAGCGGGTGAGGATCAACGTATAGCACTCGCGCATCCGGATCACTTTGCGCCAGTCCGGCCGGGCTCCAACCACCGCCGGCTTCACGTCTGTCAGATTGGGCATGTCTCGCCGGCGGAGCCAGGTGCTCTTTTCCGGAGAGTCGTAGAGAATCATCCACACGACCACCCATAGGAAGCCGATGGCGCCGGTAAAGTAGAATGCCGCCCGCCACCCGTAGGCGTGGGTTAGGTAGACCACCATAGGCGGCGCAATGGCCGAACCAAAGGACGAGCCCGCGTTGAAGATGCCGATCCCAAAGGCGCGCTGGTCCGGCGGAAACCATTCCGCTACGGCCTTGGCAGCGGCCGGCCAGTTGCCGGGTTCAGCCAGACCGAGAAGAAAGCGCGCTCCTCCCAGAGTCCATTTGCCGATGACCAGGCCATGCAACATTTGCGCCGCCGACCAGGCAGCTACAAAGACCGCGAAACCGCGCTTGGTGCCCAGACGGTCGAGGATGTAGCCGGAGCCGGCGTACATGATCGCGTACGCCAATAGAAACAGCGTGACGACGTGTGAATAATCGCCTTCCGTGAGGCCGAACTCTCGCCGGATGTCGACTGAGACGACCGACAGGGTCAGGCGGTCGGCGTAGTTGATCATGGTGGCGGCGAACAGCATGCCGGCAATCACCCACTGAAACTTCGGGATCTTCATGGCAGGAATCCAAAGCCGCCGATGGCCGCACCCAGCGAGCGCGAATCATCGGAGGGTTGAAAGGCCGGGCTGCTCCGCAGTTCCACCGCCACGAGAGCCTCCGGCGATGGAAGCAGGCGGAATTGAATCTTCTGCCAGCCGGGCTTAGTGAACTGGTGAGCGCCAATCGAATTGCCGTCCAGCATCACCTCCACGCTCAGAGAACCGGCCGCCTGCAATTGGATGGGACTGACGTTCACAGAAATCTCAAATTGCGCGGCATTGGCGGGACGGAGGAGAGTGGCGACAGCAACCGGCTTGGTCCACCGGTAGGCATTTTCGCGCTCGTACCAGCCTTCGCCGAATTGCCAGATGGGAATGTCTTTTTGGATGTCGATGTAGGACTTATACGGAGCCGAAGGATCGCGCCGGGTAATATCGAGCCGCCGGCGAGTGCTGTCCCAGCCCAGAACCGCGAAGCTGGTTTCGCGCAGCATCCCCTTGCCTTCAGGGGAGTTTAGGGATGCGACACGGCTGGACGGGTTTCGGGTGAGATAGCGGACTGCTCCCGAGATACCCCATGGGTTGAGAGCAGCAGGAGCCCCGTCGTAGACAAAGGCCGTAGTTCCGGGCGAGCTTTTCACGAATGCCTCCAGTGTTCCGACGTACACCCGGTTCTGCTGCGCCGTTTCGAGCGTGGCAGCGCGATAGTGGCGGAGCCGCAGGTACGTGGCGGGAATCCAGCAGAGTAAAAACACGATTGCTACTCCTGGCGGACATTTTTCCAGCACAGCTGCCAGCGCCAGAGCGAGGAAGAGGAGAGGGACATACAGATAGACACTAAACTGCCGGTTCGGCAGCGCCAGCAGGGGGAGCAGCAAGGCTAGGGTCCCGAGGAGGCCGAAATAGAGCCGTCGATCCCGTACCAGAAAA
The DNA here is from genome assembly GCA_035526665.1 of Bryobacteraceae bacterium. GTDB lineage: Bacteria > Acidobacteriota > Terriglobia > Bryobacterales > Bryobacteraceae > DATLBY01. The sequence continues at coordinate 22,978 of DATLBY010000430.1, forward strand.
GCGGCCGGAAGAATGAGGAGAAGGCTTAGCGGATGTAAAAGGATTAGCGAGGAGTAGTAGCGGATGGTTGCAAAAATGGCCGATCCAGTGAGTTCGATGGTGTAAGCGTCATGAGTCTGCCGGTTGGCGATCAGCGCTTGCACGCCGAAGCACAGTGAGACGGCGAAAAACGGGATTAGCCTGCGCCAGCGCTTTTCCCCAAACCACATTTCGTAGAGAGCGATCACAACTGGAAGCATGACTGCCAGCTCTTTGGCTTTGTAGGCTAGCCAAAAGAAGGCAAAGCTTAACACCCATTTTCTGTGGGTGTAGGCCACGATACACGCGAGGCAAAACGTGGCGCAGGCAACATCAAAAATGTACATTGGCCTCCAATACGCGTCGAACGTGGCAGGGTGAAAAAGGAAGAACACTGCCGCAACGGCGGACGGGATGACACGGAAGCCGAAACCTCGCGCTACCCAAAGCAGCAGAGCGGCATTCAGAAGATGCAGCCCTTGGAGGCCCGCCACGTAGGGAAGGAAACGCAGACCGGCGAGAGGCTCGACCGCATGGAAAAACAGGTGTCCAACTGGCCGGAAGTTGTTGCGTGAGAAGACCGGGGTGGCCAATCCCTGAACGAAATCAACCCCCGAGATCTGCCAGGTCCAGGAAAGATTATCCAGATCATCATCCTGGAAATATCCTTTATAAGCGCCGCGGTTGGCCACCAAAAACAACAGCAGTGCCGACACTATCACCACTTGGATCCGCGTTGGCACCTGGATCATTGTACTTTAGGGACATGCGGCTGGTCCGAGTGAGCTGACTTACGATAAATGTTGAAACCATTCCGCCTGAGGAAGTGTCCACCAGAAGCGGGTGAAGCAAGTGTAACCGTAGCTCGTCTCTCTGGGATCTACAGTACTCCGAATTTTGGACGATCTATAGGCGATGTTACTGGTTGCAGGTGGGGAAGGCTTGAAACAGATTCTGCTTGCAGAGGACAATCCGGCTGATGTGTACCTTATTCGAGAGGCCTTGAACCTACAGGCATTCGAATTCCACTTAAACGTCGTCAGCGATGGCGAAGAGGCACTCCAGTACGTTGAGCGGAAAGGTAAATACCAGGGTGCTCCCGACCCCGACCTGATCATCCTCGATCTGAACCTGCCAAAGAGTGATGGAAGCGATGTACTGCGGCGAATCCGCGAACGCTCGGACATGAATCGGATCCCCGTGGTGATTCTGACATCTTCCGATTCCCCCAGAGACAGGTCTATAGTGGCAAAATTAGGGGCCGACTCTTACCTCACGAAACCTTCCGATTTGGACGCATTTCTAGCGTTGGGCGAGACCTTCGTCCGGTTTGTGAACCCGGTGCGAGACCAAGGGCGCGGCTGCACTAACTAGCTTTTCGTTCCTTGTGTCAATTTGTGCCGGGCGGTTTTTCGACAGCCCTTAGGAAATCGAAATCGCAGCCCTCGTTGGC
>DATLBY010000431.1:0-29688 GCA_035526665.1 Bryobacteraceae bacterium
CATGCTCGAGGAGAGCCGGGCGGGCGTCCGGCTGCTCAGCAGCGATGTGGCGCCGGATCTGCCGGAGGTCACAGGTACGGCAGGCGAGCTTCAGGCAGCAGTTGTGTTGGAACGGCCGCCGGTTGCCGGTCAGTATGACTCAACCATCGCCGTCACCTCCGTGAGTCTCTTTGACGCCTGTCCCCGGAAATACTATCTGTCACGCTATCTGCGGCTGGCGGGCGAGCACCCCGGATTCGTTCTGGATGACGACTTGGAATGGGAGACCCAGGAAGGCGTGGACGCCAGCGAATTCGGGCTGCAGGTGCACGCGCTGCTCTCGGGGCAGGAGGTGGAAGCCGCAGCCCCGGAAGCCCGCGAACTCGCCGCCCGGTTTCCAAAGAGCGCGCTCGGCAAAGAAGTTGCCGGCGCCCGGCGCGTGGAACGCGAGTTCGATTTTCTGATCGCGTTGGACGATGTGGTGCTGCGCGGCCAGATCGATCTCTGGTACGAAGGCCGGGAGGGCGTGGTCATCGTCGATTACAAGACCGACCAGGTGAAGGGCCCGGTCGATCCGGAGCGCGCCGCTTCCTACCGGTTACAGCTGCAAATCTATGCGCTGGCATTGCAGGAATTCACCGGAGCGCCCGTTGCCCGGGCTTATCTCTATTTCCTGCGTTCGGATCAGGTGATCGAAGTCGACTTGTCCCCGCTTCAGCTCGAAGCGGCACGGGAGACAGTGCGCCGTCTCCGCTGGGCTCAAAATGCAGTGGAATTTCCGCTTACGGAAGGGGAGCATTGCCGGCGATGCGAATACTACCGGGGAGCGTGTCCTGCGGGAAAAGGGAGGCTGGCGGTCAGGACTTCTGCTGCGCTGCCATTTTCTTCTGCAGCGCGTCCATGAGGCGGGTTCGCACATCTTCGGGGATGGTCTGGGGCTCCATGCCCTTGTACACCTGAAGGGTCTTCTTGGTGGTGTCCACGATGACCCAGCAGTTCGGGCACTCGCTCACGTGAGCTTCCAGCTTCTTGCGAACCTCAGGGCCTACCGATTCGTCCAGAAACTCGTTCAACTCGTTCAAGAAGTCCTTACAGGTAAGCAAATACGTCGTCTCCCTTCCGTTTGAAGAACCTGGTCAGCTTTTCGCGCAACTGCAGACGGGCCCGCAACAAACGGCTCTTTACCGCCGGAATCGAAATGTCCAGGGCAGCTGCTGTCTCCTCAGTGGACAATTCTTCGATGTCGCGCAGTACGAAAACGGTTCGAAAAGCTGGCCGGAGACTTTCCACAGCCTTGTCCAGAATGTCCCGGATCTCCTCCCTGGAATATTTCTGCTCCGGATCGTCCTCCCAGACGGCGATTTCCCGGGCCATGATGTCTTCGCCCGTGTCCGTAGGCTCGTCGAGCGAGACAGTCTTGTCGGATTTACGTTTGCGAAGCTTCATGAGCGCCTCGTTTACCGCGATCCGCACGATCCAGGTATAAAATTTAGAGTTTCCCTGGAATGTGTCCAAATGGGAGTAGGCTTTGAGGAAGGTCTCCTGCAGAACGTCCTCGGCGTCTTCATCGTTCTGAGTGATGTGTTTAGCCAGCCGGAAGATCTTCCGCTGGTAATGTTCCACCAGTTCCGTGAAGGCCGCGGAGTCGCCGCCCCGCGCCCGCTCCAGTAGCGGCGTTTCGTCGAATATATCGGCTGGAGTGACTGGAGTCATCGGTCCAAAGTTTCTCTCTCATGATACGCTGAAACTTCACCCGCTGGACTTTTTCGGGCAGGTTCAATCTAAAATGAGCAGCATTACCATTACTTTGCCTGACGGCAGTTCTCAACAGGTCCTGGCAGGCACAACCCCCCTGGATATCGCGAAATCCATTGGGAGCCGACTGGCGGACGATGCCGTGGCTTCCCGATTTAACGGTGAGTTGTACGATCTTACGCGTCCCCTGGAGCAGGAAGGCTCGCTCCAGATCCTTACGTCAAAAAATCCGGAAGCTTTGGAGGTGTACAGGCACTCCACTGCCCATCTGCTTGCCCTGGCGGTTCAGCAGTTATTCCCCGAAACGAAGCTGGGAATCGGGCCACCCACCGAAGCGGGCTTCTACTACGATTTTCAGCGCGACACGCCGTTCACTCCGGAAGATCTCGAGAAGATTGAGGCCCGGATGTGGGAGCTGCAATCTCAAAATCTGCCGTACGAACGTAAATTGTCGCCCAAGGCCGAAGGGCTGAAGAAATATCAGCAGATGGGCGAAGCGATGAAGTGCGAGCTGATCGATGAAAAAGCGGAAGATATCTTCTCGGAATACACGCTTGGCCCCACCTTCATCGATTTCTGCCGCGGCCCCCACGTCCCCACCACGGCCCGCATCAAGGCTTTCAAGCTTCTCTCGATTGCCGGAGCGTACTGGAAGGGCGACGAAAAAAATCACAAGATGCAGCGCATTTATGGCACTGCATTCTTCAATAAGAAGGATCTTGACGAATATCTGAAGCGGCTGGAAGAGGCGAAAAAGCGGGATCACCGAAAGCTCGGCCAGGAGCTGGATCTCTTCAGCATCCAGGAACTGGCCGGTCCGGGCCTGATCTTCTTCCATCCCAAAGGCGGCGTCGTCCGCAAGATGCTCGAGGACTGGATGCGCGACCAGTACATCAAGCGCGGCTACTCGCTGGTGTACACGCCGCACATCGCGCGCTCCGATCTGTGGAAGACCTCCGGCCACTATAACTTCTACTCGGAAAACATGTTCAAACGGATGGAGTTGGACGATGCCGAATATCAGCTGAAGCCGATGAACTGCCCGTTCCACATCCTGATCTATGCGGACAAGATGCATAGCTATCGCGACCTGCCGGTCCGCCTGGGTGAGCTGGGCACCGTCTACCGCTACGAGCGGTCCGGCGTGATGCACGGCCTGCTCCGCGTCCGCGGTTTCACGCAGGATGACGCGCATATCTTCTGTACTCCCGAGCAGGTGGAGGATGAAGTGGTGAACTGCCTGCAGTTTGCCATCGACGTCCTGACCACCTTCGGCTTCGACAAGTATGAAGCGGAATTGTCCACCTGGGATGGAGGCGCCAGCGGGAAGTATGACGGCAGCCCCGAGCAGTGGAACCTGGCGGAATCGGCTCTCAAGAAAGCGACTGACCGGCTGAACCTGAAAGTGAAGCTAATGACCGATGAGGCGGCCTTCTATGGGCCAAAAATCGACATGAAGCTGGTGGATGCCATCGGACGGCAGTGGCAGTTGTCCACCGTTCAGTTTGACTTTACGCTGCCGCGCCGCTTCGGCTTGGAATATATCGCGGAGGACGGTAAGGCGCATCAGCCCCTGATGGTGCACCGCGCGCTCTACGGATCCGTCGAACGATTCTTCGGAATCCTTTTGGAACATTACGCCGGCGCGTTCCCGGTATGGCTTGCCCCCATACAGGCGACCGTGCTGCCCATTACCGATCGTCAAATGGACTACGCCAAGCAGGTGCGAGACCGGTTGTTTGCCGCCGGCATTCGAGTGACGCTGGACGACCGCAATGAAAAAGTGAACCTGAAGATCCGCGATGCGCAGATGCAGAAGATTCCCTACATGTTGGTGGTAGGTGACCGCGAGGCGCAGAACGATGCGGTGTCGGTTCGGAATCGGAAACTGGGGGACCTGGGGGCGAAGCCGGTGGACGAGTTCCTGGCCGATATCCAGAAACTCATCCAGTCTAAGGCGACGTCCGAATAGCCGATGGCAGCGGCCGCAGCCTGGGTCCTGCTCGCTCTCCTTGCCGGGTCGCTTGTCTATTGCGTACTTGTGGTAATCGCCGCGCTGAAATACGCGCGCGTTCCTCCGGCGGCTGCCTCCAGCGACCCGCCCATCAGTATCCTGAAGCCTCTCGCCGGGGCCGATGAGGGACTCGAGGAGAACCTTCGATCGTTCTTCACGCAAGCGTACCCAAGCTATGAAGTACTCTGCGCCGTCCGCCATGATACGGACCCCGCGGTGGCCGTGGTGCGCCGTCTCCAGTTGGCGTTCCCTCACATTCCCTCCCGCCTGATAATAACCGGCGAGCCGCCGTATGCGAACGCAAAGGTCTACAGTCTTCACAAGATGTTGGAGGCTGCCCGCCACGACATTCTGGTGATGAGTGACAGCGACATACGCGTCGGCCGTGGCATGCTTCAGACTGTATCGGCCGAATTCGTTGATCCGCGTTTGGGCGTTGCCACTTGCCCCTACCGCGCGGTGGCCGGCGGCAGCGTCTGGTCGAGGTTGGAGGCGATCGGCATGAACACCGAGTTCATCGCGGGTGTGCTGGTGGCCCGCATGCTCGAAGGAATGAAGTTCGCCGTGGGACCGACGATAGTCGCACGCCGCCAGACGCTGCAGGCGATCGGCGGCTTCGACCGGCTGGCCGGTTATCTGGCCGAGGACTTCGTCATGGGCGGCCTGGCTGTGGAGGCCGGCTGGAAAGTCATCCTATCGTCGTATGTGGTGGAACACCGGATTGGCTCCGAGCCGGTGAGCGCTAATATGGCTCACAGGCTGCGCTGGGCCCGCAGCACGCGCCGTTCGCGCCCCGCCGGCTACATTGGTCAGCTCTTCACATTCACCTGGCCGCTGGCGATCGCGCTGTTATTGCTCCAGCCGGGTTGGATTCTCTTGTTCCTGGGCGCGGTTTTGTTTCGTCTTGCCGCTGCACTCGCAACCTCGGGCGGCATCTTGAATGCCCCTGATAAAGGCCGGATCGATCTGCTGCTTCTGCAGGATCTCCTCAGCTTTTCCTTTTGGATTGCGGGCTTCTTCGGGAATACAATACTATGGCGCGGCCGGAAATATTATCTGAAGCCGGATGGAACTTTTGAGCTCGTCCGCTAAACACGCCGTGTTATCTTTCCCTATGGGCTGAGTCCATACTGAAAAAGAGGAGATCCCCATGCAAACAACTCCGGCAAGAAGACAGTTCTTGAAAGTTGCCTCGGCGGCGATTGCCACGGCGCAGTTCCCAATATTGGGCGCCAATGACCGCATCAATATCGGCATTGTCGGCCTCGGCGGCCGCGGGAACGACCACATGAAGGCCTATTCGAACCTGGACTCCGAGGCGAGAATAGCCGGTCTCTGCGATGTGAATCAGGCTGCGCGCGAGCGTGGGGTCGCCACCGTCCGGAAGCTGAAGGGCTACGAGTCGAAAGAGTTCTCCGATATGCGCCGGATGTTCGAGTCCAAGGAAATTGACGCGGTCTCTATCACGACGCCGAATCACTGGCACGCGCTCGCCACCATTTGGGCTTGCCAGGCCGGGAAAGATGTCTACGTCGAGAAGCCTGCCAGCCATAACGTGTACGAGGGATACCAGATGGTGAAGGCGGCTCGAAAATACAACCGCATGGTGCAAGTCGGCTCACAAAGCCGCTCCATGCCGCATAAAATGCGCGCCGTGCAATTGGTCCGCGAGGGCGCTATTGGGCAGATTTATCATGTCCGCGGCGAGTGCTTCCGCCGCCGCTTCTCCATCGGCCACACGCCTGACGAGCCGGTACCTCCGGGTCTGAATTGGGATCAGTTCCTTGGCCCCGCGCAAATGAAGCCATACAGCAAGAACAAGTTCGCCTACAACTGGCACTGGTTCTGGGACACCGGCAACGGCGACATCGGAAACCAGGGAGTCCATGAGATGGACGTGGCGCTGTGGGCGCTTGGCCGCCCCGGTTGGCCCGTGTCGGTGACCACGTCCGGCGGCAAGTTCGTTTGGAAGGACGATCAGGAGACGCCGAACACCGAACATACCGTCTTCAACTTCGGCGATGTCGAGATGACTTTCGACGTACGCAATCTTCCTACGCCGCCCGAGGGCTTGGGCGGATTGCGGGGCCCCAACTATGTCGGCAATATTTTCTTCGGAAGCGCCGGCTTTCTGGTGGTTGACCACGGTGGCGTCCAGGTGTATAAAAGCTCGGCCCCGGACGTGAGCGGAGAGGCGGCGCGTGGAGCCGGCGCCGGCAACCGGGAAAAATACGAGAAAGTGGTGGACGAGAAGTCCAACAACGAGGATACCGAGCCCCACATGCAGAACTTCTTTTCCGCGATTCGCGCCCGGGATTACAAACTGCTGCATGCCGAAATCGAGATTGGCGCGCGCTCCGCGGCTTTCTGCCACCTGGCAAACATCGCGTACCGGCTTGGAAGGACCCTCAAGATCGACCCGGCGAGCGGGCGCTTCGTGGGCGATGCCGAGGCCAATGCCATGTTGACGCGCAAATACCGGGCGCCATATATTGTCCCCGAGAACGTCTAGCGCAGCAGCGGCTACGGCGGTAAGATAGTCAGCGCGGATAGCAGCTTCCCATGTCAGGAGGAATTCCGTTATGACCGAGAGAAAGTTGCAGAAGGGCTTTTCCGTTGGGTTGGCCGCCTTTCTGTCTTCCATGCTTCTGCTCGCCCAAACCATATCGGGCGACCTGGTGGTCAGCGTCGTCGATCCCTCTGGAGCGGCGGTCGCCGACAGTAAACTCACTCTGGTTGAAGTGGACACCAGTATCAAGCACGAGTCCGTCACGGACTCCCTTGGTAACGCGCTTTTCTATCAGTTGAAGCCCGGCCTGTACCAGCTTGCCGTGGAGGCCTCCGGCTTCCGCAAATCCGAAGTCAGCGATATCCGGATTCAAGTGGGCCAGCGCGCCCGCGTCGATGTGAAGCTGCAGGTGGGCGCAGTGAACGAATCAGTCACGGTGTCGGCCGAAAGCACTACGCTGCTGAATGCCGAAAGCGCCGCTCTTGGCCAGGTGCTGGACCAGCGTTCGATCATTAACCTGCCGTTGAGCGGCCGGAACTTCATACAACTGGCGGCGCTGTCGGCCGGCGCGATTCCCATTGGAATCGCCAATTCACCCGCCTCCAGCTGGACCGGACGGGGAGACATGACGCTCTCGATAGCCGGTGGCCGCGAGTCCAACAACAGTTTTTTGTTAAACGGTATTGAGACCCGCAACGCCCGCTTCGGCAGTGTTGGCGTGCGCCCTTCTATTGAGGCTATTCAGGAGTTCAAGATTCAACGCTCCACCTTCGGAGCCGAGTTTGGACGCAGCGCCGCCATCATCAATACGACCATGCGCGCCGGCACAAACCAGCTCCACGGCAGTGTCTTCGATTTCTTCCAGAACCGCGAGCTCAATGCCAACGATTTCTTTCTGAACCGCACCAACCGCGCGAAACCGCCGCTCAATCAGCACAACTTTGGGACAGCCGTCGGCGGCCCGGTGCTGATTCCGAAATTGTATAAAGGCCGCAACCGCACCTTCTGGTTCTTCAACTATGAAGGCTTTCGCCAGCGCGTCAGTTCGGCGGCAACGGCCATCTATCCGTCGCGCGCCCAGCTGGAAGGCAACCTGGCCGACGATAGCGCCGGTACCGGCATGTTGCCGCGAAATTCTCCCGTCTGCCTGGCCAATGCGGCCGCGCGCAAATGCGTGGATGTGATCGATCCCAACACCGGTGTTCCGTTCCCGGGAAACATCATCCCGGCGAGCCGCATCGATGCCACCGACCGCATCGCTTTTCAGTTCATCCCCACTCCCAACGTCGCGGTCCCGGTGAACTCGGCTGCCTTCCCCAGCTTCAACACCGTTGGAACGCCGCCCGTCATCAACGACTGGGATCAATACAATATGCGGATCGACCATCAGGTAACCACGCGTGACCAGATCTTCGGCACCTATTCCTGGTCGGACGAAACACGCGATGTGAAGGCGCTTCGTCCACTCGGCGGAGAGGGTTTTCCGTTGGCGAACCGTCTGGTTACGGCCACCTGGACGCACACTTTCTCGCCCGCCATCCTGAACGAATTCCGCTTCGGCTTTAATCGCAGCCGCACCTTCCGCCTGGCGGAAACCTCCTTCACCCAAAACTATACCCGCGACTTATTTAAGATAAAGAACGCCACCGATCAACCCATGGTCTTTGGCGTTCCCAACTTCTCCATCCAGGGCTTCAGCGCCATCGGCTCGCTGTCCCAAGCCATCGGCGCTACCGATGAAAACCTGCAGTATACCGACAACTTGAGCCTGATCCGCGGCAAGCACAACTTCCGCACAGGCTTCCAGCTCAGCCGTCAGTCGTATTTTCAACTCACCAACTTCTCCGGTAACCCGACCTTTACTTTCGACGGCCGGTATACGGGCACGCAAACGGCCGGATACGGCCTCGCCGACTTCCTTCTAGGGATCCCGGGCCGCGCCCAGGCCGCGATCGGCGACGGTAGCCAGGACATGCGCTCCAACTACTATGGGATCTATGTGCAGGACGACTGGCGCCTGGCTTCAAACTTCACCATCAACATCGGCCCGCGTTACGAATTTGCCCGCTCCCCCGTGGAAATTCGGAACAAGAGTCTCTACTTCAATCCGGAACAGGGACGAGTGATCCTGGCTGGCCAAGGCGTGCGTCCCGATATCGTGGATCCCGACTTCAATAACTTCGCGCCCCGCTTCGGCTTCACCTGGAGTCCGGCGCTGGTGAAAAGTATGGTGGTCCGCGGCGGCTTCGGCATATATTACGCCACGGACAATTTCAACGAGGAGCAATTCAAGGCTATCGGGCCGCCCATCTTTCAAGCCCAGACACTGGACGGTAATCCGCGGATCCCCGATCTCTTCATGCGCGACATGCTGCCGAGCTTCAACGCCTCGCCCAACCTCAGTCCGTTTACTTTCGATCGACTAAACCGGACGCCTTACCTGAACCAGTGGAGCTTCGGTATTCAGAAGGCCTTCGGCTCCAATTGGGTATTCGACGCGGAGTACACCGGCAGCCAGGGAAACAAGATGCCGCAGCGCCGCAACCTGAACGCCGGCCGCGTGGATCCCACTGGTACCATCCCCATCAACCAGCGCACTCCGTATCCTCAATTCGGCGCGGGTATGCTCATCACCTACAACGGAGGCTGGACGAGTTTCAACGCTCTCACCACCAAGATCGAGCGCCGCTATGCGGCGGGCCTCTACCTGCTCGGATCCTATACCTGGCAAAAAAACCTCGACCTCGGTGCTACCGACGACTTCTCCACCATCTCGGCGGACTTTAAAAAATGGGACAAGGGTCACAGCACCCTCGATGTCCCCCATCGTTTCGTCGCCAGCTTCAACTACGAAATTCCTTTTGGCCGGGGCCAAAAATATTTCTCGCGCATGAACCGCGTCACCGACCTGCTGCTGGGTGGCTGGCAGATGAACGGGATTGCGACGTTTGCCCAGGGCCAGTTCCAGACGTTGAATTTGGGTTCGGACTGGATACTGGTGGGCAGCTTCTCACGTTCGATCCCCAACATCATCGGGGATGCGAAGGCGGACCGCTCCGTGCCGGATCATTATTTGAACCCCGCGGCTTTCGACTTTCCGCGCGATGCTCAGGGGAACCGGATTCGCGTGGTTGGCAATGCCGGCCGCAATACCATCCAGCAGCCAGGCCTGAACAATTGGGATACGGGCCTCTTCAAAAACTACCATCTCACAGAGCGCTTTAACGCCCAATTTCGCTGGGAACTCTTCAATGCCTGGAACCATACGCAGTTTGGCAGCGCCAATCTGAACACGTCCAGTCCGGCATTCGGGACCATTACCAGCACTCGCGTCGGCCCGCGCCGCATGCAACTGGGACTCAAGCTGCTGTTTTAACGCAGTCACGCGCTCTCACTTCGGCTGTGGCCGTATCGCCGGTCCGCAACCTTCTCAGAACGCGATGGTATCCTAGCAGAATCTTTACAATACCCCCGATCTGCGAAACGAGAGGATTTATGTACAACCAGCGGTATTTGCTTCTGGCGCTGTCCGCGCTGTTACTGACTCCTGCAGCATTCATTGGACAACAGACCACGGGCACGATCCGCGGTGTTGTTACCGACCCGAGCGGAGCCGTCATCTCGGGCGTGAAAATTTCTGCCGCCAATAATCAAACACGCATCACGCTAAGCGCGACCACCGGCGCCACCGGGGTATATATTTTTCCGCTAGTCCCGCCGGGCGCCTACTCCATCTCAGCGGACAAGCCGGGATTTTCCAAAGCCATTCGCGATAACGTCGTGGTTCGAATAACCGAAACCGAAGTGGTGGATTTCGCACTGCAGCTCGGTTCCGTCACGGATGCCGTTACCGTGGGAGCTACCGTCACGCTGGTCCAGACGGAAACGTCTTCGGAAGGCCGCGTCATTGAGCACAAAACTATCACCGACCTCCCTCTGGCCACCCGGAATTTTACGCAGTTGCTCGGGCTCACCGCCGGTGTGGTTACCGATCCGCCGAATGCCGAGCAGGTCGGATTCGGGACCCAGAACCCGAGCGTCAACGGTTCGCGCCGGGGCAGCAACAACTACCTCCTCGATGGAAACGTGAACAACAACCCCATGAACAACGACGTACTGGGAGTGGGCATTCCCAGCGTCGAGTTCATTCAGGAGTTCAAAGTAATTACCAATCTTGCCAGTGCCGAATACGGCCGGAACGCCGGCTCTGCGGTGAATGTCGTCACCCGCTCCGGAACGAATCAGTTTCACGGGAATCTATTTGAATTTCTACGGAACGACAAGCTGGTCGCGCGTCCCTTCTTTGCGGCGCGCCGCGGCCAGAATGTCCAGAACCAGTACGGCGGCACGCTGGCAGGCCCCATCCGCGTTCCCCGCATCTACGATGGGCGGAACCATACATTCTTTTTCGTCGGATACGAGGGCCTCCGGCAGCGCAATACGAATTCCAACGCGGCTATCGTGATCGGCCGCGTACCCACGGCCGCCGAGCGTTCCGGGCAGTTCTCCACGACGGTACGCGACCCGCTGACCGGCCAACCATTCTCGAATAATGTGATACCCAGCGCCCGCATTAACCCTACCTCGGCCCTGCTATTGGAAAAGTACGTGCCTCTGCCCAATTCCCCTGATCCGCGTAACAATTTTCTCCAGCAGTTCGGCACGCCTTTCGATGCCGACCAATATTTGGTCCGCATCGATCACGAATTGAGTCCGGCCGATCGATTCAACGCGCGCTACTTCGATTCCAGCTCGTACTCCTTCACTGCGTCGGGCCGGCTGCCTGGCTTCGGACGCGTATCGGACCCAATCAACCGGCAGGTGGCCGCCTCCGAGACGCATGTGTTCCGTCCTAATCTGCTGAATGAAGCCCGCTTCGGCTACTACAAATTTCCCTCTCCCGGCACAGATGTGCAGCGCATCGATCCGCGCGGCGTGGGCATCCAGCCGATGAACGATGTTCCCGGACTGCCGGGCATCCTCGTCAGCGGCTTTCTCGGCTACGGCTATACAGGGAACGATTTTATCGACGAGCAGAATAATTATCAGGTGGCGGATACGCTCTCCTGGGTGCGCGGCCCGCATTCCATCCGGATTGGGGCGGAGTATCGCTACAACATGATGATGTCCTCGGGTGTCCCATTTCAGGGCCGCTTCGCGTTTAACGGGCAGTACACGACCAATGCCTTCGCGGATTTTCTGCTGGCCGCCCCCAATCAGATCGTCGTGGCGAATGGACCCGCGGTCATTGACATGCGGGCCACCAACTATGGAGCTTTCATCCAGGACGATTGGAAGGCCACTCGGCGCCTGACTCTGAATCTAGGTCTTCGCTATGAGTACGATACTCCGCCCACCGATGTCGCGCTCGGGAAGCTGCTGAACTTCTATCCGGAGCGATACAAAGGCGCCGGCGTGGATTCAGGCCTGGTAATTGGTGGCGTGACGCCCGGGGTTCCGAAATCCACGGTGGACGGTGACTTCAATAATTTCGCCCCTCGCATCGGATTCGCCTACGCGCTCGGAGCCGAGGCCCGCACGGTGGCTCGCGGCGGATACGGCATCTTCTACGATTCCCGCGCTGGGCAGGTGACCCAGCAGAAGTTGTTCGAGCCGCCGTATTCCGCGAACCAAACCGTCGTCTTGCGGCCTACCGATCCGGCGCGCGGCTACCGCTTCCCGGCGCCCATCGATCTTTCGCGGCCCACGGAAACGATTTCCGGGGGCACTCTGTCCGTCCGCCCAATCGAGAAGAATACCCGGATGGACTATGTCCAGCAGTGGAATTTCGGATTGCAGCACCAGTTTGGTAACGGCATCCTGTTAGGCACATCGTATGTCGGCACGCGCGGCCTGCAGTTGTTCCGCGCTACCAACATCAACTATCCACGTCTGGTGGGCAGCACCTACGTGCGGCCCTACGATGGGTTGACAACCATCGTGCAATCGCAGGCCGGCGGGACTTCCGATTACCACTCCGGGCAGCTGACGGTGCAGCGCCGCTTTGGCGCCGGAGCGTCCATTCTAGGCGCTTATACCTTTGGAAAAGCCTTGGACGACACTGCTACCGGCGTGCGCTACTTCAATTCAGCTACCGGGGATCCCGCGGATCTTCGCGGCAGCCGCGGGCTGGCCGATTTCGACCGCACGCACCGGTTGGTGGTCAGTTTCAATTTCGAAATTCCCAACCCCTTCGGACGTAACGCGCACGGCATGGCGGCCGCCTTCTTCTCGGGATGGGACCTTTCGGGTGTCACCACTATCCAATCCGGCACTCCGTTTTCCGTCACGAATTCAGCCAGCAATCTGGACCGGGATGGACAGGCCGGCTCTCCCGGTACCGGCGGCAGATCGGATCGTGTCGGAAACGTGTCGCAGACCACCGAAGGCTCCGTGCGAAGCCGCCTGGACAACTATTTGAACCCGGCTGCGTTTTCGCCGGCGCCCCGATCCCGATACGGCAACCTGGGGCGTAATACCATCCGGGGTCCTGGCGCGCATCTCTGGGATACACGCATTTCCAAGGTCACCACGCTTCGGGAAGGGCTGCGCCTACGTTTCCTGACGGAGTTCTTCAATACGTGGAATCACGCGGCCTTCGGGAATCCGTCGAGCGTGCTCGATACCCCGGCGTTCGGAACCATCCGGTCCACGCTCTCCAACGCCCGGATCATACAGTTCGGCCTGAAGCTGGAGTTTTAACTTATGCGATTCAGCACAGCTCAATTGCGCGGAGCGGCGATTCTCACCGCCTGCATTCTCCTGGCGGGCGCGTTCCTCAGGACGCAAAAAGTTGCCGCGGGTCAGGCCGCGGTATCGCTTTCCCGTCCCGGACAGGACGACATTTCGTTTTGGGTGAACCACAACGGCTTGCTGCAGTTCGATGCCGAAGGCGAAGTAGGGTTCGGCGATATTGCTCGCATTCTGCTTCGCCGCCGGGCAAACGGCGAGTACCTACGGGAGCTCCGGGACCGCTTCACCTTCCGGGTTCAGAACTCCACGGCGCTCCTGTCTCCCGATATCTTTCGCGCCGAATTCACCAACGGCAAGTTGACATGGCGCAGCGCTCCGCAGAATCGCTTCGTTGCCGGCTCGTCGCGTACGTTCAATATTCCGGTAATTGTCACCAACCATGATGCGAAAGAGCTCTCGCTGCAGGTACTGTACAAAAACGATTCCATGGAGAGCGCCGTCCGCAATGTGGTGATCGCGCCGGGCGCATCCTCCGCGCTGGTGCTGAGAGCGGTGGAAACGACGCTAGGACCTTCAGCGGGCAAACTCACGCTGCAATACGCCGGCGCGGAACTTGCCACCAACGTCTATTTCGATATCCGCCCCTTGGTGCCCCTGCGCGTCCGGCTGGTGAATGAGCGTGGCGGTCCAGTGACGGCCCGAGTTTATCTCACAGGTTCCGACGGCCTATCGTACGCGCCGCGGGGCTCCTCCAGCCGCATCAGCGCGATGAGCGCCGAATACTACTTTCACGCCGAAGACACGTTTGAAATAGAAATGCCCGCGGGCGATACGCTCATAGAGGCCGCGCGGGGCCAGGAATACCGGCTTAGCTCCATGCGAAAAGTTTTGGAGCCAGGCAAACCCGCCGAAGCCACCTTGCGCCTCGAGCGATGGGCGAACATGGCCGAGAAAGGCTTCTGGTCCGCCGATGTTCACATTCACGCGAACTATACCGCGCCCCATCACCAGGTAATCGAGCCGCGCGATGTGCGGCTGCAAGTGACCGGCGAAGATCTCAATGTGGCAAATATGATGGTTGCCAATTCGGGCGGCGCCTTCATCCACGACCGCCAGTATTTTGAAGGCCGTCCGCACCGTCTCAGCTCGCCCGAGAACACCATCTACTGGAATGAAGAAAATCGGAGTAGCGCCTACGGCCACATGTGTTTCCTTGGCCTGACGAAACTGGTGGAGCCCTTCTATAACGGATTTCGCAACACGCCGTACTGGGACGACTATCCCGCCAACTACCCGCTGGCGCAGCAGGTCTTCGACCAGGGAGGAGCCGTCAGTTACGCGCACCCCGGCATGGCCGCGAACTTTGAAGGCGCCAGTATCAAAGAGATGCCCGTCGACTTGGCCCTCGGTCATAAGACTGCAATGGACGTGCTGAGCAACAATGACGAGAATGCCACCATGGAGCTCTGGTACCGCCTGTTGAACTGCGGCTTCCAGATCCCAATCTCCGCCGGAACGGACGCTTTTACCAATGTAGCCGATCACTACATCGCGGGCGGCGGGCGCGTGTATGTCCAGAGTGGACAAGCCTTCGATTATCGAACCTGGATCAAAGCTTTTCGTGAAGGGCGGTCCTTCGCTTCCAATGGACCTGTTGTGAGTTTAAAGGTAGACGGCAAAGCTCCGGGTGACGAGATCCGGCTGAATTCGGCGGGCGAGATTACGGTCGAAGCCCGCGTAGACACCCAGGTGCCTCTGGATAAGGTGGATGTCATGGTAAACGGGCGTTCCGTATATTCGGTTTCGGCCGCCGGGAAAGACAGCATTACGTTCACGCAACGCCTGCCCGTGTCGGGAAGTTGCTGGGTTGCGCTGCGCGCGCTTGGCCCGCGCCATCGCTTGATCTTGAACGATACGATGGCCTTCGCTCACACCAGCCCGGTTTACGTGAACGTAGGAGGGCGTCCGGTTCGCGTGCCGGATGACGTACGCTTCTACCGTGAGTGGGTAGAACGCCTGATCGCACGAACCGAAAGCTCCGGCCGCTTTGCATCTCCCGACCGCAAAGTGGAGGTCCTCGCCTTGTTCCGCAAGGCCCTCGGATTCTATCAGGGAGCCGAACGCCAGTAGGCGGGAACCGTCGCGCAGGTTGTCCCAACCTGCCGCCGATTGGCAATGGCCCGCCGGGGGGCTTGTTTTTTGGAAAAGGCCGTTTCATAATACTCCCCAATCAGGAGCATATTGTGAAATCCACTCTCCTTACGGTTTCACGTCTTCCCTTGCCGGCCGGGTTGCTTGTTTGCGCCCTTTTGCAGGCAGAGGAAGGACGCCCCCACTTCAGTCGCGCACAGATGGAGCAGTTTTTGAGCTCAGCGGGGGTTCAAGCGCGGAAGTCGGCCGGCCGGGGCGTGACGAACTCCGAGCGGGCGACGCTTTCCGATGGCAAGTTCACGCACCAGGCGCACCTGCAGTTTGTGGATGAACATAGCACTAGCTTTGTTACCGCAAGAGGGGCGGAACTTAATTTCAAGGATTCGTACAAATTTAATATTGCGGCCTACCGGCTCGACAGGATTATGGATTTGAATATGATTCCCGTATCTGTCGAGCGCGTAATCGGCGGCCGCTCGGCGGCCGTTACCTGGTGGGTAGACGATACAGCCATGACGGAACTCGACCGGAAAAATCGAAAGCTCGATGCTCCGGATATGGACGCCTGGAACCGCCAGATGTACTGCGTCCGTGTCTTTGATCAGCTTATTTACAATACGGATCGGAATCTCGGCAACCTGGTGATCGATAAAGGCTGGAGCATGTGGATGATCGATCACACGCGCGCTTTTCGCTCACAAACGAAACTGCTGGATGCCCACAACCTGGTGAAGATTGACCGCCGCATGCTCAGTGAACTGCAGAACCTTCAGGAGCCGGTATTGAAAAGGGAGCTGTATCCTTACGTCAACGACGCCGAGATTAAGGGGCTGCTCAAGCGGCGGGACCTGATCGTCGAGTTTTTCAAGAACGAGGTCGCCCGGAAAGGCGAAGGCGCCGTCCTGGTAGACCTGCCGGCGCGTGGGGTGGTGAACATTCCGGATCCGGGTGAGATACGTCTCACAACACACTAGCGGCGGCTACTTCTGTGGCAGCACCGTCAGTACGCTGCCGTCCACGTTTAGAAAGTGCATTGGAAAGCTGCGCCCGGAATAATAGGCATTCCATTGATCCCGGTAATGCCAGGAAAGAAACTGGCCGGACTCACCGAGGGTGATATTCTGCAAGGAATTCTCCCAATCAGCGGTGCTCACTACCATCCTCATGGACGGTCCAATTCTTTTAGTCGTCTGTTTCACCGTCGTACTCGAGCCACTCATCGGCAGTTCCGTAACGTTAAAATACGGACCCACAACGGGAATCAAACTCCCGATGGGATGTCTCAGGTTGAGCTCGATGTACTGGCCGTAATCCCATTTGTTGACGTTCTTGCCTTGCAGGCGGCGCCCCTCCTCCACGGCATCCACAAAACTGCGCAGCAATAGCTGGTCATAATCGGGAAACCAACCCGCGGGACGCTGCCGGAGAAGCTTCTCCACCACCGGCCCGGCCATTACGCCTTCGTATAGGGTCCCCTTGCCGGGCGCGGCCCGGTCACCGACTGCCCGCCGGATGTGCTGGTATATCAAGGTGACCAGAAAGGGAGCAGGCTCGCCCTTTTCCATTTGTCCTTTCCAGGCGCGCAGCACCTCGGCTGCATCGGACAAGGCGGGATTCTTCGCGCCGCGTTTGTCGTAGGCCGCGATTACTTGTTGCGCCAGGAAATGGGAGAAGGAAGAGTACACGTCTTTTTGCACCACAAGCATGTCTTCCGGCCGCCAATCCTTCCTGGCGGATAGAAGCGCCTGGATCTGCCGCGCTCGATACGGCGGCGCGAAACTTCCGTTCACGCGATATTTGTAGTCCGCCGGGAACGGATTCTGATTTGCGGTAATAATAACTCCTGACGCCGGATTGTAAGCTGAGGGCAGCTCCTCAAACGGAATCGTCCCGTCCCACTCGAACTCACCGCTGCTGCCATCCACTGGGACATCCCCGTTGTAGTTGCGCCGGATGGGCATCTGCCCGGCGGCGTGATACCCGATATTTCCATCGACGTCGGCGTAAACAAAATTCTGAGTGGGCCCGGTAAAGCGTTCCAAAGCAGCTTGAAACTCCTCCCAGTTATTGGCGGCATTGATCTGCGGAAATACGTACGCGAAAGAAGCGGGCTCCGCAGCAATCCATTTGAGCGCGGCATACTGCTGCCCGATCGCAGTCCAGATAGGTCCATGACGGGTGATGGAGTTTACGAACTCCACCGGCTTCTCGCCCTTTACGGCAATCAGTTCGCGCTCGTTGCGCGCCTGTTCCAATTTGCCCCGGAAAACATACTGGCCATTCTGCGCATTCAATTTTTCGATATACAGGTCTTGTACGTCGAAGTGCAGGTTGGTTACGCCCCAGGCAATCCGCTCATTGTGTCCGATAATGACACCGGGCAGGCCGGGGAGGGCAGCGCCGGTCACGTGCACTTGCGGGGACTGGATATGGACCATGTACCACGTGGCCGGGATGGCAAATTCCAGGTGCGGATCGTTCGCCAGAATGGGCTTACCCGTCGCCGTCAGCCGTCCGGCAATCGCCCAGGCGTTCGAGCCAGGCTGAAACTCCGCCCCCGAGCGAACGGGGAATAGGGTTTCCACCATCTGCGCGTCTCCACCCGCCCGCAATGCCTGCTTCTGTAACTCGTCTTTCCAACTGGTGCTTAAGTCGCGAAACATGTGCAGCCCGATCGCCATGGAATCGACAATCGTCCAGGGCCTGGGTGCATAGGCGAGAATTGTAAACTCCACCGGGAGAGTATGCAGGTGCGTTTCAATAAAGTAATTGACTCCACGCGCGAACGCACCCAGGTTGGCGTGATCGGAAGCGCTGAGGCTTTTCGATTGGTTCTCGGCGATTCGCCGGATCCGCAGCTTGCGCGACTCGCGGTCGGCTTCGAGCATCCCTTTTCCGAATACCTCAGAAAGCTCTCCGCCTGCCACCCGGCGGAGGACGTCCATTTGCCAAAGACGATCCTGCGCGGTTACATATCCCTGTAGAAAGAGTGCGTCTTCCAGCGTCTCACCAGAGATGTGCGGAACGCCCAGGGAGTCGCGCACGACCTTGCCCGTTCTGGTTATGGGAGCGGTAATTTCCCCGGAGGTTTTCGGTAAAACGCGATACACAAACCAGTAAACTGCCGTCAAAAGGATTATCAGAGCGACGGCCACCAGCAAGTTAAGATATCTTAGGAGCCGGTTGAGAGACACTTACAAGGATTGTACCGAAGTCGTCGTGTAAGTCCATGAAAAGCGCCGAGTAGGGCATTCTAAATACCCCAAGCTATGGAAGGTCATTTCGGATACCGGTTTCTTCTCCTCACCCTCATCCTGGTCATTAACGGATTCTTCGCGGGTGCGGAAGTAGCGCTGATTTCGGCTCGAAAATCCAAACTGAGGCAGTTGGCCGAGGCGGGAAACGTCGGAGCGCAAGCCGCGCTCAGTCTGCTGGAGAATCCGGAGCGCCTGCTGTCGGTGACGCAACTCGGAGTCACTCTCGCAAGCTTGGGATTGGGCTGGGCAGGCGAAGACACGCTGTTTCAGATGATCTCCGCGCTGCTGCATCCTCTTCTGACGCCCGCCACCGCCGGAATTCTGCACGGCGTCAGCTTCGGGCTGGCCTTCGCGCTGATGAGTTATGGCCACGTGATCATCGGAGAAGTGGTTCCCAAAAATCTGGGGCTGGAAAAGGCCGACCGCCTTGCCGTGCTGGTGGCGCCCGTCCTGCTGATTTTTTACCGGGTCTCAGAGCCCTTCGTGTTTGTAATTGAACGGTCTTCGGTCGCCATCAACCGTATGATGGGTCTCCGCGGTGAAGGACACGGCGGCGGGCACTCGGCCGAAGAGTTGAAGTTCATTGTCAGTTCCAGCCGCGATGAAGGTCACCTTCACCACTTTGAGGAGGACGTGATCCAACGCGTGCTCGACCTGCGAAACTACTATGCGCGGGAAATCATGGTGCCCCGGAACGACATAGTCTCGGTTTCGGTGGATGCCAGTCTGGAGCACGTACTCCGGGTGATTATCCAACATCAGTATTCACGCATTCCGATCTATGAGCGGCGAACTGAGAACATCGTCGGCATTGTGCACTACAAGGATCTGATGAATGTTTGGGAAGAACGCAGGCTGGCAAGTGAGAGACGGCACCCGGTGCGGCCCTTCCATCTGCGCCGCGTCCTGCGGAAGCCCCTGGTGGTGCCGGAGACCAAGCCCCTTAATCAGTTACTCGATGAATTCCGGCAGCATCATACTCACATGGCCCTGGTCGTGGATGAATTCGGGACTATTGCCGGCCTGGTGACTCTGGAAGATGCACTGGAACAGGTTTTCGGCGAGATTGAAGACGAGCACGATGAACGCCGTGCGGCCCCGCAGGAGCCGCCCACTGGGATATTCGACCTGGACGGCACGGCCACCATTCGAGACCTGGACCTGCAGTATGGAATCTCACTGCCGGGCGACGCGGGCTTTGAAACGCTGGCCGGCTTTCTTCTGTTTCAGCTCGGCAAGATCCCTCAGATGGGCGACAAGGTGGAGTACGGCTCCCGCCGGTTCACTGTTACGGAGATGGACCGCAATCGCATCGCGAAAGTTCGCATTGAAACTCTCCCTGCCGCCTAACGACCGCACAAAGCCTGAATCCATAGGTGTCTGAAGCGAATCTACTGCGATATGGGTAAATCGACAACTTTGCATCTAGCGCCGGAAACCATCAACATCGGCCTCAGCGAAGACCAGCGCGCCGGGATCGTAGCCAGTCTGAATACACTGCTGGCGGATGAATTCCTCCTGTATACCAAGACTCGCAATTACCATTGGAATCTGCGCGGTCCCAGGTTCCATGACCTGCATAAATTCTTTGAAAATCAGTATGAGCAGTTGGCCGAAATCATCGACGAAGTGGCTGAGAACGCTCGTCAGTTCGGCGGCTATGCCACCGGAACCATGACAGAATATTTGGATCAGACGCGGTTAAAAGAGGAGCCGCGGACGGTTCCGCCGGAGGATGATATGCTGCGCAATCTCCTAACGGATCATGAAACGGTGATTAAAGCTCTGCGACCCGACATCGAGAAAGCCGCAGAGGACTACGGCGCCGCCGACGCGTCCGACTTCCTCACCGCCATTCTCGAACAGCATAACAAAATGGCTTGGATGCTGCGATCCTTCATCCGCTAACGGAAACGCGAACCGGCATCTCGGGCTGGAATGCCACCTTGTGTACTTTTTGGGAAGCTGTGGCGGCCAACAGTTCTCTGACCGTGCGGTGATGCAAAGGATGCCGCAAATCGGGAGATAGTTCGGCCAGCGGCTCAAGCACGAACCGGCGCCCGGCCGCCCGGGGATGCGGGATTTTCAGTTGCGGCGTCTCGACCACAAAGTTGCCGTGGAAAAGAATGTCGATGTCGATCACGCGAGGCCCCTGCGGGATGCTCCGCCGCCTTCCCATCTTGCGCTCGGTGTGCAGCACGCGCTGCAGCAGCCGCATGGGAAAAAGAGTAGTGTGCGCTTCCACCACCATGTTCAGAAACCAGGGCTGCGAAACCAGACCCACCGGGCTGGTCTCGTAAACCGGCGACAGCCGCTGAATCCTGAGGTCATCGGAGTCGAGCAATTGGATGGCTCGCTGCAGGGCCTCCTCGCGATTGCCGATATTGGACCCCAGCGAGAGATAGACAGTCTGCATCTAAAACAAGCTGTTCTGTAGTCCCCGGGGCCGTCTGGGAACTCCAAAATATTCGTAGGCACGGTCTGTGGCGATGCGCCCGCGCGGCGTGCGGTCGATAAAGCCGAGCTGCATCAGGTACGGCTCATACACCTCTTCAATCGTCGACGCCTCTTCATCGATGGAAGCCGCGATCGTATTCAAACCCACCGGCCCACCGGAGTATTTCTCCAGCACCGTGAGCATGATCTTCTGATCGATTTCGTCCAACCCAAAGCGATCCACTTCCAGCATGTCCAGGGCGATCTTGGCTTCGCTCAGGCTGATATGGCCATCGGCCCGCACCTCGGCGTAATCGCGGACCCGCCTGAGCAGGCGGTTTCCGATGCGCGGCGTTCCCCGGCTGCGGCGAGCGATCTCCTCGGCCGCATCGCCGTCGATGGTGATATTCAAGAGCGGCGCCGAACGCAGCACGATCTTGCACAGCTCCGGAATGTCGTAATGGTTCAGGCGCAGAACCAGGCCGAAGCGCCCCCGTAGCGGCGCACTCAGCAGCCCCTGCCGGGTGGTGGCGCCAATCGCCGTGAATTTCGGGACGGGCAGGGTGTGGGTACGCGCCCCCGGTCCCGAGCCGATCATGATGTCTACCCGGAAGTCCTCCAGCGCGGAGTAGAGCATCTCCTCCACGTCCGGCAACAGCCGGTGAATCTCGTCGATGAAAAAGACCTGCCGCGGCCGTATGTTGCTCAACACGCCGGTAAGATCCAGTTTCTTCTGCAAAATGGGTCCGGACGTCTGATCGAAGGCGACTTCCAACTCGTTGGCGATGATCGTCGCCAAGGTTGTTTTGCCCAGTCCGGGCGGGCCGTAGAGCAGGACGTGGTCCAGCGCATCGCCGCGTCTCCGCGCGGCTTCGATCGCGATGGCGAGGTTCTCTTTCAGCTTCGCCTGTCCGGTGAAGTCCTCGAGCCGCTGTGGCCGCAGGCTGGCCTCAAATTGCCTTTCCTCGTCGCGCGCGGATGCCGAGACGATTCCAGATTCGCGCATGAACCCCTAGCTTATCTCACCAACTCCAAGGCCTTCCGGAACAGAGGTTCAAACTCCACCGGCGCCCCGCCCGCCTTCGCCTTGCGAAGCGCCGCTTCCGCCGCCGGCCGGCCGCAACCCAGGTTCATCAATGCGGACAGGACATCCTGCTCGGTGTCTCCCAGCGCCTCGGCCGCCGCTACGCCGGGGGCCGGAGAGATAGCGCTGGCGCCCTCCAGCTTGTCCCGCAACTCCAGCACAAGACGTTCCGCGGTCTTTTTGCCCACCCCGGGAATACGCACTAGAATCTCAACCTGTCCCCCGCGGATGGCGCCGATCAGGTCGCCTACGGCCAAGCCCGACAGGATAGTCACTGCCAGTTTGGGCCCAATGCCGCTTACCGCTATTAACCGCTCAAAAACCAGTTTTTCTTGCTGGGTGGAAAAGCCAAAGAGCTGGAGCGCGTCTTCCCGCACGTGTGTGTGGATGCGGAGATGCACCTCCTTGCCCGTCTCCGGCAGCGACGAGAAGGTAGAGACCGGGATGACGACGTCATAGCCGACGCCCTGCACGTCCACGATAATCTGATTCGGATGCTTCTCGAGCAGTAAACCGCGCAGCGACGCGATCATCAGGAAGGGTCCACCTTTGCGGTGGCCTGCAGGTTGGCGACTCCGGCCGTGTAGCGTGTATCCGCGACGGAGAAGGCAAGAGCATCTTCCAGCCAATCGTGCCAGACGCCGTCCGGATCGTGCGACGCGGCCGTTAACGTATACTCCTGCGGGCAGAGATCGCAGCGGAAGCTGAACGTCACCACGCGCTCCTCCCCTGCCGAGCAGGGGCCCAATTTCAATTGCTCCAACTCCGTGTTGGTGCCGTATACCTCGAAGCCGATTCGCGTCCGGATCATCATCCCCACCACCGGATCTTCCACGGCATTGTGGAATTTCACGGCGATGCGGACCGAAACCAATTCTCCGCTATTCCAAACCATCGTTGGCTCGCCCTTGCTTCCCAGAGTCTGCAGCGACACGACTTCAGCTCGTCCGTCCCCCCGCCGCAGGGATGGCGAAAGCGCGGCACAACCCTTTGTCTCCGATCGCAGCCGTTCGGAGACGTGCCGGGCGTAGCCGGCAAGCGCTTCGGAAGGATCTCCCTTGGCCTGGACCTTGCCGCCAGCCACCCACCAGACTTCATCGCAGAGCCGGCGCAGCAGATCCTGCTCGTGAGTGGCAATCAGCACAGTCCTGCCCTCACGCCGCAGATCGGAGCTGAGCTGGAGACGCTGCAGGGCGTCGAGAGCCGCCACTTCTCCGGCCGTCAGTACGCGAACGTTCGGGCCGGGTGCTCCCAGCAGCTCCTCTACACCGCTCCCGGTGTCTCCAATGACGCCCACTATGGCTCCCGAAGGCAGCGCTTTGAGGGCGTCGAGAAACTCGAAGGTCATGGTAGATAGAATAACGAGAGTGCCGGCCCATCTCCTACTGTTCGCCGCTCTTGCCGCGGGAGGAGAAGCACACCTGAGACGGCTGCTGACCCAAACCACCGGCGTTGTGGACCTGCCGGCCGGTACCTTTGAGATCGTCTCTGAGATTCAGCTCCCGCAGCACGTGAAGCAATTGCATATCCGGGGCCACGACACCGTCATCCGGGCCGGGCACGGGTTTCGCGGGCGCGCTCTGCTGAGTTCGAAGTTTGCCGCAGGTTTACAGATTTCGTCCCTGACTCTAGCCGGTGGCCGGAATTTCACAACGAACCCAACTCAGGGTCTTCCTCCTTATAATCAATCGTTTGCAGGGTTCTACGCGGGGCACGGCATCCTCATTGAGCGGGGCGAGCAAGTAACGTTAACCGGCCTGACGCTATCCGATGTCGCGGGGATGGCCATTCTGATAAATCAATCGAATCACGTCACCATAGAGGGCGCCACCATCCTCCGGAGCGGCTCAAAGGGTCCCAAAGGGAGGAATAACACGACGGGCGGGATCCTGCTGGAAGAGGGAACCGCCGATTTCGCGGTCCGCGGCTGCCGCTTGACAGACATTCTGGGGAACGGGATCTGGACCCATTCGCTCTACACCTCCGCACGGAACGCTCGCGGCCAAATTGTCGGGAACACTTTTCACAACATTGGGCGGGACGCTATTCAGGTGGGCCATGCAACAGAAGTGCAGGTGACGCGGAACACCGGATCGCATATCGGATATCCGGCGGAGATCGTGGACGTCGAGGGCGGGGGGACGCCTGTCGGCATCGACACGGCGGGCAACGTGGATCGCTCTGTGTACGCCAATAATCAATTTCAGGACATCAACGGGAAGTGCATCGATCTGGACGGTTTCCACGACGGAGAGGTGACCTCGAACACCTGCGAATCGGTGGCGCACTACGGGATTGTGATGAACAACACGAACCCGGATATGCAGTCGGCCAATATTCGAATTGCCGGCAACTCAATCCGCAAGGCGAGATACGGCGGTATATTCGTGATCGGAACCGGTCACGTGATCCGCGACAACGTCCTGCAGGAGTTGAATACCGCGCGGTGCGAAAGTGGAAAAGCCGGCTGCGTCTATCTCGCGACCGATCCCGAGATGTTGCTGGCGGGAATTTACCTGGGCAGGGGGGCGGAGCGCCCGGCACCCAACCAAGGAAACACGATCATGGGCAACACAATCACCGGCTATAAAATGGACCGGCACTGCATCACGGCCGCGCCCGGCGTCTCCTTGAAGTCGCAGCGCATCGCAGGCAATACTTGCAAATAACCATGGCTATCGATTCAGGCATCACGGCGAAAATGCGGGAGGACTGGAATGCGCGGGCCCAGGAGGATGCAAATTTCTACGTTGCCTTCGGACGCCGCGGCCAGGACACCGGAGAGTTCTTCGAAACCGGGGACGAGATCGTTCATGGCCTGGAATGGGAAATGAAGCGGATGCCGGCCAACGCGAACCGCCGTGCCTGGCGCGCGCTCGAGATTGGTTGCGGTCCAGGCCGCCTGTTAAAGCCGATGAGCCGCCACTTCGGTGAGATTCACGGCATCGACGTCTCCGATGAGATGATCCAGCGCGCCCGGGTCAACCTGGCGGGCATTTCGCACGCGCACGAGCATCACACCACTGGGGCCGACCTGGCTCCGTTCGCTGACGAATCGTTCGATTTTGTGTATTCGTACGCGGTGTTCCAGCACATTCCCAGCGAAGAGGTGGTCCTGAACTATCTGCGCGAGGCCCAGCGGGTGATGAAGCCAGGGGCAATCCTGCGGGCACAGATCAATGGACTGCCCGAGACGGCCACGCACTACGATACCTGGAGTGGAGTACGCATCAGCGCACAGAAAGTGGCTGACTTCGCGCGGGCCCACGATTTCCAGCTGCTGGCGCTCGAGGGGATATCCACCCAATATATGTGGACCACCTGGTGCAAGCGCCGGCCCGGGTGGTGGGAGGGGGAGCCGGACGGAGCAACGCGAATCCGGCGGGTCACCAATGCCCATAGCTCCGAGCCCGTGGCGCCCACACGCGGCCGCTTTGCCTCCATTACCATCTGGCTGGAGAACCTGCCGCCCAACGCCGACCTGAACCACCTGGAAGTCTTTGTGAACGGAGAAAAAGGCTTTCCCTGCTACATAGGTCCCCGGGAGGCGGATGGCCTCCAGCAGTTGAACGTGATGCTGCCCCCACTGCAGACCACCGGACTGCTAGCGATCGGGCTCCAATGGAACGGCCGCCTTCTGTGTGCCCCGGGGAGAATCCGGGTGATTCCTCCCGGACCGGAAGTGCCACGGATTCTATCGGTTACAGATGGGATTAATATGCTCTCAGGAATCCGTATTGTTTCCGGCTCCATTAAGGTTACAATCGAGGAAGTCCGATCGCCGGAGACTTTGTTCGCAGCGAAGATCGACGGCCAACCCGTTAGAAACATTGACGTTTTCTGCGCCGATCCCCTCCCCCCGAGGTACGAGATCAACTTCGATCTGCCGCAGCACATCTCCCCCGGTTCGCATCAGATAAGTATGTCCCTTGGTAGCCGTCGCTTTGCACCGGTCGAAATTCAGGTACTGTAGTCACTTTGTAACTCTGTGCCCTGTATATAGATAAAAGTCTTGACGGACTACTACATATTGAGTGACACTTCTCTGGTAACAATATATATAGGGTAAGAGGATAATTTTAGATGGGCCAATTAACAGTGGATCTGAGTTCGAGAGAAGAGCTGAAGCGCTCGCTGCCGAAGGAGCAGCGGCTGGGAATCGAATTCCCCCGATATTTTACCGCCAAGCTGGAGGAGGGCAGGACGCCCTACGACGAGATCGTATGGGAGCTGCGCACCGCCACCATCGGGAGCGACAAAGGTTCGGTAATCTTTGAGCAGCGCGATATTGAAGTGCCGCAGGACTGGTCACAGACCGCGACCAATATCGTCGCGAGTAAATACTTTCACGGAAAGATGGGGTCCCCAGGCCGGGAACGGAGCGTGGCCCAACTCGTTCACCGGGTGGTAGACACCATCGCTGACTGGGGTCTGGCAGGCAAGTACTTTAAAAGCACGCAAGACGGAGAAAACTTCCGCAACGAACTGGCGCACCTGATGCTGACTCAGAAGGCCTGTTTCAATTCGCCGGTATGGTTCAACGTGGGCGTGAAGGAGGCGCGCGGCTACGGCTGGTATTTCGATGAAGCCGCCGGCCGCACGGTGAAGCTGGACGCGGGCGACCCGCGGCCGCAATGCTCTGCCTGCTTTATCGTTTCCGTCAAGGATTCATTGGAATCCATTTTGGACCTGGCAAAGACGGAAGGAATGCTCTTCAAATGGGGCTCCGGCACAGGGACTAATCTCTCGGCGATTCGCGAAGAGGACGGCATCCTATCGGGCGGAGGCAAGGCGTCCGGCCCGCTCAGCTTTATGAAGGGATTCGACGCGTTTGCCGGAGTCATTAAATCCGGCGGAAAAACCCGCCGCGCCGCAAAAATGGTCGTCCTGAACGCCGATCACCCGGATATCGAAAAGTTTGTCTGGTGCAAAGCTAAGGAGGAGAAAAAAGCGCATACCCTAATCGACGCCGGCTTCGATTCCTCCATCGACGGCGATGCCTACAGCTCGGTCTTCTTCCAAAACGCCAATAACTCGGTACGCGCCAGCGATGAATTCATGCAGGCGGCGGTTGAGAATACCGATTTTTGGACCAAATCCGTAGTGAACGGTCAACCGGTGAAGCGCTATCAGGCGCGGGATCTGCTGCGCGAGATTTCAGAAGCCACGCACCAGTGCGGCGACCCCGGAATGCAGTTCGACACAACCGTCAACAAGTGGCACACCTGTAAGGGTACGGCTCGCATCAACGCTTCCAATCCCTGTTCCGAGTACATGTTCCTGGACGATTCGGCCTGCAACCTGGCCTCCTTGAACCTGATGAAGTTTGTAGGTCCCGGCGGCCTGTTCGACGTGGAAGCCTTCCGGCACGCCGTCGATACGATTATCGTCGCGCAGGAGATCATCGTAGATAATGCCAGCTATCCCACGGAACTGATTGCGAAGAATTCGCACGACTACCGCCCGCTCGGCCTGGGATTCGCCAACCTGGGTGCGCTCCTGATGTCCATGGGCATGGCCTATGACAGCGATCAGGGCAGGGACTTCTCCGGCGCGGTTACCGCGGTGATGTGCGGACAGTCCTATCTCACCAGTGCGCGTATTGCGGAGGCCACCGGTCCCTTCCCGGGGTATGCGAAGAATGAAACCTCTTTCCTTGATGTGGTCCGGATGCATCGTGATGCCGTGGGCGATATTGATAGCCGCCGACTCCCGGCTGCGTTGATGGATGCGGCGAAGCAGACGTGGGGCAATGCCTATGAAAAGGGGAAGATCAGCGGGTATCGCAATGCTCAGACAACCGTGATCGCTCCCACCGGCACCATCGGATTCATGATGGACTGCGACACCACTGGAATCGAGCCCGACCTGGCCCTGGTGAAGTATAAGAAGCTGGTCGGCGGCGGCGTGATCAAGATTGTGAACCAGACGGTTCCGCAAGCCCTGATCAAGCTCGGCTACAAACCGGAGCAGGCCGAACAGATTGTCACTCACATTGATTCGACCGGCACCATCGAAGGCGCTCCGCACATTAGGGAAGAACATCTCCCTGTGTTCGATTGCAGCTTCCGGCCTCAGAACGGAAGCCGCTCGATCCACTACATGGGTCACGTAAAAATGATGGCCGCCGTGCAGCCCTTTATCTCGGGAGCCATTTCGAAGACCATCAACATGCCCGAGGAGTGCTCGGTGGAAGACATCATGGATGCCTATATAGAAAGCTGGCGTCTGGGTCTGAAGGCCGTGGCGATTTACCGGGATAATTCCAAGCGCGCGCAGCCGCTCAGCTCCAGCACCGGTAAGGGCGAGAAGAAGGCCACCGGCGCGGCCGCACCCGTCATCATCGAAAAGATCGTGAATCGGCCCGTTCGCCGGAAGTTGCCGGACGAGCGCCAATCGATCACCCATAAATTCTCCATCGGAGGCCACGAAGGCTACATTACGGTGGGGTTATACGAGGATGGCGCTCCCGGGGAAGTGTTCATCTCGATGGCGAAAGAGGGATCCACCATCTCAGGCTTGATGGACAGCTTTGCTACCGCGATCAGCTACGCGCTCCAGTACGGAGTACCGCTGAAGTTCTTCGTGGATAAGTTCAGCCACGTCCGGTTTGAGCCGAGCGGCTGGACCGGCAATCCGCAGGTCCCGTACGCCAAGTCGATCATGGATTACATCTTCCGATGGTTGGGCGCGAAGTTCCTGGGCCCGGAATATGCCATCTCGGAAGCGGGTGATGCCTCGATCCTGAAGCCGACCGAGCCCGAGCCGCAGCAGTCATTACCGTTCCAGCCTATGGTTTCGGACGCTCCGCTTTGCGCCGAGTGCGGCAGCATTATGACCCGCAACGGGTCCTGCTACAAATGCGCGAATTGCGGCGGCACCAGCGGCTGCAGTTAGCGGGTTAGTATTTCAACGATTTGGGCGTCTGGCGGTCCGTGATTGGAGCACGGGCCGCCGCTTGCTGTTATGCCAAATATTCGTGTAAAGCTTTGTAAACCCAGCAACCTGCAGGCCCCTCATTTCATCTGAACCTGTGCAAGGAGAAATGAGAATGAAATCAATTAGAAAATGGACGCTGATGCTGGCCGGCGCTGTGCTTAGCCTGCCCGTCCTGATGAATGCGGCAGTAGTTAATCAGCCGCAATCCACCGCTGATCTCCAGAAGAAAATTCGGCATGAGCTGGTGATGCTTCCCTGGTACAACATATTCGACAATTTTCAATTCCGTGTCGATGATGCCGGCAACGTGACGCTCCTGGGTCAGGTCACCCGGCCGACGCTGAAGAGCGATGCAGCCAGCGTGGTACGGCACATCCCGGGCGTGGCCAGCGTACGGAATGAGATCGAAGTTCTACCCCTGTCCTCCATGGACGATCAGATCCGGATGGCGACCTATCGCTCAATTTATGGCTTTAGCGCGCTGAACCGGTACGCCATGGGGTCGGTTCCGTCCATTCACATCATCGTGAAGAACGGAAATGTCACTCTCGCGGGCGTCGTCGCGAATGAGACAGATAAGAACATCGCGTACATCCGCGCCAACGCTGTTTCCGGAGTGTTTGCGGTCACCAACGATCTCCAGGTGGAAAACCTGAGCCGCTAAAGCTTTACTACCATCCATCTTCCCTTTATGCGGAGCCTTCACGGGCTCCGCTTTTTTATGTCCATCCACTCCGGTGACGCGGCTATAATTGTGGCTTCATGGAGTTGGATTGGTTTCCTTTGTGGCTGAGCCTGCGCGTGGCGGCTATTTCCACACTACTGGCATTCGTGGCCGGTCTGGCGGTGGCGTACGTTCTCGCGAACCGGG
>DATLBY010000432.1:0-15614 GCA_035526665.1 Bryobacteraceae bacterium
CTCGACCCGGTCTACCATCGAAAGGTCCAGGTTTTCGGGAATAAAGCCGGCGCCGATGCCCTGGATCTTGTGGGGTCCGGGTTTTAAATCCTGTCTACTGAGTGTCTGCGATATTACGGGGCTGTTTGTTGGCTCCACCGCAACCGAAAGAATTTGTTTCCCTTTTTCCCTTTTGATATAGCGGGACACGCCCGTGATAGTGCCGCCCGTGCCGACGCCGGAGACCAGCACATCGATTTCACCCTCAGTGTCGTCCCAAATCTCGGGTCCGGAGGTTTTGAAATGGATCTCGGGGTTGGCCGGGTTCTTGAACTGCTGCAGGAGCACGTAGCGGCCTGGGTCGCTGGCGACCAACTGCTCGGCTTTGGCGATGGAACCCTTCATGCCTGCCGAGCCATCGGTCAGGATCAGATTGGCGCCAAAGGCCTTGAGTACCTTGCGTCGCTCCAGGGACATAGTCTCCGGCATGGTGAGGCTGATCGGATACCCACGGGCAGCCGCCACGAATGCCAGCGCAATACCGGTGTTGCCGCTGGTAGGCTCCACCAGTTCTTTACCCGGCCGGAGTACGCCCCGCTGCTCGGCGTCCCAGATCATGGAGGCCCCAATTCGGTCTTTAACTGAATAGGCTGGATTACGGCCCTCCATTTTCGCGAGCATTGTCACCGGGGCGCCGCCTGTAACGCGGTTCAGCCTCACAAGGGGAGTTCGTCCGATGCTCAGTGAATTATCTTGAAAAGTCACCCTGCCTCCAGTCGTTTTTTAAATTTCCCAGTTCGGTACGTACTTACCCTGCTTTTCCCGCCACTGCCGCTCGATGTCGGCGAATGTGGTCCGGTCGATCACACCCGAGACAGCCGCATCCACCGATTGCCACATATCGGAAAACGGGGTGTCACCCTTTTGATTGCTGGAGCCGTTGGAGGATTTCTGCCCTTCCATGAAACGAATCACCTGTCCCACGGTGATGGCATCCGCGGTCCGGGAGAGCAGGTAACCGCCTTCCGCACCGCGCCGCGATTCCACAAAGCCGCCTTGCTTCAAACCGGCGAGGATGAGTTCCAGGAATTTTTGGGGGATCTTTTGACGGCGGGCTATGTCCGCGATTTTGACGGGCTCACCCTTGCTCTGGATTGCCAGATCAAGGAGTGCCTGCAGGGCATATTCGCCCTTCACAGAAATGTTCATACGGCGTATACAGCAATCACCTGTCGGTAACTAGAGATTAGCGGATTCTGCAACTTGCCGTCAAATAATCCAGCCTAGTCGCTCATGATGAAAATCAGCGGCCGCACGTCATCTTCCGGTGTCCAGGCCCAGTAGCGCAGCAGAATCGTGTACACCATAATTCCAGTCTCCCCTTCGCCAAACAGCAGATATCGCAGAGCCTGGTTCATGGGATTCAGCCGCGTGAGTCCCAGGAAGATGGAAATCGGATCCAGCATTTCACTAATGTAGGCAATCGTATTCGCGATGGCGATCGCCTGGGAGACTTCAATAATGTAATCTTCGCCTGTACGCGTCACCCGGACCTGCAGCGGAGCGAAGAATTCGCTGCGGTTATCGATGAGGTTCACGTTTACAAATGCCAGGGATCCGCGCACATTGTAATGGTTCCGGATCTCGTTCCGCTTGCAATGGCATTGATCTTCAGAAGCTGTGCGCACGGGAACGAGATTTACTTTTTTGGCGGTGATGCCGGCCCACAATTCGGCGGATTCCGCATCTACAAACGTCATGGCGGAAACGCGCAGTTCGGTGGCACGCAGGTAGCGGCTGACCGCACTTACCACCATGGTGATGAAAATGAAGACACTTGCGATAACGATGCCATCGGGCCGTTCGATCACGTTGTCCACCAGCGTGTAGGCGAAGATAATACTTACGCCGGAGCAGTAGATGCTCAGCAACCGCTTGGATTCCTGCCATAGCGCCAGTGCGGCGGCAATAGCGGCCGACAACATTAAAACCAGCACGCCCGTGGCGTACGCGCCTCCTTGTGCCTCGACATCCGCGCGGAACACGATGGTGATCACCACATTCACGGCGAATAGCACCAGCACCAGAGGCCTGGGGTAGGCGACCCAGAGAGGGGCCATTCCCAACCGCGGCAGATAGCGCGGGATCAGATGGAGCAGTCCCGCCATGGCTGAAGCGCCCGCGAACCATAGGATCAGAATTGTGGAAACGTCGTACAGGGTTCCAAAGGTGCTGCCGAGTTTCAGGTGCGCCAGATAAGCAATGGCGCGGCCGCTGGCCTTTCCACCCGTCTGATAGACGGCTGGAGGGATAAGCAGCGTGGTGACGAAGGAGGATATGAGTAGCAGAACGCTCATGATGGCGGCTGCAGCCGCGAGTAACTTCCGCGTATTCCGAATTCTGCCTTTGGGCTTTGCCGGTATGTCATCGGGGCTGCCGCTGATGAGAGGCATCACCGACACTCCGGTCTCAAAGCCGCTAAGGCCGAGCGCGAGGCGCGGAAAAATCAATGTGGCGGCGATGATCAGGGCAGTCCAATCCCCGCGCATGGTAAGCGCGCTCTTCCAGTCGTTCATCAGGGTGGGATGGTGCGCGATCTCCAGCAGACAAGCGCCGAGAATAACCAGATTCAACGCGAGATAGGGGATCGCCACCACCGCCGCCAAACCGATTGCTTCGGAAAAGCCTTTCAGGAAGACCAGCGCCAGTAGGGCCAGCAATCCGATGGTAATGGTCATCCGGGCATCGCCGAGATACGGATGCAGGTAGGGATTTTCGATGGCATGCTGGGCCGCATCGGCGGCGGACAGCGTCATGGTGATGACAAAGTCAGTGGCCGCAAAGCCCAGGAGAACCAGTACCAAAATGCGTCCCCACCAGCCTGCCAGCAGGTTCTCCAACATCGCGATGGAGCCCTGGCCCACAAACGACCGGCCCGCCACCTGCGCATACACAGGAAGAGCGCAGCAAAGTGTGACCGCAATCAGAATGGCGGTGGCTATGGGCGACAGTGCGCCCGCGGCAAGGAGCGCGATTCCAGGCTGATATCCCAGCGTAGAGAAGTAGTCGACGCCGGTAAGCCACAAGACCAAATACCAGGGATGCGTTTTGACTTCATGATCCGCGTGAAAATCGAGCCGTCCGCCCGCGAAGAGCCACTGGAAAAGGCCTTGGTGCCGCCGTCCTTCCCGCTCGGAGGAGAGCAACGGGAGGAAACTTCCAGGCTTTGGCTCTTCGGCGGTATGGGTTTGGGAGCTATCGTCATCGGCACTGCTGGCGGGCGTCCGATCCATGCGTTTATTAGGACACGTCGAACATCTGCAGTGTTTCTTCCAATGATTTCAGCGGATCGCGCGTGGGTGAGTACTCATGCGCGACATAGCCGGTGAAATTCAGATCCGCGATGGCTTTTGCGATACCCTTGTAGTTCATTTCCTGGGTGTCATCCATCTCATGCCGGCCGGGATTGCCTGCCGTGTGGAAATGGCCAATCCATTGGATGTTGTTGCGAACATTCCGGATAATGTCTCCGTCCATGATTTGAACGTGATACATGTCGTAAAGAATTTTGACCCGAGGTGAATTGACCCGTTTGCAGATCTCCACGCCATACGGCGTGTGATCAAACTGATAATCGGGATGATTGACCTTGCTGTTCAGAAACTCCATGCAAATAGTGACGCCTTTATCCTCGGCGTAGGCCTTGATTTTGTTCAAAAAAAGCACGCAGTTCTCCATTCCCTGCGCATCCGGCTGTCCCTTGCGATTGCCGGAGAATGTGATTACGTTGGGGGCTCCGATGGAGGCGCAGTCGTCGATCGCTTTCTTCATCAGCGGCTCGATTTTGGCATGATTTTCCACCCGGTTCAGACCATCGGGGATGGTAGCGCCGCTGTAGACCATGGTCGGTACTAATCCGTATTTTTTTAGCGTCGGCCAGTCGGGAGGATTGACAAGATCAAAGCCCTTGCATCCCATCCGGGCAGCATGGCGGCACATATCCTCGAAGCTCATGCCCTTTCCGAAGACGCCTCGGGTGACGCATTGCTTCAACTTGCCTTTCCGAACAACGGGCTGCTCGTCGGCAGCGTGCCCAAGCTCCGCGAGGGCCAAACCGGCCAGGGAGGGTACAAAAGTGCGTCTCGTCATGCCGTCTATAGTATCAACCGGCTTAGTCCCACGGGAAAATCAGGCGTCACTCGCGAAAGCCAGTCACAGACTTTGCAAATAAATTTTGTGAAGGCGGATAGATGAGTGCTCTGCTGCACTTAGCGCCGAATCGTGGCTCCCGAAGGGTGGTTGCAGGGCCGGAATTCAGCAGTTCGGGTCATAGACTGAGACCGGAAGAAAACCCTATGCCCGAACAACTGGATGTCCCCGAAAAGCAAATGACCGTGGAGCACGTTATTGAGGGTCCCCTCATGCTGAGGCTGAGCGTGCCTTATGAGCTGCGCTGCTTCTGGCTGCAGCGCAGCGCGATGCAGACCGTGCGGACTGAGATCGGCGCCCGCACAATCGTGGCAGCGCCCGCGCGCGTAGCCGTTTGCATCATCGGAGATTTTGGCTACATGCAAATCGCAGGCCGTCTTCAGATCCTCAGCCGGTCCAGCGCGCCTGAGGTTCTAATCGAAATGCGTGTGGAGGAGCCTGATGCTTCTGAAATCAATGATTTCATTGCAACGCTGCCGGATAAAGGCGGAAACGGGGACGAGCTAAGGACCCTTGCCGCGAAGATTTTCCGGGCCGCCGGCGACGCCCTCCGCATCCAACTTTTCTCTTCCTTAACGGCGCTCGCAACGGAACGCGAGGAGCAGTTGCCGTTCCTGGAGATGCTGCCCGGACAGATAGACGGTGACTCTATATGGCGGGGCAATCTGCGAAAGGTGGATGTCGCGCACACGGCGGATTCCTTGCTTAAGAACTTTTGCGGCAACAGGGTCGCTGTGGAAGTGCATCTTCCTTACCTGGACAGAATTCATTGGAGGAAGGCATCTGACACGCTGGTGGACGCCACGGTCACCTGTAATTCCGCCGGACAGGTTCTGGTAATGCCCGCCGCGCCCCTGCATCCGCCCGATCTTGCCATTGCGGCGCTGGGACTCGTAGTGCAATCCAAGAGACGTCGGGAAAATGATTTAGCGCGCCCATTCCATCTGGCGTTCACCGATCAGCGGGATAGGACAGCAGCGCAAGTCGCCGAACTGGTTCGTCCCTATGGGTTGAATCTTTCCAGTTGGCTGCGCGATGAACGGGAGATGGTAAATGCGCGCGTGACGCTCCGGCTGCCCAGCGACGTGCTCTCGGTTTGGATGGACGCTCCCAGGGAACGCTCGGCGCGTTATTTCCCCACCTACGCGCATATGTCGCGCAGGCTGCAGCGGTGTCTGCGGCGCTGGCTCCCCTACGCCTATTTTGATTCCCCGGTTCGATACCAGGACAGCTTTACGGCCCAGGCGATGCTCCTCTATAAAGCGAGCGAAGCGTACGCCGGCAAGCTTCGGACGCAGTTAAGCTACGATCTGCTCTCGAATAGCTCGGTCGATGCGTTCTTCCGCAGTGGATTACAAGGTCTGCCGGAGATGCTGTCCTTCGCACATTCAGAGTTATTGAGGGCGGGAGATCAGGAAACGGCCGAGCTCTACCTGCGCCGGAACAGCAAGGAGATCGTCCAACACATCCGCAAGTGGCACAAAAAGGTGGATAAACTGCTCGCCGGGGATTGCCGGATCGTGGACGGCTTTCTTCAGTTGGGACTACAGTGCGCCTTGATTAGCCAGCAAATCGAGAAAGATGCCGTGTATCCAAGCGCGGAATCCTGTGAAATTGGGTTTGATTGGTATGAAACCATGAAAACGGGCCTGCAGCGGCTGTACACCGGCAGTACCTTGGGAAATTTCAGTTCCCTGCTGCTGCTGGAGGCCACGGCGTCCCTGCACGATTCCTTACGCCAAAAGCGCGGCGTCGAAGCCAAAGTGCAAATAGTCAGAGCCTCGGGGGAGGCGCGGACCTTTCTGAATACCGCTTGGCACCCCTCTTAAGGGTGAGAGGAATTTCTGGAGAAGGGACTAATTGAGCAGGAACCTCCTGATGACCTCCCTCTCCCGAACCGCCCTTGCTTTGTGCATCCTTTTTTCCGTGGCAGCGGCCGACAACTCCAAGCCACCCCTTGCGCCAGGCCACAGCCGGCCTGGCGTGCCCCGGGCAGGAGCCAGCAGGCCGGTGCTTAGCGACGCTGTGATTGAGCAGCAGATCAAGGCTCGATTTGGCCGCTCGAAGATCTCCGCTGACAAATTTCAAGTAAAAGTGCAGGGAGGCATCGCCTACATCGACGGCAAGACGGATGTGATGCAACATAAGGGTATAGCCACACGCATGGCCAAATCCGCCGGCGCCGTGCAGGTCGTCAACAAGGTCCAGATCGGTCAGGCGGCGCGCGACAGGGCAGTGGCCAACTTGGATAAAGGCCGGCGCCGCGAACAGATCAAGAGGAGCGAAGTAGCGAATCGCTAGCTGCTATTCCTGGGCTCATTACGGTCTGTCCGGGTGCGTCAAAGTGCATCAAGAGTAACTGTTTGCGCGTCAAACTGTCTAACAACTTCCACCCCTAAAGCGGGGCTCGAAGTTCATGACAAAATTTGCAGTGGTTCGTACCGATCGCCGCCAGAGTGGGGATGCCGGCGCCGATCTGAGTGCGCAGATAACAGGTAAACTTTCCGGTGACGCCCCGGACACGGTAATCCTCTTCGCCTCCCCCCACTACGACCATCATTCGCTACTCCTAACAATTCAGAACACATGTCACCCCCGGACCATAGTGGGATGTTCCACGGCGGGTGAGTTTAAGAACACCAAGGATGCAAACTCTTCAGCGGTTGCCATAGCAATCCTTTGCACGGAGTCCGAAATTCGCTTCACCGCGGCGATGGCCAGGGGACTGCAAAACAACCGCCATGCGGCGGCCATGGAGCTGGCGCGGGGTATGTCAGGCAATTCACAACCGGATTTCCGCTTCCGGGCAGTCTTGCTGCTAACCGACGCGCTGGCCGGATACGCCGAAGATTTTGTGGAGAATTTCACCCTAGCCACCGCCGGACAGTACCGGCTGTTTGGAGGCGGCGCGGGGGAAGATGCCAAGTTCAGCAAGACGTTTGTATTCTGTGGAACGGAAGTGGCCTCGGATGCCGCTGTAGCGTTGGAGATCCTTTCTAAGAAGCGCCTGGGAATCGGCGTCAGCCATGGCTGGAGACCTGTTACCGATCCCATGCGTGTCACGGACGCATCCGATGCGACAGTCCGGAGCATGAATTTTGTGCCTGCGGCGGAGGTGTTCGAGGAACTGGCGCAAAAACTGTCGGAACCGTTTGCACGCGGCCAGCCGCTGCCATTTTTTTTACATCATGTCATCGGGCTGAAGACCGAGGAGGGTTACAAGCTCCGGGTGCCGCTCTCTGTTGGAAACGGGGATTCAGTAGATTGCGCCGCCGAAGTGCCAGTCAATTCCACGGTATGCCTGATGGCCACCAGCAACGGTGAAGCAGCAGCGGCGGCAGGGGCAGCCGTCAGTTCGGCGCTTGATCAATTGGAGGGGGAGGAGCCTGGAGTAGCCCTATTTTTTGATTGCGCGGCGACGCGGCTTCGGATGGGGAGCGAGTTCGGCATGGAACTCGCGGAAGTGGAAAAAAGGCTCGGCGGCGCGGAGTTTGCCGGCTGCAATACCTACGGTCAGATCGCCAGAGCGGAAGGCCAATTCAGCGGCTTCCACAACTGTACGGCCGTAGTATGCGTTATTCCGAGATGAGTTTGTCCACAGCCAGGGGCAGCGATGCGGAGCCGATCGTTCCGATTCTCACCGGCGTTGCGTATCAGACGACCCGGAAAGAAGCGATCGCGGAACTGACGTCTTTCTTAAATTGCAGCGAAGTCATCATTTTTATCCGAGACGAGGAGCTCGGAATCCTTTTACCGGCCCCCGGCTTCCCGCAAACACTCCCCAAGGGACGCGAGTGGCAGGCTTTCCTGCAGGCATGCGGCCAGCAGGGCGAATACTCGTGCGAACTGGTATCTCCCGACACTGCTGAAAGAGCTGTCGTGCAGGGCCATCAGGCCCCCGACGGCTCGGTACTGGCCCTCCTGGGCGGCTCGCCCGATTATCTCCGTGTGGAACGTGTTCTTCTAATGCTTCCGCTGCTGGTTCCGTCACTAAAATCCGAACAGGCCGCGCTCGCCTGCATGGCCGATGCCAACACGGCCCGGAGAGACGCGAATGAGGCGCGCGCCCTTGCGCGGTCGCTGGATGAAGTTCGATTGCAGCTGCAAAACTCCATTGACCTGTTGATGCGCCAGAAGACGGAGCTGGCGCGGACGAACTCCGACCTCCAGCAGTTTGCCTACATCACCAGCCATGACCTGCAGGAACCGCTGCGCGTGATTACCAGCTTCTCGCAGTTGATCGCAAAGAAATATAAAGGCAAGCTAGACGTCGAGGCGGATCAATTCATCGATTACATCTCTTCGGCCTGCATGCGGATGAAGGAACTGATCGATTCGGTACTCCATTATTCGAGTCTGGTGAATGCGGAAAGCGCTCCCGTGCCACTAGATTTCTCCAATGCTTTGCAGTGGGCGTTGTTGAACCTCGAGACTCCCATCCGGGCCAGTCTGGCGGAGGTAACCAGCGACCCTCTGCCGACTCTTGCCGCCGATCGAGTCCAGATAATCCAACTGTTCCAGAACCTCATCGGAAATTCGCTAAAATACCGCAGTGAGGCGCCCCCGCGCATTCATTTGTCCGCTGTCAGGCAGGGCGCCGAGTGGCTGTTCTCGGTGCAGGACAATGGGATGGGATTTGAGCCGAGGTACGCCAATCAGATCTTTGGGGTTTTTAAACGCTTGCACACGGCGAACATTGCCGGCGTGGGAATCGGGCTAGCGATCTGCAAGCGCGTTGTTGAGAAGCACGACGGGCGAATCTGGGTGGATTCGCAGCCGGGAAAAGGCTCGACGTTTTACTTCACGATGAAAGCGAATCCGCCGGAAATCACGACTTCTCCCGATTAGAGGCATGGCGCCTATTTCGCCATAGAATCGCATAGCCGAGGATGCCGCTTAAAATCATCAGGCAGTTTGTGACGATAAAAACGCGGTTCTCAAGCAGCCAGCTGTAGACTGCGAATCCGACTGAGGCCGCCATATTCCCGATAAACAGCCATTTGGATACGCCCCTGCTCTCGCCGGATTTCCACTGTTTGTAGTCCTGGACGGCAATCGTGGCCAGCAGGATCGCTGAACTGGCCCAGCCGATAGCGTCCTTGGAGTTCACGCTTTACCAGGGGAGAGCAGGGTCCGCGCGCGCCTCACGGATTCCTCCGCATTTTCGCCTAGCGCGGTCAGGTGTCCCATCTTTCTACCAGGACGAGGTGCGAGCTTGCCGTACAGGTGGAGCTTCACCTCTGGAATTGCGAGGGCGGCGGGCCAATCCGGTTCGCCGCCCGACCAGAGATCGCCCAACAGGTTGGCCATGGCGGCCGGCTGCATCTGAACGGGGGAGCCGAGCGGCAGTCCGCAAACTGCGCGCACTTGCTGTTCGAACTGGCTGGTGACACAGGCGTCGAAGGTGAGATGGCCGGAGTTATGCGGGCGAGGCGCGAGTTCATTAATCAGCAGATCGCCCCGGCGGCTCACAAAAAACTCGACGCAAAGCACGCCCACCACCCCGAGCTTATCGAGAACTTCGCGGGCAATCTCAACTGCCTGCGCGGCCGTTTTCTCCGGCAGTCTGGCCGGACAAATAGAAATATCGAGAATTTGATCGCGGTGCTCATTTTCGATCACGCCATAGTGAACGAAGGAGCCGTCGGCGCCGCGCGCCGCGATCACTGAAACCTCCTTGTCGAAGTCGACAAAACACTCCAGCACCGATTGCTTGCCCCCAACCGCCTCCCAGGCAGCGGGAATATCCTCTACGCTGCGAATCCAGAACTGCCCCTTGCCGTCGTAGCCGAAATCGGCGGTCTTCAGCAGGGCGGGGCAACCCTGGTTCTTCAAAGCGCTCTTAATCGCGTTGACGGTGTCGATCTGGGCGTAGGGGGTGACGGGAAATCCATGGCTGCTGAGAAACGACTTTTCGCGCAGCCTGTGCTGGGTGGTGTGGAGCACTTCCCCGGCGGGCCGGACAGGAGCGAACTCCGCGGCTGCGGCGGCGGTGGAAGCCGGCACATTTTCGAACTCAAAGGTGACGACGCTCACCGCGCGGGCGAATTCCCGGACCCGGTCCAGATCTTCGTAAGGCGCCATAATTTCGACGTCGGAGACCTGCCCGGTGGGAGTATCTTCATCCGGCGAATAGGTGTGGACGCGATAGCCCATGCGGCGCGCCGCGATGGTGAGCATGCGGCCAAGCTGACCGCTTCCAAGGACGCCGATGGCGGCGCCGGGCATAACGGGACGGGTAGAAGGAGCGCGTGTGCGCATTAAGTGAGTGAATCCTGGCGGACCTTGTCCGTCTGTTCCTGTCGAAATTTGCGAAGCTTGTCCCGTAGCAGCGGGCGGCTGTTGGCGAGGATGGCGACGGCAAGCAGTCCGGCGTTGATCGCGCCCGCTTTGCCGATGGCCAGCGTTCCGACCGGGATGCCGCCCGGCATTTGCACGATGGAGAGCAGGGAATCAATGCCTTTCAAAACCTGGCTCTCGATAGGAACTCCCAGCACCGGAACCAGCGTCTGCGCCGCCACCATCCCCGGCAAGTGGGCGGCTCCGCCGGCGCCCGCGATGATCACTTCAATGCCGCGCATCTCCGCCTTGGAGGAGAACTCCGACATCCATTGCGGCGTTCGATGCGCGGATACAACAGAGGCTTCATGCGCCACATCGAACTGACTGAGGATTTCAGTAGCATGGCGCATGGTTTCCCAATCGGACTTGCTGCCCATGATGACAGCGACCAACGGCGGACTTGAGCGCGAGGTGCTAATTTGCTATTGCCCCTGTCCCAGAGAGTAGCCCGCCTGTCCATCGAAGGTGCAGAGGCTTTCATACTTGATGAAATCGAAACCGCCGTCCTTGAACCGCTGCAGCAGCCGGATTAACTGTTCGTGCGAGACCGGCGCGTTTTCCTTAGAGCTCATAAAACGGCAGCGCCATACATCGCCGACCACGGTCTCCGGGAATCCCCCGGGGTAGACCTTGGTTCCGCGGTTGTCTATCATGATCAGCTTCAAATCGTCCGCGGTCAGCTTCTCGATTTGCGCCCCCAGTTCATCGGCCGTGCCCTGAGTCCAATCGATAAACACGTCGGCGCCCACCATCGCCTTCTGCGGTTTCGCCCGCGCTGCCAGCACCTTCTGTTCCTGATTGGGAC
Source organism: Bryobacteraceae bacterium (assembly GCA_035526665.1). Taxonomy (GTDB): domain Bacteria; phylum Acidobacteriota; class Terriglobia; order Bryobacterales; family Bryobacteraceae; genus DATLBY01. The sequence continues at coordinate 11,336 of DATLBY010000432.1, forward strand.
GCGCCTTGTATTCCACTGTTTTTAATTTTTGCGGATTCTGGCCAAGCCGCGCCACCACGGCCTGGGCGAACTCTTTGGTGCCGGTTTTTTGCGTGCTGAGACCTTCCGTGAAAATGTCGTACGTGTGGATGCCGTCTTCCAGCGTGCGCAGCCAGGCATTATGGACTCGCTGTGCAATGTCTTCCTGGCCGATGTGGACCAGCATCATGACACCACCCAGGAGCAGTCCGGAGGGATTAGCAAGATTTTGATTAGCGCGCCTGGGTGCGGAGCCATGAATGGCTTCAAACATGGCGTAAAGGAGACCAATGTTTGCTGAACCCGCCAGCCCGACCGAGCCGGCGATCTGGGCCGCCACGTCCGAGAGAATATCGCCGTAGAGGTTCGGCATGACGACCACGTCGAAGGCCTCCGGCGTATCGGCCAGCTTCGCGGCGCCGATATCTACGATCCAGTGTTCATTGGTAATGTCGGTGTATTCGGCGGCGACCTCATCGAAGACCTTGTGAAACAGGCCATCGGTGATCTTCATGATGTTGTCTTTGGTGAACGCCGTCACCTTCTTGCGGTTGTTGCGGCGGGCATACTCGAAGGCGTAGCGGACAATCCGCTCGCAGCCGCCGCGGCTGATCAGTTTCAGGCACTGCGTGGTATCGGCGCTCTGGCGATGCTCGATGCCGCCGTAGACATCCTCTTCGTTTTCGCGCACGATGACCACATCCATTTGCGGATGCTTGGTATCGACGTAAGGATGATAAGCGACGCAGGGGCGGACATTGGCATACAGGCCGAGCATCTTGCGGGTGGTGACATTCAGGCTTTTGAAGCCGCCGCCCTGCGGAGTAGTAATCGGCGCTTTGAGAAAGATTTTTGTACGGCGCAGCGATTCCCAGGCGCTGGGCGCGATGCCCGCGCTATTGCCGCTCAAGTAGACCTTTTCTCCAATCTCAATGGTCTCAATCTCGAGACGCGCGCCTGCTTCTTTCAGGATGTGGAGGGTAGCCTCCATGATTTCGGGGCCGATGCCGTCGCCGTGGGCGACTGTGATGGGGGTTGAATTTGCCATTTGGATGGAATTAACCAAGGTATCCGATTAGAGCCCTTGAGGGCAACAAGCCCAAACGGTCGCCTCCGTATCTGCCGGATTTCATTACCTATCATGAGATAATAGATACCAGATGGGCAACCTCTGGCTGCACCGCTACGCTGTTCTGCTGGCGGTGTGCACTCTCTTCCTGGTAATAGCGGGCGCGTCGGTTACAAGTAATCAAGCAGGCCTGTCGGTTCCTGACTGGCCGCTCTCATACGGTCAGGTCATGCCCGAGATGAAGGGCGGAGTGTTCTTTGAACACGGACACCGCATGGTCGCGAGCGCCGTTGGATTTTTGACCATCATTTTGGCTATTTGGTTATGGCGGGCGGACGATCGTCCGTGGATGCGAAAGCTGGGATGGCTGGCGCTTGCGGCGGTAATTCTGCAGGGTCTGCTGGGCGGCTTGACGGTGCGCTACCTGCTTCCCAAGCCGGTTAGTATCGCCCATGCGTGCCTGGCGCAGCTTTTCTTTTCGCTCACCGTGGTTATCGCGATGTTCACCTCCCCGGCGTGGCGTAATGGACCGGTGTACGTACAGGATACCGGCTGGCCCTCGCTGCGATTTGTATCTTTGTTAACCTCGCTGGCTGTCCTGGCGCAGGTGGCTTTGGGTGCGGGATTCCGGCATCGCGCCTTCGGAGTGACGCCTCACATTCTGGGCGCCATGCTGGTTACGGCTCTCCTCCTTTTGTTGTGTGCTTTTGTGCTGACACAATATGGCAGCCACTCCATTTTGCGGCGGAGCGCCTGGGTTTTGATTGGGATTACGTTCCTTCAGGTGCTACTGGGAATTGCCGCTTACATGGCGCGCCTGACAGTGCTGAACGCGGTCGCCCCGTCGCTGGCAGCGGTGGTGTTGACGGTCTTTCACGTCGCCACCGGCGCTCTGACAATGGCGGCCAGCGCCGCCATCACCGTGCAGGTCTTCCGAAATGTCCGTAGCCGCGAGCGGGATGTCAGCTCGCCTGAATTCCGGACGGCATCCTGAACATGGTTGCGGATTACATAGCGCTTACTAAGCCACGGATTACCTGGCTGATCCTGATGAGCACGGGTGTGGGCTATTTTTTCGGGGCGCGTGATGGCTGGACCTGGACGGTCCTGCTGCACAGCGTGATCGGGACTGGCCTGATTGCATCGGGAACGGCCGGGCTGAATCAATGGTGGGAGTACGAAAGCGACAGCAAAATGCAGCGGACGGAGGACCGTCCTATTCCGGCGCACCGCATTTCGCCGCGCAATGCCCTGATTTTTGCGACGCTGCTGTCGCTGGCGGGATTTTTGGAGCTTTGGCTGGGAGCCAATCCCCTGACTGCGCTGCTGGGGCTGTTTACGCTGGCGACCTACCTGTTTATCTATACCCCGTTGAAGCGTGTGACTCCGCATTCCACCACGCTGGGAGCGATCCCCGGAGCGATGCCCCCCATGATCGGCTATGCGGCCGCTCGCGGAGCAATCACGTTGGAGGCCTGGGCGCTGTTTGCCATTCTATTCCTGTGGCAATTCCCGCATTTCTACGCGATCGCCTGGATGTACCGCGAGGATTATTCCAGGGCAGGGATCAAGATGCTACCGGTGGTCGATCAGAATGGCGATTCCACGGTACGTCAGATTTTGCTGTATTCGATACTGCTGGTGCCGGTCAGCATGCTGCCGCGGTATTTGGGCATGACGGGAAACATTTATCTGGCGGGCGCTTTGATTCTGGGAGTGATGTACTGCTACGCCGGCTTTTCAATTGCAAAGAACCGAACGCGCATGTATGCCCGGCGGGTTCTGCTGGCGTCCATCATCTACCTTCCCGTTTTGTACTGCCTGATGCTGGGTGACCGTCCTCACGTTTAATGGCTGCGATTCGACCCAATAAGGGAACCGCATTGCTGGCTGCTTTGATGGCAGTAGGCTTGGGCGGCTGCGCCAAACCTACGCCGCTGCCAACCTTGGGTGTAATTCCCGAGTTTAACCTGGTCGACCAGTCGGGAAACCGGTTTTCCAGTAAAGAACGGCTGGATGGACGAATTTGGGTGGCGGATTTTATCTTCACCAACTGCGCCGGCCCGTGTCCGCGGATGAGCCGTCAGATGAAAACCGTCAGCGAGCAGTTCTCCGGCGTTTCCGACCTGCAACTAATTTCGTTCACGGTAGACCCGGCGCGCGACACGCCTGAAGTGATGGCTGAATACGCCAGGAGGTATGCGGCGAACCCTGCTACCTGGAGTTTTCTGACAGGAAGCGTCGCGGAGCTGCAGACCCTCTGCCGCGATGCCTTCATGCTGGGCAACGTGGACGGCAAGCTGGAGCACAGCACTCGCTTTGTGCTGGTTGACCGGAAGGCACGCATCCGCGGATTCTATGACAGTTCGGATCCCGCGCACCTCGCAAAAATTATTACCGATATCAAAGATCTCCGCAAGGATAATACTTGATTTCCGTTCACGATCTGCCCGCACTGAATGCGACTCTAAACGCGACGGCAGCACTGCTCCTGATTCTGGGCTACACTCTGATCCGGCGCAGGAAAATTGCAGCGCACCGGCGGGTCATGGGGGCGGCCTTCGGCGTTTCCATCGTCTTTCTGATCTCGTATCTGGTCTATCACTACAACGTAGGTTCGGTCCGGTTTCAGAGGACGGGATGGATCCGCACACTGTATCTGATCATTCTTGCCAGCCATACAATTTTGGCGTCGGCAGTCCCGATTCTGGCGTCCGTGACGTTGTACAGGGCCTGGAAGGGCGACTTTATCCGCCACCGGAATATCGCCCGCTGGACTTTCCCGATCTGGCTGTATGTAAGCGTTACCGGTGTAGTAGTTTACGGGATGCTTTACCGGCTCTGAAAACGGTTTAGACTCGAATCGCAGGTTCGGCCAGTTCACAGGAAGTCAGATTGATCCAGTTATTACCCATCGTATTTTGCACCAAAGTGAGGGTATCGATCACATAGGACTTCGGCCCCGCCCACTCTTCCCACCGGCGTCTCGCCAGTTCCACACAGCCTGACAGCTGGTCAGGAGGGATAGCTTGGGCGAGCGTAATGTGAGGGCAGAATTTGTAGGGCTCTTCGAACGCCAGGCTGTTCCGGTTCAGACTGTCGTGAATCTGAATTACATCGGCCCGTCCCGAACCGATATCGATGTAGATCACATCTGTTTTGGAAAAGACCCGGACACCAGTGATTTCTACC
>DATLBY010000433.1:0-8406 GCA_035526665.1 Bryobacteraceae bacterium
TATTCGGAATCCAGCAGTGAACTGCCAGCCCCGGCGCCCGCCTGAACCAACACCTTATGTCCACTTTCCACGAGCGCGGCTGCTCCGCTGGGGACCAGGCCGACTCTGGCCTCGTGGTCCTTGATCTCCCTCGGAACGCCAATGATCATTGCGGGGGTAAAGGTTTGCTGGCCAGATCGCCGCCGGGCTGCCGTTTCGGTCCAAGCCCAAGGGCGATGATGGACAATGCACCCAACTTCCCGTCCGGAGTAAGGTTTTGGTCCTGTTGGAATTTCTTGAGGGCTGCTGTCGATTCTGTCCCCCACATCCCGTTTACCGGTCCGGAGTAGTAGCCTTTGGCCGCAAGCGCCTGTTGAATCTCTGTGTACCGTTCCTGGGTGGGAGCTTGCTGTGCATAGGAGGGCCGGCGAGCGCGGGCAAGTGCCTGAGGAGCGGCCTTCATTCCCCGGCGACGGCTCGCCGTGGTGGCGGCCTGCCGCCTCGCGGCCGTTTTACCTGGCGTTTTCGATACTCCGGCTTTCTTCGCGTTGGAAGCTCCGGCTTTCCTGGTTGTGGGATGAACAGACGAACTTAGGGCTTTTTTATGGGCGTTGGCTGCTTCGGCCGCTACAAAGCAGAAAAGGACGAAGAAGGCGGTAAGTTTGTAGCTCACTGGTTAGAATTCTACCAAAAATGGAATACGCGGCGCCAAACCACCCGGCTGGCGCCGCGGATCTCTGCTTGACTTACGGGTTTGCGGTGAGCGTGCCCGATAAATAGAAGCTGTTAAACTGTGGGGTGCCTCCCCGGCCGCTGCGCCCTCCACCCGGAAGGTTGGGCCCGGCGGGGCTGGGTCTCATGACACGGAAAGCGACGGCATCTCCTACTTTGAGAGTGGTTTGCACCTTCCGGACATCATCCACAGACGCCACCGGCTGCCGGTTGATCGAGACAACCAAGTCCCGCTCCTGCAAGCCAATCTCATCGGCAAAAGAGTTCTCCTGTACTTGTGTGACGACCACGCCCCGCTTGTCTTCCATGCCGGCGGCCTCCCGCTCGGCCTGCGTCAGGTTGCGGATCGAGATACCGAACTTGGCTTCTTTGGCATCGGCCTTGCCGGGCTCCTCCTCCTTATCGCGGCGGCTATAGCGCGGATCGTCGGTGGCCAGCAATTGCTCCTCGCGATCGGCGATGGTTAGTTTCAGGTCCAGCTTCTTGCCGGCGCGATCCACCGTGGCGGTAGCGGTCGAGCCTACCGGCGATTGGGCGACTCGGGACACCAGGTCATCGCCATCCTTCACCGATTTGCCGTTGAACGCAACAATCACGTCCTCGGCCTTCATGCCGGACTTCTCAGCCGGTCCGCCGGGAGTCACCTTCTCCACCACAACGCCCTCCTTCAATCCCAGTGCCTTGAGGAGCTGCGGAGATTTCTCGTATTTATTGAATTGGATACCGATGGAGCCGCGCGACATCTTCCCCGTGCGAATGATCGAGTTGTAGACGGCAACGGCGGTGTTGACCGGTAAAGCGAATCCGATCCCCTGATATCCCCCGCTCTGAGTAGCGATAGCGGTATTGATACCAATAACTTCTCCGTTGATATTCAGCAGCGGTCCGCCGCTGTTGCCGGGATTGATGGCCGCATCCGTCTGAATGAAATGCTGGAATTGCTGGGCGCCTGGAACGTCACGGCCGGTGGCGCTGACAATGCCGGCGGTGACCGTGGCTTCCAGACCAAAGGGAGAGCCGATCGCAACGGCCCAATCGCCCACCTGGACGGCGTCAGAGTTCCCGATGCGCGTTGGAATCAACGGCTTACCGGCGTCGATTTTGATAATGGCGAGATCCGTCTCGATATCCACGCCAATCAATTTGGCGCGATATTCGGTCTGGTCATGCGGCATTTTCACTTTGATGTGATCGGCCTTTTCCACCACGTGGTTGTTGGTGAGAATGTAGCCGTTTTTGTCCACGATGAATCCGGATCCCGTCGCTTCACGACGGAAGGCTCGGGGAGGAAGATTGGGCGGTGCTGCCCCATTCCCACCGCCGGGGCCATTCCGGAAGAACCGCCGGAACAGATCCATCGCGTCCTCGTCGGATTCCTCGTCGGCATCCGGAGTGGGCCGGCGATTATTCCGGCTGGCCGTGGTCTGTTTCGGCGTGTAATCGGTGCTGATATTCACAACCGAGGGTTCCAGACGCTTCGCGAGCTTGGAAAATTCGCTGGACATCTGAGATGCGCTCGGGATCACCAGGGGAGTAGCATCCGGGGCCGGCGTTTGTGTCTTGGCGCCCACACCCGTGTTCACGAGTGTCCCGATCACGATACCAATCGAGAGTGTAAAGATCAGAAGACTGAGCGAAAGCAGTTTCTGCTGCTTCATTTTGTCAAAGAAACCCATGGTACGAGTGACCTTCCTAATGTTCAATTTAGAAAACGGCGCTATCCATGAAGTGGATGTAATACGGTCGCCGGCCGTTTCAAGTTCCAACCGGCTTTATTTCGACGAATACGATCCCGCCGAGGATGAGAGCGGCGCCTGTGAGCGCCCGGCCGGATAGCACTTCGTTCATCACTATATATGACGTAAGAAGGGCGAACACGGGTTCCAACGCGAATATCAGGGCTGTACGAGTGGGGGTAGTGCGGCTTTGAGCCCAACTCTGCACAGCGAACGCGAAAGCGGTCGCGAACACGGACGTAATCACCACGGCCAGAATGGTGTCACGGTTCCATGATACATAAGGGCGCTCGGTCCACCAAAAGGTCGCGCCGCCCAGCAAAGCGCCCGTTGCCAGTTGGCCGACCGCCAGCCATTCATACCGGAGTTTTCGTGCGTAGTGGCCCAGCACTAAAATGTGGCACGCATAGACGACCGCGCAGCCCACAGTCAAAAGGTCGCCCCGGTTGAAGTGGAAGCCCTCCTCCGGAAAACCGATTAATGCCATGCCGGCCATCGCCAGCGCCACACCGATCAATTCGGAGATGTGCGGACGCAAGCGGTAGCCGGCAGCCGAAAATACCGGAACCAGGACGACATACAGTCCGGTAAGGAAGCCGGACTTACCCGGTGTGGTGTATTTGAGGCCAAATGTCTGCAGGACGTAGCCGCTGAAAAGCAACGCGCCTGGAATCATGGCTCCCATCCAGTGATCCCGGGTGAGCTTGAGGCGCAGGCTTCCGGCGAACCCGAAAACGAGACTCAAAACCAGGGCTGCAATACTGAAGCGGAGCGTCAGAAAAAGCAGGGCCGAGACATGGTCCAGTGCGGATTTGACCAGGACGAAAGTGGCTCCCCAGATGAGGCAGATTGACGCCAGCGCAAGATCGGCGCGCTTCATTCCTCGGCCAGCAGGAGCAGCAGGGTCAACAGGATTCTCCGTAAGCCTACCTCGCGGCCCTCCGGGTGGAACCACTCGGACGGAGTATGAGCGCCGCCCCCGCGTCCGCCGGCGCCGATAGAAATGGCCGGGATGTTCATGGAGAGCGGGATGTTGGCATCGGTGGAGGCGCAGTCTAGGTGGGATCGGATTGCCAGGAGTGCGTCCACTGCCCGGACGTGATTGAGAATGGATGCGCCGGGCGCCAGTCCGCCCCCCGGACGCGACCCGATCTCTTTGATTTTCGCCGCTACCCGGCCCCCTGAAGATCGTTCGTTCTCCACTTGCTGGCTTCGCTCCACGCACGCTGTGAGCACGTCCGCAAGCTCCGCAATCCGTGTCCCGCTCTCCGAGCGTATGTCTACCTTGGTCCGCGCACCGGTGGGAATCGAATTGATGCTCGAACCACCGTCTATAATTCCAAAGTTGAACGAGGTCCGGGGCGAGGAAGCAGGTCCTACTTCCGCCACATGCTCGGTGAATAGGGCAATTGCGCGGCTCAGCGCGTGAACGGGATTGCCGACTCCGAAATCACTCCAGCTGTGGCCTCCTGCGCCGCTGAAAGATATCTCAAAGCGGCGGCTGGCCAACGCCTGGCAGGTGATATGGTCGATCGCCGGGCCATCCATTACCAGGAAGGATCTGATCTGTTTGCCTAGGGAGGATTGCCGGCAGAGAAACCGCATGCCGCTTAGGTTTCCTTCGCCCTCCTCTCCCACGTTGGCAATTAGCAGCAGTTTGCGGAGCTGCGGCTCCAGTTCGGGGATGGATTTGAGGGCACGAGCCATCGCGAGCAGAGCGGCCAGGCCTGCGCCGTTGTCGGCTACGCCAGGTCCGGTAAACGTGCCGTCGGCCGCCACGCCGATCTCTTCGGCTTTCCGCGGCGCAAGCACTGTGTCCAGGTGCGCGGTGAGGGCCACAAAGCTCGCCGGCTGCGGTTTCGCATCGAGCTGGGCGATCACATTGCCACCGCGATCGAGGCGAGCTTCCCAGCCCAATGACTTAAACTGCGCCACCATCCATTCGGCACGCTTCTGCTCCAGGAAAGTAAGAGCAGGAATACGGCAGACCTGCAAATGCTGCTCATTAATCCATTGGCGCTCGCGGGTGAACCACTGCATCAGCTCGCGCACCCATTTGGATTGGAGTAGATTCTCTGCCGGCGTTGTGGCTTTCAGCGAACCCGCCATCGAAGTCAGTGTAGCGTGGATCAGACTCCTGCCAAGTGTTTTAGCGGTGGCAGGGCCTGCTCGATCCGCGCCCGCATCGGCTCCATCCAGGGAGGCAGCATCAGCTTTTCGCCCAACTCCTGCAGCGGCTCGTCGAGTGTGAACCCCGGAGGATCCGTCGCGATCTCAAACAGTACGCCGCCCGGTTCCCGGAAATAGATGGAGTGGAAATACTGCCGATCCATGATGGGGCTGACCTGGTAGCCGGCCGCCGCAAGCTGGCGCAGCCATTCCCGTTGCTGCTCGTCATCCGGAGTGCGCCATGCTATGTGGTGGACCGTCCCGGCACCTCCGAGTCCGCGCGCCGCGCCGGGAGTTTCAATTAGATCGATTGCGGCGCCGGGACCTCCGTTAGCTACTTCGTAGCGAAAGCGGTTGCTATCGCGCTTCGTGAGCTCGAAGCCCATCAATCCCGTGAGGAGGCCCGCGGTAGCCTTTACATCCTTCACTTGAATGGCGGCTGCATGAAAGCCTGCAATGGCGTGCTGTGACTCTACCGTGGTGCCCTGGATGGCAATGCCAGGATTGACGGCAGCAGCGATCAACTCCAGTGGCATGCCGTCGGGGTCCGCAAAAGTCAGTACCTCTTCGCCAAACCGGACGGACTCGCGTGTGGCCGCGACCAGGCGTTCATTGGCGCGCTGGTCCCAGTAATCCAGCGAGTTTTGGGGCACGGCGAACGCGGTGGCGGTCACCTGGCCTGTCCCTTGCTTGCCGCGGCGGGCTCCCGGCCATGGAAAAAAGGTCAGAATCGTCCCCGGGGCACCCGCCTGATCTCCGTAATACAGGTGGTAGCTGCCGGGATCATCGAAATTAACAGTCTTTTTCACCAGCCTGAGCCCCAGAAATCCGGTATAGAAGTCGAGATTCGGCTGTGGGCCTGATGCGATGGCAGTTATGTGATGAATACCCCGGATCGAAGCGCCCATAGACGGATAGATGTGCGCCAAGCGGTGCCGGATGCAACCACCCGCGCTCTGTGAGTGGCGTCACAAAACAGTACGAGCGCTAGCTCCGTTCTAGTACCTTAGTTTGTACACTAAGTGCCGTATTTTCAAATAGTTACATTACTGATAGGCTAAGGTTTTCTAGGACTAATTAAGGGAAATTACTTAGTAATAAGTAAGGTCTTCTTAGCATTGCTTTAAAAAGGGAAGAATTGTATGAAAACGATTAAAATTGTCGGGTTGTCTCTGTTCGCGTTTGTTGCAAGCGGCGCGACAATCACCTACGTAACTCCAACTGGCAGTACCCTCGACGGACTACCGGAAAACGTCACTGCAACATTTACCACGGGCTTGAACTCGCTCACCGTTACGGTTGAAAACCTGCAGACTAATCCCACGAGCGTAATCCAGGCTTTAAGCGATCTCGCATTCACCTTCAGTACTGGCCAGACTGCCGGGTCTCTAACTTCCAGCTCCACGACGTATGTAGACATTGCCACTAACGGAACTTATGCGATTTCGGGCTCGGGCACGACGGGTTGGGCTCTCGAGACGAATACGAACGGCGGACTGCGCTTGTGCGTTCTGTGCACAGGTGGACTGGGCCCGGAGCACCTCCTAATCGGCGGGCCTAACTCTGGCACAAATACTTACTCAAATGCGAACGGAAGCATCGCAGGTAACGGCCCGCATAATCCATTCGACTACCGTGTTGCAACGTTTACCCTTGCGATCACTGGTCTTACCGTTAACAGCACGGTAAATAGCGCGACCTTTTCGTTCGGAACGACGGAAGGACGAAACATTACAGGCGTTCCGGGTGGGGGAGGTGGGGCTGGAGGTGAAGTTCCGGAGCCGTCCACGTGGGTCATGCTCGGTAGCGCTCTGGCAGCCCTGGCCTTTAAACGTACAGGGCGGCTAACCGTATAGGTCTTGGACCTTAGATCTCTTCTAAGGTAAACTACTTAGGAAGTACTCCGGGAACACCGGAGAGAATAGAAAAAAAATCCGGAGGACTATAATGAAAATCAAATATCTTGCCCTGCTCGCGCTCGCTGCGAATATGGCCCATGCAACAGTAATCTTAACGGTTGGCAATGCGGGGGGCGGCCTCAGCAACGTGCTTACCAACGGATCCGGCGTTCAAACGGGGCTAACCGTTTTGGGCACCGTAAACGGCCAGACCACCAATTTCACTTCTACAGAGACCCTTACCGCGCAGGGTGGACAGGCCAAAGTCGATTCGCTCGACGCAGTCCTTAATTCTCCACTCACTTTTAGCATTCCCGGGTATTCATTTACCCTAATTGAGTTCAATCCGGAACTAACGGGGGCCACCAAACCTGCCGGTAGCGTATTGACTGTAAACACCATCGGCGCGGGCCCGCTTGGAGCCGAAAATCTCAGTTTCACGACGACACTGGCAAATGGTGAAAATCGCTTCTATTTGACGGCAAGCGACGGCGAATCCATCCAAAGCGTCACGTTATCAGGTGGATTGGGCTACTCGGATATGAAACAGGTTCGGGTAGGAGCCCTATCTCCGATAGGCGGTGGAGGTGTAGGTTCACCCGTGCCGGAACCAGCCACCTTCCTGATGTTGGGAGCAGGTTTATTAGCTGTTGGATTCCGCCGCAAAGTAGTTGCTTAACACTAAACGTGTCATTAAATCTAAACTGCGCTACGGACGGCGTCCGTAGCGCAGTTTTTTTTTTTGACCTGCCCGGAATTCCCTACTTCACCGTCACTGACGTAGATGACATGCTCCCATTCAGATCCCAAGCTGTAGCGGTGATCACATGGGAACTCTTGCCGGCTTTACCGGCATTCCAATCGTAGCTGTACGGGCCGGCGGCGGCCGTATACATCAGGACGTTATCGACATAAATGGAGACCTGCGCCACCCCAATGCTTGACGATGCCGACACACCGACGGTGGTCTTACCCACTACCTTTGAACCGGAGGTGGGCGATGTGATGGTGACCGTCGGCGGAGGCGCAGCAGTATGGACCAGCACATTGCTCGTCGATATGCTAACGGAGGCCGAAGCGTTGTTCCCCGCCGCGTCGTACGCTTTCACCATCAGCGAGTGAGACCCGTTTGGCACCGCTCCGCTGTTCCAAAAGAATGAATAGGGCGAGGCTGTGACGGTGCCCGACAGCAGTCCATCCACATAAAGCTCAATTTTGCTGACGCCGATATTGTCCGATGCCGTGCCCTGGATTGAAACCCCACCCGAGAGAATGCTGCCGGAAGGCGGGTTACTGATGGTAACTGAGGGCGGGGTCGCGTCCGCCCCCGCAATGCCGTTGGCCGCGACCGCAGCCTTGTAGGCGTTCACCCGGCCCCAGCCGAAGGAGGAATCGTATCCCGCAGTCCCGATATCATCCGCGCTGTTCAACAGCGTATTGACCAGGACGCTATTAGTGATTGTGGGACGGATCGACAAAATGAGAGATGCGACGGAGGAGACAATCGGGGCCGAAAATGACGTGCCCTGCCAGTATCCATAGCCGCCTCCGTTGGTCGTGGTGTAGATCATCGTCCCAGGCGCGGCTATATCGATCCACGTGCCATAATTCGAAAAGGACGCGAGGGCATCATTGCCATCGGTCGCGCTGACCGCGATTACTTTGTCACAGGCAGCCGGATAGTACGGAATGGAAGTTGCACTATTGCCGGCGGCAGCAATCACGATGGCGCCTTTATTCCAGGCGTAATCCACCGCGCTCTGCAGAGCGCTCGACGGGCTGGAGCCGGCGATGCTGATGCTAATGATGCGTACGCCGTGGTCCGCGGCATACATGATGGCGCTTGCAATATTGGAATAGGACGCATAATCCGTAGCATCCAAAACAACGAG
>DATLBY010000434.1:0-9324 GCA_035526665.1 Bryobacteraceae bacterium
TTAGTTTCCAACATCTTGGGGAGGTGAGTCTGAATGGACCAGTTTGAAGACCAATTTATAGGCGACAGTACCGAACCTTTGGGTATTCCTTTTGACGAGGAAGCCAATTTCTTCCATCCGGAAGAGGTTCAGGACGGCGAAGATCCTCAGGCTACTCAACAAGTTGAAGAGTCAATCTACACCGATGACCCGGTTCGCGTCTACCTGCGCGAGATGGGTGCGGTCCCGCTGCTGACCCGTGATGGCGAGGTGACTCTCGCCCGTAAGATGGAGCGCGGTAAGCTCCGCATGCAGAAGTCGATCAGCCGGTCGCCGCTGATCCAGATGCAGATCGTGGAGATGGCCGAGCAGATCAAGAAAGGCGCGGAAGAGCTGGACGCTTTCGTTGATCTTGGCGGAGTGGACATTGAAGAGGGCAGCGCGGCCGATAATAAACGTCGAGCCGAAGCACGCCAAGCGTTCTGCGATGTAATCGCGGTATTCAAAAAGCAGCAGCAGCTCTCTGACAAAGCCACCACGGTAACCACCGCCAACAAGAAGCTCCGAAAACGGGCCTTGGGCAAGTTTGCCCGCAGCCGGGTCGAGACGTCGCGCGCGATCCGGAAAATCGCGTTTCTGAATGTCCGTTGGAAGCAGTTTGGCAAAGAGCTCGAGCGCGCCATCGACGAGCTAAATCACCTGGACACCGAGCTGAACCGCCTGGAAGACCGCCAGTCTCCCGCGCTGCAAAGCCGCGTCCGGGAACTGAAGCGTGAAATCCGCAAGCGCGAACTCATGGCGGGCGCGAGCCTGTCGGAACTTAAGCACACCATTCGCGTCATTCGGCACGGTGAGGCCGAGGCAGAGCGTGCTAAGAAGGATCTGGTAGAAGCCAATCTCCGGCTTGTTGTGTCGGTAGCAAAAAAATACGTCAATCGCGGCCTGCATCTTCTGGATCTGATCCAGGAGGGCAACATCGGATTGATGCGCGCCGCCGACAAATTTGAATATCGCCGCGGCTACAAATTTTCCACCTACGCTACCTGGTGGATCCGCCAGGCCATTACCCGCGCGATTGCCGACCAATCGCGTACCATTCGCATTCCCGTTCACATGAACGAGAGCATGAATAAGTTTCTGCGGGCTACCCGCGAGCTCGAAAAAGAGTTGGGGCGTGTGCCGACCAACGACGAGATCAGCCGCCGCATGGACATCCCCGTGGAGAAGGTCCAGAAATTGAAGACCATTTCCCGAGATCCCGTCTCCCTGGAGACGCCGGTGGGCCGGGATGGCGAGTCTGCATTGGGCGATCTGATCGAAGATCGCTGGGTGGGCTCTCCCGTGGACGCGGTGATCGATTCGAATGTCCGCGACGAGACCGCCAATATTTTAAAGACCCTATCGCCCAAGGAAGAGAAGGTGATCCGCTTGCGCTTTGGTATCGGTTGCGAGCGGGAGCACACACTGGAGGAGATCGGCCAGGAGTTCGACGTGACCCGCGAACGGATCCGGCAGATTGAAGCCAAGGCGCTCCGGCAATTGCGATCGCCCGAGCGTGCCCGCCATTTGCGGGCTCTTCTCGCCGCCCGCTAAAAATATCCTGTCCCTGCCCCGGGGAAGTCCAATGTTACAATGGACTTCCCTGACAGGCGCCGATGCTGCTGTTCTCCTCCTCGTATTTCGTCTTTTTAATCGCTATTTTTTTTGTCTACTGGCCGGTCGTGCGTTTCCGCGCCGCCAGCTTGGCGCTTCTCCTCTTTGCGAACTATTTTTTCTACCTGAAGTGGGATATCGCCTACCTCGTTTTAATCCCCGCCGCTTCCACTTGTGATTTTCTGATCGGACTCGGGCTCGAACAGTCGACGCGGCCCCGAGTGCGGCGCGTGCTGATCACGTTGAGCGTGCTTTTGAATGTGGGAATCCTGGCAGCCTTCAAGTACCTGGCTCAAGCGATGCCCAACTGGCATTGGACTCTGCCGCTAGGCATCTCCTTTTATACGTTCCAGGCACTGAGCTACACACTCGACGTGTACCGGCGCGATGCCAAGGCAACTCCCAGCCTTTTGGCCTACTTATCCGCGGTAGCGTTTTTTCCCACCACTTTGGCCGGGCCCATCACCCGCGTTTCGCAACTGCTGCCCCAGTTGGAACGCAAGGACAAGGCGCTGACGCCTTCGCAAAGCGGTAAGGCCTTTTTTCTGATTGGCCTTGGTCTGGCGAAGAAGCTCCTCATCGCCGACTACCTTGCCGACAATCTTGTGAACCGCATTTTTGACGTGCCGAAGCTGTACTCGGGCTTTGAAGTCCTGACCGGAGTTTATGGTTATGCGCTGCAATTGTACTATGACTTTTCCGGCTACAGCGACATCGCAATCGGGTCGGCTTTGCTGCTCGGCTTCAGTCTTCCGGTCAATTTCAACATGCCGTACGCAGCCGAAAGCATCGCCGATTTTTGGCGGCGCTGGCACATCTCGCTTTCGAACTGGCTGCGCGACTATCTCTACTTCTCGCTGCCGGGATTGCGCTCCAAATATAAAATATTCACTTATGGCAACCTCGTAATCACAATGCTGTTAGGTGGGCTGTGGCATGGGGCAAGCTGGACGTTTGTCATCTGGGGACTTTTGCATGGCATCGGCCTGGCCGTTACGCGCGCCATCCAAGTCTATCGAGGCAATCCCACGCCGATCGCCTCCCCCTGGGCCCGGGCCCTGCGCATTTTGATCACCGCTCAGTTCGTCTGCTTTGCCTGGATTTTCTTCCGTGCGCCTTCGCTTGAGGCGGCGCTGGTCATTTTGCGGCAAATTGGATCGCTGACCTTTTCCACCGCCAATATTTCCGGACCCGTGGCCCTGGTCCTGGTGCTGGCGCTCGTATTGCATTATGTGCCGAAGGGTCTCTACCAGCGAGCCCTCCAGGTATATGTGGATGCGCCGGCGCTGGTGCAGGCGGCCGCCATGGCCTCTCTGCTGCTGGGCATTCAACATGTCGCTGGTACGGGGAGCGCCCCGTTCATTTACACAAAGTTCTGACGATGCGTTTACTGCCCCAGAAAGCTGCTGCCGCGATTGCCGCCTTCCTCGCCATCGCTGCTATCCCGGATCTGGTTCCCGCATTTCAGAACTACAAAATTGTCAACTGGAGCCGCCTGGGGAGAGTAGCCGAATTCACTTCCAAAGCAACGGCGACCCCGCTCACGGAAGAGATGGCCCGGCTGCGGCCCGGCTCCGCCTTGACTACTGCAAATCTCTATCCGCTGACGGATGCAGGAGGCGCTCTCGATCATTTTTACGCCTCCCTCTCAGCGACGCAGGATAAGAAGGACGGGAGCATTACCCGGATTCTGCATTACGGCGACTCGCCCACGACCGCCGACCTGATTACCGCGGATATGCGCAGCACGCTACAGGAGCAGTTCGGGAATGCGGGTCATGGCTTCACGTTGATTGGAAAGCCATGGGCCTGGTATTCCCATCGCGGCTTGGAGATCGCCAGTTCGGGTTGGACCGTCATCCCTGCCAGTCAGCCGGCCGGCGCGGCATCCGGCGGCCTTTTCGGCTTAGGCGGGGTTAGCTTCCGCGGGTCGCCGGGCGCATACTCCTCGATTGCTCTCCAGGATCCAAGTCACGACACGGTGGAGGTGGCATACGAGTACCAGCCCGGCGGCGGCATCTTCGAAGTCTTCAGCGCCAAGCGCCTTCTTGGTCAAGTGGATACCAGCCGCCGCGAGACACTCGCCGGCTTCTCGCGCTTTTCCCTTCCCCCCGGCTCCAGCAGGATCGATATCCGAGTCAAGAGCGGCTCACCCCTGCTGTTCGGCGCACAGTTTCTCAAATCGCAAGCGGGCGTAATCTACAGCAGCCTGGGCGTGAACGGAGCCTACGTCGCTCTACTCTCCAAGATGTTTCAAGAAGATCATTGGCGGCAACAGTTGCAGCACTATCAGCCCGACCTGGTCATCGTGAATTACGGAACCAACGAAAGCGCCTATGCCTCCTTCGTAGACCAGGCGTACACGCGAGAAATGATGGAAGTGATCCGCCGCATCCGCACTGCCGTGCCCCAAGCCTCCATTCTGGTAATGAGTCCCATGGATCGCGGCCAGCGCGCCGCCAACGGAGAAATCGCCACCCTTCCGGTTCTGCTCCGCCTCGTAACTATGCAGCAGCGCGTGGCTTTGGAGACCGGCTGCGGATTTTTTAATACGTTCCAGGCCATGGGCGGCCCGGGAACCATGGGGCGCTGGTATGAGGCCGAGCCGCGGTTGGTGAGCGCCGACTTTATCCATCCCATGCCGCCGGGCGCAAAACTCGTCGGCAACCTTCTTTACCTGGCGCTTATGGATGGCTACCACAGGCACAACCTGCGCCGGCATCCGCAGAGGATCGCATCCGTCGCCGACGGGGCTATCACGTTAAGATAGATACGAAAGGTGGCATAGTCATTCGATGGGCCGGCGCGAGACGATCATTCGCATCATCCGAGAGGTGTCGAAGAAGAACGTCAATCCAGACGCGGACGAATCTCTTTTTGATTCCGGAATGCTGGATTCGTTTGCTCTGCCCGACATGGTGAGCGCCCTGGAGAAAGAGTTCTCCGTAACCATTCCGGATTCGGATCTGAATCCCCGGAAGTTCGATTCGATCGCGCGTATCGACGCCTATCTGGAAAGCCGCAGCTGAATTTGTCCTTTATAAGAGAGTTCGGCTCCTATCTGCCGGCCCGCGTCGTGGGCAATGAAGAGATGGGCGCGCGCGTCGGCTGCGATGCCGAGTGGATCATGAATGTCTCCGGCATTGAAGAGCGGCGGTTCGCGGCCCCGGAGGAAACGGTAGTCGATCTGGCTTTGAAGGCCGCCGAGGATTGTCTTCAGCGCGCTCGCTGCGAGCCCCGCGAACTCGGCATGGTAATGGTCGCAAGCGGATCGGCCGAGCGCCAGTTCCCGGGACCGGCCTGCTCGGTGGCCAACCGCCTGGGGCTGAACTCCACCCCGGCCATCGATCTGCCGATGGCCAGCGCCGGCTCTCTTTTCGGCATGTCCCTGGCGGCCCGGCTGGCCTCCGCCTACGGCAACATCCTCGTGCTCGGGGCTGAGAAAATGTCCAGCATCATCCTGCGGCAGCCGATGGAGCGCGGCGTCGCCATTCTCTTCGGCGACGGCGCCGGCGCGTGCCTCGTAGCCTCGGACAAAGGTATGGCTCGCATTATCGATTCTGATATCCATACCGATGGGACCTTTGCCGAGGACCTCCGATTGGAAGATGGGAAGCCTCTGGAGATGAACGGCCGCAGCGTCATTCTACAGGCCTCGCGCAAGATTCCACGCAGCATTGACGACCTGCTCAGAAAACACGGCTGCGAGGCAAAGGACATCGACGTCTTCCTGATGCACCAGGCCAACCAAAACCTGATCTCGCGCGTGGCCCAGGCTCTGGGCGTGAGTGACGCCAGATTCTACTCGAACATACGCCGCTTCGGGAACACGTCCTCGGCCTCCATGCTGATTGCAGCCGCCGAATGGGCACAACAATTTGGATTCACGCGCGGACAGACAGCCTGCTTCGCGGGCTTCGGCGCGGGATTCAATTGGGGAGCGCTGTTAGCTCAGGGAGCGGTTTAAACCGATGCCCATCCTCATCGCACAACCAACCCGAATAGAGGCGGCCGGGAACAAGGTCAAGCTCATTGACGAATACATTGGGCGCGTCAATTCCAATACCGGGGACCTGAGTATCGCCCATATGCGGAGCCCGGAAGGATGGGCAGAGCCGGGCCAGACTCCGGATTTCGACGAATTTACCGTGGTACTCAAGGGCCTGATGCGTGTGGAGCATCGCGCTGGAACCATCGACGTCCGCGCCGGCCAGGCCGTTATCACCCAGAAAGGGGAGTGGATCCGCTACAGCACACCCGAGCCCGGCGGCTGCGAATATATAGCGGTCTGTCTGCCTGCCTTCTCCCCGTCAACCGTTCATCGGGATGAGTAAATCCACACCATCACCCGCTTTCCGCTATTAAAGTTATCCTCCGGATCTGTCGAATGAGCAGCCAGATCTACTGTGCCGGAAAGAATTCTCATTCTTTTGCCTGTCTATAACGACTGGCAAGCTGTGTCGCTGCTGATCCCCGCACTCGATGCCGCACTTCCGGACGATGTGGGGGATGTTGCCGTGTTGCTGGTGGATGACGGTTCCACCTGTGAGCCGGATCCAGAATGGATTTCCGGTCTACTAACCCGTATCCGAACGGTTTCGATTCTGCACTTGCGGCGGAACCTCGGCCACCAGAGGGCGATCGCCGCCGGGCTAGTTTACGTGCACGAGCACATGTTATGCGATGCAGTGGTAGTCATGGATGCCGATGGGGAAGACCGTCCGTCGGACGTGGGTGTACTGCTCAGGGCATTGCAGGCGGAACATGGACGGAGCGTAATTTTCGCGGCCAGAACCAAACGTCTGGAGAGCCCTTTGTTCCGGTTTTTCTACAGATCCTACCGCGTCATTCATCGCGTGCTGACCGGGGTACCGGTCCGGGTCGGCAATTTCAGCGTCATTCCGGCTGCCGCGCTTTCGCGTCTGGTCGTCGTTTCGGACCTTTGGAACCATTACGCGGCGGCGGTTTTCCGTGCCCGGATTCCCCATAAATCGGTGCCCACGGTGCGCGGGGCGAGGCTGGCCGGCGAATCCCGCATGAATTTCGTATCGCTGCTGGTGCATGGCCTCAGCGCCATCTCGGTCTTCAGCGATGTAGTGAGCGCCCGCCTGCTTGCCTTTACTTCAGCCGCGATTCTCGCCACGCTATTTCTGATCGTTGCGGTGGTAGCGACGCGCTTGGCCACCGGCCTCGCGATTCCGGGTTGGGCAACCACCACCGCCGGTATTCTGCTGGTTATCCTGACACAGGCGGTCTTAATTGCGCTGGTGTTGGTCTTCACCATCACCAGCGGACGGGCAAACACGAGCTTTATTCCCCTTCGAGATGCCAGCTTCTTCACGGGGCGTCTGTGCAACGTATGGCCCAATTTCGTCTACGCGCGGGTACGTGGCATTCACAGCTCCTCCTCAGCCGGCGACGTGTCGAGCCAGCAGACCGTCATTCTGCATGAATAACATCTTTTCGCGGAGTGCCGCTCCGGCGGGCGCCGCCGTGAGCGAACGTCTCCGCACCATACTCATTTTCCTCGGCGGATTTGCGATCCTGCTGTTGCTGCATGGGAATCGTCTCATCCTGAGCGGCATTGATGAAGGGATTTTTCTCGAAGCCGCCCAGCGGATGTACCAGGGCCAGAAGCTGTACGTGGATTTCTTCGGCTACATGAGTCCGGGCTGTTACTGGGTTCATGAACTCTCGTTTCATCTTTTCGGGGTTACGCTGCGGGCGGCCCGGATCCCTACCCTGCTCTACTTGGCCGCGGATGCTGCCCTGCTCTACTGGCTGGCCGTTCAGCTCACCTCGCGCGCCGCCGCCGCCGCCGCGACAATCTTTTTCTTGATTTTCGCGGCCGGCAACTCCGCCACGTTAACCGCGCAGCATCGCTGGGACAGCGGCGCCATTTCTCTGCTTGCCATCGCCTGCGCGGTCCGCGCCCACCGTACGCAAAGCAGGCTGTGGATTGGAATCTCCGGAGCGCTCTGCGTCTGCGCCACTGCATTCACGCCCTCGGTCGCGCTCGTCGGCGCGGCAACTTTCTGCTGGCTGCTGGTCTGGCCGGCGAACCGCAGGCTGGCCCTGCCATTTACCACCGGGTGCGCGCTCATGGCTTGCCTGTTAGTGATCTACATGTCAACCACCGGAATATGGACCGGCTTCATCAGGCAAATGCGCTGGTTGGCTCAGAACTATTCCGATGTCAACATCGCCCCCTACGGATGGGTCAATGGGGGTTACGCTGACCTCCTGTCCGGCGGCTTCAGCTTCGAATGGATCGTCCGGGCCACTGTGGTGACGGCTCTCGCCATTCCCGCCATGCTTCCTGTTGCCGTGGCGCTCGGCACACTGGCGGTTTACTTGAGGCATGGCCGGAACACTCTGGCGCAACCTGAGACGCCGGTTGTGCTGTATCTGCTGCTCTGCATGGCAGCCGTGGTCGGCTCCTCCTATCCTCGTCCGGATACCGGGCATCTCGCGTTCATCGTGATGATTCCCTACGTGCTTGCCGCGTGGCTCGCCGCCGAACACCTGCCACGGAAGGTGTTGGCCCCGGTACTGATGTTTGCCACCTTTGCCGCCGGAATGTTTGCGCTGCAGACGGGTTTCGAGCTTGCCACGGAAAAAACTGTGAACAGTCCTGTGGGCCGGCTCCGCGTGCACCGGCAGGATGCGCCGGCAGTTGAGGCGCTACTCAGTCATGTCAGGCCCGGCGATGGCTTGTTCGTCCATCCTTATCTGCCTCTGCTTTACTTTCTCACCCAGGGAAACAACCCGACCCGCTACTCGTATCTCGCCCCCGGCATGATGAAGCTCGCGGACGAATCCCTTGCACTGCGTGGGCTCACCCAAAATCCTCCGAAGTGGCTATTGCACAATGACATTGACGCGGCGACGTTTTCCCGGGTTTTCCCTTCCGGCGATGCGTCCAAGGTCGGCTATCAACGAATCGAAGGTTGGATTCATCAGAAGTACGGGTCCGCCGCCTTCCCCGCCATTGCTATCGATGGATATCAGTTGTTCGGTACTGCGCCTACGGTAGTCTCTCAGCGGAGGCACGCCATAAACAGTCCTTGACGCCCAGTCCGGAAAGACGTATTCTGAAGGCGAAGAAAGGGCGAATACGCGATGCTGCCTTCCACGCCTCTGTTTTGCGGTCCGGCCGGTTGGACCCATCCTCACTGGGAATCGGTAATCTATCCGCAGCCGCGCCCGCGCGGCTTCCACTCTTTGGAATTTCTGGCCGGATATTTCGGCTCGGTAGAAATCGGCTCAACTTTCCGTGATTGGCTGCGTCCTGAGGTGGCAAGGCTCTGGCTCAAGAAAGTTTCGGCCAATCCGGACTTTCAGTTCACCGCCAAACTGCACCGGCGATTCACACACGAGCGCATGCTGGAGATCGCCGATATTGCCGCCTACAAAGAGGGGCTCGCTCCCATTCGGAAAGCGGGCAAGCTAGGCTGCGTTTTAATGCAGTTCCCTTGGTCCTTCCGGTACACCGCGGAGAACCGCGAGTTTTTCATACGGCTCCGGCGTACTTTCCACGAATTTCCGCTCGTGGCGGAGATGCGGCACAACAGTTGGATGCGGGATGAGGCACTGGGAACGTTTATCGACTACCACGTCGGTTTCTGCAATATCGATCAGCCCACCTACACCAGGGCAATGCCGCCCACGGCTTTTCTCACTTCCTCGATT
>DATLBY010000435.1:0-19628 GCA_035526665.1 Bryobacteraceae bacterium
ATACGTCTGCACGATAGAGTGCAGAATCGCGACATTCCTGTCCGTTAACCCCGGCTGCTTGCGCATGGATGTGTCTGCTTAGCTAAGCTGTTACTGATATTATAGTTAATCCGGGCAGTCGATCACAAGCCGGGGGTAGGAGCTTGACCAAGGATTCGTTCGCGACGGCTTCGAGATCGCTGTTGGCGCCCGACCGCCCGGTTGAGTCGCGGCTTTTACGGATTTCCTCTTCGGCTCGGAACCAATCCTCTTCCGGGTTGCCGTCACGGCCATCGCGATCGAGGTAAAACTGGTGCGCGAGCCGGGCAATCTCCTAGTGTTCGTCCAGCCCATTGATGGCCGCGTTTCCCTCCAGTGAATTATCCGCATTGGCGGCTTCGGGCATGTTTCGCGCCGGGTCTATATTCCTATGTGTTGACATGGTTTTAACCCCAAAATTGGATGGCACCGGCTGAGGAATGTTACAACAATTCACCGTTTGCCGCCAATGCCCTACAACAAGTTCCCTGGCGCATTTACGTCCTGTATGCATCTACTCGACGGGGGGAGGGTGAAAAATGAGATGGCTATGGAACACCGAGAATTGGGTAGTCCCCTCGATTCTCCGCGTGACACTCGGAATCGTGATGTTTCCACATGGGGCTCAGAAATTGCTCGGCTGGTTTGGCGGCTACGGGTTTACCGGAACGATGAACTACTTCACACAGTCGCAGGGCATTCCAGCAGTGTTCGCAATGCTAGCCATCGCCACTGAGTTCTTTGGCGCACTCGGTCTCATTGCGGGGTTACTTACCAGAGTAGCCGCCTTCGGCATTTTCTCGGTGATGTGCGTGGCGATTGCAATGGTTCACGCCAACAACGGATTCTTCATGAATTGGACCGGGAAACAGGCGGGGGAGGGGTTTGAATATCACCTGCTGGCCATTGGGATCGCAATTGTTCTAATCATCGAAGGCGGTGGACGATGGTCGGTCGACCGGGTGCTCACCGCCAAACGGCCCGGGTGACCGGCGCCGGGGGCTTAAAGGAACGCCCGGAGAAGCCGCGATTGCACGTCTTTGAGGCTGGAGTGGGCAGTATCAAGTTCAGAGATTTTATCCCTGAGGCTTCGAAACAGCTGCGTCCGTTCAATAGCGCTCTGAATCACCAGCAGAAGCTGCGCGTTGTCCCACGGCTTCTCGAGATACTGGAATAGTCCGACGTCGTTGATGGCCTGGATGGCGCTTTGCTTGTCGGCGTGCCCGGTCAGCAGCACGCGCGCCGCCTCCGGCTGCAGTTGCTTGGCGCGGCCAAGCAACTGAATTCCATTCATCTTCGGCATCAGATAGTCGCTGACAACGACATCCACCGCCTGGGTTTCGAGAAATTTTGCGGCTTCCTCCGGGCTGGTGAACCCGTGAATGTCATATTCCGTTTCAAGATTCAGGAAGGCGCGGACGCTCGTAATTACCATCTCTTCGTCGTCCACGATCAAGATTACCGGCTGGCTTGGTGACGACGATCCATTTTTCTCCACTTAAGAACTCTCCTGTCTGGTCTGCTCGGATTGCTGGTCTGCTGCCCGCGGCTGGACCACGGGAATCCGAACATGGAAAGTTGTTCCGTTATCCATGTCCGTTTCAAAACTGATGGCTCCGCCGTGTGTGTCTTCCACAATTTCCCGCGTGATGGTGAGGCCCAGTCCGGTGCCTTCTCCAAAGGGTTTGGTGGTGAAGCCCGCGGCAAAAATCTTCGGGCGGACTTCCGCGGGTATCCCCGAACCGGTGTCGCTGACGGCGATGTGCACGCGATCGCCCTCCAGGCGCGTGGTGACGGTGATAGTCCCCTCGTTCTCAATCGCCTGCGAGGCATTCACAATCAAATTCAGAAATACCTGGTTGAGCAGCCCGGGATAGCACTCCACCTCCGGCACATCGGCGCCGTAGTCCTTATCCACCGCAATGCGGCTGCGATAGACCGAACTGCTGAGCTTGATCGTGCTATCCAGCAGTTCGCGCACATCCATTTTCCGCAGATCGCCTTCGTTGACCCGAGCGAATGTCTTCAGGCTTCTGATGACCCCATAGATGCGCTCGCAGGCAATCTTATCCACCGAGGCGAGGGTGGCTACCGAATCGAGCAGCTTCAGCGCTTTAGCAGGCACCTGGCAATCGCCGGCAATCAGTTGTTCCCGGATGGCGTCGAGCGAACGGCGGGTGGTCTCATTGTTGGAAAGTATCGATCCTATGGGAGTATTGATTTCGTGAACGATTCCGGCCGCCAGCCTGCCCAGAGATGCCATTTTATGCGCCTCGGCGAGCTTCCGGTTCGCCGTCTGGAGTTCGGCTTCCAGGGTGGCGGGGTCCATCGGCTCATCCACTTGCGGCGCGGGTTTCACCTCTTCGCTCATGACGGCATCCCTGATCTTATTATTATTGCTTCGACAGCCGCGATCACTGTTCAACCAAAGCGCGGAAGCGTTTTACCAGCATTGCGAAAATAGACGCGGTGATCTCTGTATTGTCTGACAGGAGATCGTAGAAATCGTCGCGCCCTATTCGGAGCAGACGGGTGCTTTCCGTGGCTTTTGCATTCACAGGCATTGGATCGGAATCAAACAACGCCCAGGCGCCCAGCACCTCATTTTGATGCGCCACATGCAACGGCTCGTCCTTCCGGCTTATCTGGACAGCGCCATCGAGAATGACATACAAGGCATCCGGAGGCTTGGAAGCCTCCAGAATGTTGTGATTCGGCTGGACGCTTACCTCTTTCGCAATGGACGCGATTCTCGAGAGTTGATCGGGCGAAAGGTTCTTCAGGAGATCTACCGCCTCGAGAGCGATCACCTTTTCTACTATGTTCAGTTCCGCCATTGGCTACCTGACATTCTCCACCGGGCCGGTTAGGGCGGCGATCGCGGACTTGGCCACCTCGCTAACCTCCGTTCCCGCCCTCTCCGAGAGCGGCGCAATTTCCCCAATCAGATCGTTAAACTTCAGTTCCACGGCAGTCGCAATCGCGCAAGCCACTAACCAGGAATCGCCGGACCGGATCAGATCACGAATAGCCGTCCGCGCATCTTTGAGCTCAATTCCGAACAACTCTAGCCCCGATTGACTCATGCGTACTTCGTCATCCAATAATGGCAGCACCACGCGCTTGAGTTCACGCTCCAGCACATTGTCGAGAAACTCCAGGGCGGCGGTATATTCCTCCGATGTCCGGTGATTCAGTGCGCGGTAGGCGGCATAAATGTCCTTGGGCGGATAGCGGAGACCCACCAGCCGGAACATCCGTTCCAAGGTGGAGCTCAGCCTCTCTTTAATTGTGTTGGCGAGTAATCGCGCGCACGGCGTACTCCGCTGCTCTCTAAAGGGCTCGAGCGCCGCATTCAGCTCAAAGTAATAGCGCGCCTCTTTATGAATGTGCCGCAGGACGGAGTCGCGGCCATAGGTCAGATCCGGATTTTTTTGGCGGAGCGAATTCAACGACCGCAAAATACCTGAGCGAATCGTCAGATCTTCCAGGCTCAGAGCCTGCAGGAGGACATCCACCGACCGCTGATGGACAATCCGCTGGAGAACGCGCGGAATCTGGCGCCGCACAGCAACCGGCATGGTCTCATCCAGCAGCACGTCGCCCAACGTGCCGACGATACGCTCCCCGTAGGCGGCGATAGATTCAATGGCCATGCCCCGCAGCCGCGAGCTGCCAAGATGCCGC
Source organism: Bryobacteraceae bacterium (assembly GCA_035526665.1). Lineage (GTDB taxonomy): Bacteria > Acidobacteriota > Terriglobia > Bryobacterales > Bryobacteraceae > DATLBY01. Next base: position 3,706 of record DATLBY010000435.1, read on the forward strand.
AACAGACCATCCAGATAGATTCGGTTTTGCAGGACGCCGGCGGTGCGGCTTGCCGACATGGCAACTTCCGGACTGGGGTCGGTGAGCAGCGTTTGCAGCAGTAATGGATCAGCGTCGCCCGGCAGCCGGAGAGCAGCGGCCGCCAGCACGCGCCGGCCCGCCGACTGCGAGACTACACTCGATGAAATCCACTCCTTGGTGATCAACTGGTCCGCTCGCTGCGGATTCGAGGCCAAAGCTTCAATCGCACTCTGCGCTACGAGGCCGTTCTGGTGGTCAATCAATCGGGATGTGAGCTCCCTGGGCTCGGGCGATACGGCCAGTGCATACGCGACCGCGGGCTGGATAACCGGCGACAGCTCACCGGCCCGCAGCGAACGGATCTCGCCCAGCGCACGGTCCAACAGCGCAGCATAACCACGTTCCTGAGCGACTTTGTACGCGGCTACTCTGAGTTCCGGCCCGGAACTTTCGCTGATCTTATCCAACCTCTTTTCGATCGCGTAGGTGGGAACCTGCCCCAACAGGGACAGCGCATAGGCTGCTTGCCGCGGCACCGGACTATCCAGCGTTTGCTCCAGGAGCCGGATTGTGACGGCATCGTTTACGTTGATCCTGACTTCCTCGAAATCCAGCCGCCGCGCCTCAATGCGTTTCCGCACGGTGGTTGTGTACTCGTTCTTGGCGCGGATGGAAAGCAGAATCCAGGCCACTGACAGGGCGATCACGATCAGCGATATCCGGTTGACGTCCATGTCAAAGGTGACCGTGAGCAGCACCAGGATAATACCGCCCATTCCGCGCGAGAGCCGGTCGACAAAAACATCCACGAAAGCCTTCGTCTTATTTTTGAGTTCCCTCGGGAGTGGAAGGTAGAGGAGCTCCATGCCGGTGCGGTTGAACGAATACCGGGTGGCGGCTTCGGCCAGGCGGGCGGCGCCGGTGGAATACACTCCCGGAGCCAGAAATGTCGCAATTGAGGCCAAACCGATCGAAACCGGCATAATCTGAAGAGTGCCACCAACTCCAAAGCGGCTCACTACGAACGCGGTCAGGAAAAACTGCAGCACAAAGGTAACCAGGTTCAGCCAGAGCCCGTAAAAGCTGCCCAGGAAGGCGGTCAACTGGTCTCCCTTGTAGGCCTCCTTCGCCATGGCGCTGAACTGGTATTCCACCATGACATCCACGATATAAGTCATGGAGATAATGGCGATAATCACCTGCAGGTGACGGTATTTGCCGATGGAAACGGCAATGTCCTTGAACGAGAAGCCCTCTTCTTCCTCAGCCCCCTTCACGCCTGCCAGCGAAACGCCCTTCTGGGCCACGGCGGCGAGGAACGCCAGATACGAAAATGCGACCATGGCGGCGCTGGCCAGCAGCAGATTGCGGGTGCCCAGGTATTTTACCGTCAACGCAGTGAACGAACCCCCGAACGCTGCTCCGAAGACCGATCCCACACCCAGGATTCCGTACAAGCGCTTCGCCTCGCGCGTGGTAAATACGTTCGCCGCGACCAGCCAGCCCTGCGACACAAGCATAATACTGAACAGACTCACGAATATGTTAAAGACATATAACATCCATGCCAAGTTCAGGGCCAGCAGGTACCAGATGGCGAACAGGCAGCCGATCGAGAACATCGTGGCCACGGCAACTGCCGATTTGAGCGACCATTTGACGGCTATGTGCGTATACCCATAGGCCAGAACACCGCCGACGGCGGCAATCAGAATATAAAGATAGGGCAGCTTGTCGATATCGAACTTGTTCAGAAACATCGAACGCGAGACAGGCTTGAGGATGTAATAGGCGAAAAGCACCAGCATCAGGTACAACGACATGAACGCCGTACGCCGGCCTTCGCCAGGGCGCACGTCGAACATACTTCGCCAAAAAGCCCGGATCTTGGTCATACTTCTTCCTTTTAGACGCGAATTTAAAGAATCTTAGCAGGAAAGTTCCAACAAAGGTCAAATTTTCGCTTGCGATAAACTGTGCTGTACTTTACCGTCGCATTCAAGCAGTAACGCGCTAAAGTATTGCTATGTGGCAGGAGCGCATCGCGCGACATATTCATGCGGGCGCCGCGGAGCGGGATGAAGAATTCCGCCATGAAATTCAACGCCTCAGCCATATCGGGCTGCAAGTGGTGGGCGGGGTCCAGATCGGCGTGGCGGCTTTTATGCTGCTCGCGCGCTTCCTGGTAGCTCCCGACCCTTTGACATTCCGGCTGCGTTTGTCTGAGGGACTGCTGGTAATCGCCACCGGCGCGGCCTGCCTACTGCTATCCCACATTCGGATTTTCTACCGCTACTCCAGGCTGCTGGCCGCACTGGCGGGCGTTTTTGTCACGGGCGTCCTCATCTGGTATTCCTTACGTCTTTCCGCGTTTGACGCCAGCGCGGATGATTTCATCCCCGGACAAATTACGTTGGTGATGCTTGTCGGGGTAGCGGCCGTTCCGCTGCGGCCCACCGATACGCTTCTGTTCGGGTTCCTGACCGAGAGCATTTACGTCATGCTCTCGCTGCTGGCCCAACGGCTGAATATCGTACATACGGGCCTGGACGCTATCTATGTCCTGTTCGTCTGCATGCTGACTCTGCTCGCGACCGGCTTAACCGCCGTGGTCTACTGGCAGCGGCAGTCCAACTATCAGGCACATCTGAATACGGTAAGCGCGGCCGAGGATTTGCGCAAGGCAGAGGCTCGGAATCTGTTGACGCAAAACGCCGCCTCCGTGGGCCGGCTGGCCGCCGCCCTCAGCCATGAATTGAACTCACCCATAGGAGCCTTGGTAAGTGGAGTAGACACCCTGCTGCTGCTGGCCGCCCGGCAGGCCACCTCGTCGCCTTCCGAGCATCAGCGGCTGGTCATCCTGCAGGCAGAACTGCGTAAATCGGTGAAGGAATCGACTGACCGCCTCAAAGCGATTATCCAGCGCATGCAGCGCTTCACCAATCTCGACAAAGCGGAGATTCAGGAGGCGAACCTAAATGATCTGCTTACCGACGTCACCGCGCTAATGGAGCCTGAATACAAAGGTAGGGCCAAGGTCGAACTGGACCTGCAACCCGTTAAGCCGCTCGTCTGCCGGCCGCAGCAGTTGAGTGCGGTCTTTTCCAACCTGCTGGGAAATGCCGTGCAGGCGCTCAATGGCGACGGACGTGTCCGCGTTGCTACCCGGCAGGCAGATTCCCAAATTGAGGTCTCCATCGAGGACAACGGCCGGGGAGTGGACCAGGCGGAGCTTGCTACGATCTTCGATCCGGGCTTCAAGGTGAGCCATGGCCGCGTGTCCACCGGCAACTGGAGTATGTTCAGCTCTCAGCAGATCGTACGCGAGCACGGCGGCGACATTCGCATCCAGAGTGCTCCCGGCGAGGGGACACGAATTCACGTCGTGCTTCCCTGTGACGCTCACAGCGGCGGGATGCAGATCAGCTAAGTTCCCTAAGGCAGGGTCACCTTAATAGGTGTGTCGAACTTCTTGTTGAATCGGTCTACCAGATTCAAGGGTTGAAACGACGCTGGGGTAATTCTCATTTCCTTCTTGTCGATTTCCACAATCAGGTAATGCAATTGGGCGGTCCAGGCCGCGATGTTGGACCGCTCCATGGCAGAGCGTACATCGCCGGCTCGCAGTTCCCCCCCGGCCCCGCTAACCAGGAATCGGATGCCGCCGGTCGCCGCATTCACCTCGCTGACCTGCAGATTATGCTCATGGCCTGTGAACACAACCTTTACGCCGGCTTTCTTAAAAGCATCGATGAAATGCGCCAATTCTTTCGCGCTCGACGGATGAAAGGGACCTGCATTGAACGGTGGATGATGAAAATACGGGATCTTCCATGGCACCTGGGCTTCGCTGAGATTCTTCATTAACCACTTGTGCTGATCGCCAGATTCGCGATAGGCGGGGGCGGCTGGACCTGACTCGGTGTTCTGCGTGCTGTCCAGTGCAAAGAAATCGGCCAGACCTCCGTAGGAGAAGCGATAATAGCGCGCCGGCGTAAGCCCCGGAAAGAAGAAGTTATCCAGGTAGGCCGCCAGGTCCCCGCGAGTCTCGGTTTCGTTGCCATCATGATTGCCCAGCACCGGGTGAAACGGGATGCTTGCAAGGATCTGCTCGTAGGGGCGGAAAAACTTCGGCCCCCAGTCGCGGTCCGAATCACCGGAGTTTTTGAAGGATAATGTAAAGCCCAGTTGGCCATAAATGTTGTCGCCCGTGGTTGCGATGAATCGGACCGGATTATCCGATCCCGAGCGCTTCGCGAACTCTTTCCACATGGCGTCGGCAATCTGATACTGCGGGCTTTTCCCGCTGCCCCAATCGCCCAGCAGAAAAAAACAGAGCTTGTCGGATTTCGCCGGCCAGGTGCGTATTTTCGCCCCGCCGATTTTCTTGCCGTTGAGCGAAACCTCGTAAGGATATTCAGTATCGGGGGAAAGACCGTTGATGAGCAGGTAGTTCTGGTCGGCCGTGGCCGTCCGGTCCCCTACCTTCACGGTAGCCTTGCCGACCGGCGGCGACGTACGTCCGATGGTGTTGTGGCCTTCCGCCGTCCCCCAGGCCAGCACAACGAAATCAGGGCCCAGGTCTCCCACGTACACATAAAATTTCTGGGCGTTTAGAACGGAGGCGCAGAGCAGCGCCAGCAGGCAGATCCGTCGCCGCACACAGGCACTCACCATGTGCGGTCGATTCCGGCAATCTGGTATCCGGCGCCTTTTCTGCGCATATAAACAGTCACGCGTTTAGCTGGATCCTCGGCTTGAATGTCGGCGGCATAGTAGGCGCCGTCCGCGGCGGTTTGCACGCTACGGGGGAGATGCGGGGAAGTTTCCGCGGGAATTGCCTCCTTCCGTCCGGTGGCATTGTCGAAGGTAGACCACTGCCAGCTGTAGGTGCGGGAGGGCATGTATTTGTTGGCAACCGCCAGATCCACAAAGGTCAACTGGTTCTCGCGCACCTCGAAGTCCTCCAGCGGCAGGACCCTGGAATACCAGGTTCGGCCGATCTTGTCGCGCCGCGCCATCAGAGTCTTGGTGAGGTAATCCACTGCCGCCGGTTCGGAATACTGTCCGGTATTCACAAGCGCGCGAATCTCGTCGTCCCGAAAGGCCATGACTTTTTTTGCGGCCCAGTAGGCATCCACCGGAAGACAGTTTTCAAAGGCTGGATTCTCATAGTTGGAATGCCATTTCTCCGGATCGAAGGCGCCGGATTCTAACCTTCCCACGCCTCGTATATGCGGGTAATCGGCCGACATCCACTTGGGCGTGTACAGACCGAAAGTAAAGAACTCCTTGGCGGAAGTTCGCCAGTCGAACATGTATACATTGCCGTTGCGCGGGCTCTTGGCCATGAAACTATCGCTGCCGAATGCCGCGCCAAAATCGATCAGGTAATGCCGGATATAGCGGAGCCCACCCTCGTCCACCAAAGCATCCATGGAGTTGCTCGACTTGGCATCGGTGTGGTTCAGCCAGGAGGCGAAAACAAACAGGCCGCGCAGGTCGCGCCGGAGTTCGTGGGGAACCGTGTCGTTGGGATCGTCCCGCCGGGTGCCGTTATAGCGGAAGGGACCCAGCAATTCGCCCGAAATGAATCTGCTGGCCAGCGCGCGATAGCTTCCGTCGGGGTTTGCGGGTACGCGCGTTAGAAGAAAATCGACATCGCCGGCGTTCATCGCGCGTTTCCTGCCCTTTGTGTCGCTGAACTCCGCTTTTTCACCAATAACCAGTTGTGCGCGGTCAAACGTGATCGGATAATTTTCCGGGACGTTGTAGCCGAGAGCGTAAAAGAATTTCGCGCCGATGGTGTCCGCCCCAGTCGCCAACTCAGGGTCTGTAACTGGGTCGAACTTGAGCAAATACTTGTTCCCCCGGGTATCCTCGATGGTCAAGCCCGGCGTGACGCCCTCCGATTTTCCGGCGATAACCTTCCACTTACCGCCGGGAGAGGGCGGCGTCGTATTCCCGGTTCCACGAACCAGTTCCGCAATCGTCATCCGCTTGCCCGCATGACGATTGGTGTACCACGCGCTGTCGGGCGCCTCCCCCAGTGTATTCACCTCGCGGGAGTCAATGACGTGACCATTTTTGTTGCGCTCACCAGGGTGGCCGAAGGTGTTGTAGAAATAGTCGTAGTATTCACTGATTTTGCGTTTCTTGGCCTTCTCTACGCGCTGCGGAGCTGGGATGACGGTCAACGGATCATCCGGATAAAAACGTGGCGCACCGGCGGCGGAGAGGCTGAAGATCGCCCATGCCGTCAGAACACGTTGTTGAACTTTACCCAAACCTGCGCCCCCTCCCGGCTGAAGCCCGCGTCAATCCTCATGAAAACACTATTGCGGACATTGAATCGCATCCCAATGCCATAGGACGCTTCCAGATCGTCGAAGTTCCACTCCGAAGGCCGCGGGAAAACTTTCCCGGCATCGGCGAAAAGCGCCATGTCCAGTCCCGCGAAGATCTCATACCGGTATTCGGCGGTCATCGCGATCATGTTGTTGTCGTAAAACCGGAAGTTCCGAAAACCCCGCAGATCCTCGGAGCCGCCCACCACCGGCTGGAAGTAAAAAGGGACACTTTGCCCGGGGTTGGCGTATGTGAGCGTTGATTTGGCGCGCAGGGCAATCACCCGCCTTTCATTTAGGAACGGCAGGTAATTTTGCAGTTCCACATCCAGACGGCGAAACGAGTAGCGCTCCAGTTCTGTGTCCCTGTAATAGGTGTAGGCGCCGGAATAGTTTAGGCCGCGCCGCGGGCCTCCGGGATTGTCACGCGTGTCGAGCGCCGCGAATACTCCGCCTCGCAGAAAATTGGATTGGCGATCCACGCCGGGCGTCTGGCTAGCGTTGTAGATGCGTGGCGTGGAGGCGAGCCGCTGGTTTGTCCCATCGCCTGTGTTGACGGCGACATATCCACCAGTAACCCCCAGCCTCACAGCCTTTACCGGTCTCACTCCGCCTCGGAAATCTGCCGACGTGTCCTCCAGGCGGTAATCGCTGCGACCGGTCAGCTTCGAATGCGGACCCGGTCCGTAATAATCCATTTGTGGATAATTGCGGTGCATAGCGAGCAGATCGAGAAATACACGATCGTTCGCTAAACGTGGCATTTCCAGCTCTAAATCGTAGAGTTGATAGCGGCGGGTGGAAAACCGGGCGGACGTGCGAAAAATCAATTTGCCGCTCGCCAGGTCGTCGCGGTAGTATTCGGGGCCTAGGGTGAAGCCTGATCCGGTGATCAGTCCACCGATCTTCGGCCTGATTCCACCGATGCCATTGGTAATTTTGTCGAGTATATGGCTTTGTTGAAACTGCAGTATCCGCCGCTCGATATTGGACAGCTCTTCCGGCTGTAGCTCCGCCGCCTTTTTCTGCCGGTCCGCTTCAATCTCCTGAGCTCGAGTGGTAATTTGCCCGCGGCCGGCAGCTACGAATTGAGCCATCGCCAGCGCGGCACAAAACACACGTATCAGTCCCCGCCGATTTGCTCCCACTTTGAATAGAAGCCTCAGGAACACGCTAGGTTTCGTGTTTCCGGCTGTTGTTGGAGGTGAAACACCATGCAAAACAATGATTTAGGGGATAGAAACCACCGGCGTAGAGCGTGGAATGCCCGTCAGCACGGAGTCGTCGCCTTTGGTCCTCACTTGTGAATCGAAGAATTTTACAATCACATCGCGGCGGGCTAGGAGAGCAGTGATTTCTTCGGGGCGCACGTACGGGGCCAGATCTTTGGTTAACCTGGCGGCGTTCAGCTTCTTCATTCCAGCAAGCAGATTGTAGTCGCAGCGCATCAAGGCATCGGGCTTCAGCAACGCGTGGGACGTCCGGAAAGCACGGGTATGGTCGATCATCCAGAGCTTCCAGTCGTTGGTGATGAGAAGATTTCCCTGATTCCGATCAGTGTTGTAAATGAGTTGGTCGAACACCCGCACCTTATTCAGTTGGTCGATCCAGGACTGGTCGGCCGGAGCTTTAATCTGCTTATCTCGGCGCTCCTCTTCGCTCATTTTAACGTCGTCCACCCACCAAGTGAGGGAGCACTGTTTCCCATCCACCTCGCGTTCCACCGATACGGGAATCATATTCAGATTGAGGACCTTATCCAGGCGATAGGCCGCAATATTAAACTTGTATGTATCCCGGAAATTCTTTTCGACCGTGCCGTTTTTGCCACGGAATATCGGCCTGTACTCATCCAGACATTGGATGTGAGCGTCATGCGCCAGCCGCCCGTCGCTCATCTTCGCCTTCTCCGTATGCGTGGTCCCCACGGAGGTGGGCTTACGGCTCACTATATCGGCAGTCAACAGAAACTTCTCTTGAATGTCCCGGCTCGGGATTTGCCCGGTGAAGGAGGTTGTCGTCTTATACGGAACAGCATCGCTGGACCGCGGAATAGTTGGATCCGTCGACCGCGTGCTCGTATTCGGCACTGACTGGGCGAGCACGCTTGCTCGAGTACAAAAGATAATCAGTAAGACTGACTTGGCGTACAACTCGAGCTTCATGGCACAGATCTCCCGGTAAAGGGACGCGTTAAATGCTACTGTTGTTTCGGTATGCCGGCGGATGATTCCTTGGCCAGACGCACGCGGGCGCTCTCCAGCTTTCGTTGAATCTTGGCCACCTCAGCCGGATCCGCCTCGCTGGGAGCCGTAGCCTCCCATTCCTTCAGCGAGCTCTGCCACTGAGCGATAGCCTCCTTTAGCTTGCCCTGTTTAAAGAGAACATCGCCCAAATGGTCGTGCACGGTAGGATCTTTGGAGTAGCGTTCCATGGCGCGCCGCAGGGCGTTTTCCGCCTCCGGCAACCGGTCCATCCGGTAATAAACCCAACCCAGGCTGTCGAGATAGGCGCCGTTATTCGGATCCGCTTCCAGGGCCTTGCTGATCAGCTGCTGAGCTTCCTGCAATTTAACGTTTCGATCCGCCAGCATGTAGCCCAGATAATTCAGCGCCGAAGGGCTGGTGGGATTGCCCGCCAATACCTTGCGAAACTCAGCTTCGGCGGCCTCAAAATTCTTCATTTTCTCGTACATCGCGCCGCGCAGGAACGCGATCGATTCCTTATCTTCCTTGGAATCGGACAACTTTTCCGCCGCGATGATGGCCTTTTCCATTTCGGCGAAATTTCTCGCTTTCTCATAAATCTGCGCTAGGGAAACGTAGGTATCCCGGTCGTTTTTCCCATCCAGCAGCTTCCTGGTCTCTTCCACCGCTTCGTTGGTGCGTCCGACGTCCGCCAGAATGGAGGCGCGTACGGCACGCACGACCCGGTCGGCCGGATACTTCTTCGCGGCGGCATCAGCCTCCTCCGCGGCTTTCTTGAAGTCCTTGGCGGCCCGGTAGGTATCCATAATTTGCGCGGCTGCCCGGCCGCCTAGCTCCGGATCCACTTCCGGGACTTGGCGAAACGTCTCGATCGCCTCGGAATACTGCTCGTTGGATCTAGACATCATCGCGAGCCGCTCCAGCAGCACTACGCGATTGCCCTTCTCGCCAGAGGAATAGGACCGTTTTGCCGTCGAGGTCACCAGATCGCGCAACGCCGCGATGGCCTCCGGCAATTTTCCTTCGGCTTCCAGCAGATTCACGTCGTTGTAGCGAACCTCCAGGTTCGCCGGATCCATCTGCTTTGCTTTAGCTCCTGCCTCTTTAGCCTTCGCGAAATTCTTCTGCTGGCGGTAAATCTGCGAAATGCGAAGCTGCGACTGGACGTCTTTCGGGTCCTCCTGCACCAACTGCTCGTACACCTTCAGGGCGGCCGGGAATTGGTCGGAGAGCAGGAGATTCTGGGCGTAGGCCTTCTTCACCTCAAGATTGTCAGGAGACAGTTCCAGGCTGCGTTTTAAAGTCTCAGCCGCCAGCGGGTAATCGCGCATCTGCTCATAGGCACTTGCCAAGGTGCTGAGCGCCCGGGCCGAAGGATTTTTCTCGGTGACCTTGCGCAGGAGCTCCGTGGCCCTTTTGGTGTCGCCCAGGTCCGAATACACCATGGCGAGCCCTGTGAGTGCATCCTCGTTGTTCTCATCCAGGGCGAGCACTTTCTTGTAGGCCTTCTCGGCCTCGACCGAGTTCTGCGCGATCTTTTGCAGGCGGCCCAGCATGAGCCAGGTTTCCGCGTCATCCGGGCTCTGTTCAGTGATCTTCTGATACTGCTCCACCGCCTTCTTGAGCATCTCCTCATTCACGCGGCCCTGTTGCGAATCCCCGATCATCCGGGTATAAATGCGGCCTAATACCCGGCGGGCGTTGGTGTCGTTCGGATTCTGCTTCAACGCATCTTCGGCTTCCACCACCCCATCGCGCAGCTTACCCGATTGGATATAAATATCGGACAGCTCGTCGCTCAAAAAAGTAGCGCTGGGATCGTCTTTCATTGCCAGACGATAGTTTTCGATCGCCTTGCTGACGTAATCACCGCGATTGCCGTAAGACCCGGCGAGCTCCGCATACAGGTGGCCGAGCGCGTAATGGTAGTATGCCGCCGCTTTGTCAGTAGCCTTTGCGGGCGGTGCTGGTTGAGCCAGCAAGGGCAAAACAGCCGGGCAAAGACAAAAAAAGGGTGCCAGAGATTTTAATAACGTCATGGAAGGTGCTCAATAGCAGGGAGAGTTCGCGCCGGATCCTCACTTCCAGTATAGCGCCGGATCGGCCGCTCAGGATCCCACCTTGCCCCCGCGCCCGGGAACAACAGTCCGCGGCCTTTTCACCTCGAACTACACTACTGAGTGGTGGAGCAGCTAGAGCCTCTCGTAGTGATCGCCGGCCCGACAGGCTCCGGCAAAAGCCATTTGGCGTTGTCGCTCGCCGAGGATTTCGTGGGCGAGATAGTCAACTGCGATTCCGTACAGGTATACCGCCATCTGGATATCGGGACCGCGAAGCTGCCCACCGCCGCGCGCCGCGGGATTCCGCATCACCTCATGGACATCATCGACCCGGATGCGATCTTCACGGCCGGGGATTATGCCCGGGCTGCGCGGAACACGCTGCGGGAGATCTCCGGCCGGGGCCGGCTTCCCATCGTGGTGGGCGGCACCGGGTTCTATTTGCGTGCTCTGTTGCATGGGCTGTTCGAAGGTCCAATCCGGGACAACGCTCTCCGGGCGAAACTAGCGGACCGCAAGACACCCCTTCATCGCATTCTGAAACGCCTGGACCCTGCCGCCGCCGCGCGCATTCATGCAAATGACACCCAAAAGCTAATCCGTGCGATTGAGGTCTGCCTCGTGACGAGACGGCCCATGACGTCCCTGCATCGCGAAGGCTCCACGCCGCTCTCCGGCTACTCAGCCGTTCTCATTGGCCTGGATCCGCCGCGGGATCTACTCTACCGGCGTTTGAACGAACGATGCGCGGAAATGTTCGCAGGCGGCCTTGTTAATGAGGTAGAGGCTATCCTCGCCATGCCATTCTCCCAGGATGCGAAGGCTCTCGAATCGATCGGTTACCGCCAGGCGGTTGGGGTTCTCGCTGGACAAATGAGCGTTGAGGAAGCCATCGAGAATACGCAGCAAAGCACCCGTCAATATGCGAAGCGGCAGCTTACCTGGTTTCGGCGGGAGGCCGGCGTCCACTGGATACCCGGATTCGGAGATGCGGCGGAAACATACCATGCGGCAAAAGAGCTGGTGCAAAGTGCGTTCTCCCGCGCACGGTAAAATCAAGAGATGAAAAAGTGGGGTGTCTTGCCGTGCTGCCTGTTGGCGGCCGCATTGGCTGCGCGCGGAGAGACGTTCCTGGTCCTGCCGTTTTTCAACGCTTCCAAATCGCCGAATTTGGACTGGGTGGGGGAGAGTCTTTCGGAAACGGTGCGGGAGGCCCTGGCGGCGCAGGGCGGGATTGCGCTGGACCGCGACGAACGTCTGGAAGCATACCGGCGGCTGTCGCTGCGGCCGGCATCACTGCTGACGAAAGCATCCGTGATTCGCGTGGGCGAAGCCCTGGATGCCGACACGGTCGTGTTTGGTTCCTTTGAACTGGTTCCCGCTCCGAACTTGCCCAAGAGCCGCGGGTCGCTCCGCGTGACCGCACAAATCCTGGACCTGAGAAAGCTCTTGCGGGGACCGGAATTCGTGGAGCTCGGCGCCCTGGAAGATCTTGCCATGCTGCAAAACCGCCTTGCCTGGCGGACTCTTCAGTTAGTCATGCCAAAGAGCGCTCCCTCGGAAGAGGAGTTCAAAAAGCGGCAGGGGACAGTGCGCGTGGAAGCGATTGAATATCACGTCCGCGGCCTGCTGGCTGTCTCCGCGGAACAAAAATCGAAGCTCTTTGGCCAGGCGGTACGCATTGAACCCCGTTATTCACAGGCTAACTTTCAGCTGGGCAAACTGCAGTGGGAAAAGAAAGCTTACAAAGCAGCGGCCGATTACCTGGCAAAGGTGGCCTCCTCCGACGTACACTTTCGCGAGGCAAATTTTATTCTGGGGCTCTGCCGCTATCGGCTGGGGGAATTTGGCGGCGCCCAGGACGCCTTTCAGTTGGTTGCCGCCTCGGTGCCCCTGAATGAAGTCCTGAATAATCTCGGCGCGGCTCAATCCCGCCGGAACAACCCGGAGGCGCTGGCGAACTTTCGCCGCGCGCTGGAGGGCGACTCGGCGGATCCGGATTATCAATTCAACGTCGGTTACGCCTTGTTTAAGCAGGGAAAGCTGGACGATGCCGCCGACCGCTTCCGGGCCGTCCTCGATCGCGACCCGGAGGATTCCGAAGCCATCACCATGCTCGGCCGCTGCTTGAAGAAGACGCCTATGCGGGCCTCGGAGCTGCGCGGCGAAGGTTTTGAGCGCTTGAAAGAGAACTACGAGGAGAGCGTCTATCTACAGTTGAAAGCGATGCTGGAACCGAAACGCTAGAAGGCTATAATCGAAAAGTTCATGCTTGAAGCTTTCGGGCTCTCCGATCCCGGCTGTGTCCGATCCAATAACGAAGACTATTACGTGCTGGCGAGCCCGCTCGATCTGTTCATCGTGGCCGACGGGATGGGCGGCGCGCTGGCCGGCGAGCATGCCTCGAAGCTCGCGGGCGATACCGTCGCGGAGCACATCTGGCAGGCCGGGCAGACCAATGGGGAGACCCTCCTGAATGCCTTTCGCGAGGCCAATCGCCGGGTGCTGGCGGAAGCCGAAACCGATGCCGCGTTTCAGGGAATGGGCACCACGCTGGTTGCCGGCTGGAAGGTGGGAGCCGAATTATTGGTTGCCAGCGTCGGCGATAGCCGCGCCTACGTTTACCAGGACGACGAACTGCACGTCATTACCGAAGATCAGACCTGGGTGAACGAGGTAGGCAGAAAACTGGGCATCTCAGAGGAGGCGCTGCGGGCTCATCCCATGCGGCACGTACTCACGATGGCCATCGGCGTCAGCGACACGCTCCGGATTCACTCCTATGCTGTGCCTTTGAAAGACAACGCTCTGTTTCTGTTTTGTAGCGATGGCTTGCACGGTGTTCTTGACTCCGGCACGATTGCGGACGCGCTGGCCGAGGATGGCTCGCTCGATAGTAAGTGCCACAAGCTCATCGAAGCGGCCAGGCAGGCAGGCGGGCCGGACAACATCACCGCCGTTCTCGTGCGGTCCCAAAACGGCGCCTAACGGTGGAGCGCGGCATGCAGGCTGTTGCCCTAACCATCGCGGGTTCCGACCCAAGCGGAGGCGCCGGACTGCAGGCGGACCTCAAAACATTTCACCGGTTTGGAGTTTACGGCGAAGCCGTTGTCACACTGCTCACCGTGCAGAACTCACAACGTTTGGATCGCGTGGAATGCGTGAGCCCGGAGATGGTGATTGCGCAACTCCGGGCCGTGCTGGAGGACATACCACCCCATGCCGCAAAACTGGGAGCGCTCGGTTCCGCGGAGACCATCCGGGCCATTGCCCGGGAGGCGCGCGGCTTTCGTTTTCCTCTCGTGATCGACCCGGTCATGATCAGCAAACATGGCACACTTTTGATTCACGAGGATGCGGTCGAGGCGCTCCGGGGCGAATTGCTGGCATCCGCGTTTCTCCTCACGCCGAATCTTCAGGAGGCTGAGGCGCTCACTGGACTTCAGGTTCGGGATCTACCCGCTATGCGCCAGGCGGCGGAGCGGCTGCGAGATCTTGGCGCCAAGCACGTTCTGGTGAAGGGCGGGCATTTACCCGGCAGTCCGATAGACCTGCTCCTGGCCTCAGGAATGGCGTACGAAATTCCCGGTGAGCGGGTAGAGACACGCCATACCCATGGGACCGGCTGTACATATTCGGCCGCCATCACGGCCGAACTGGCGAAAGGAACGGAATTGGTCGACGCAGTCCATTTGGCGAAGGCATTCATCACCCGGGCCATCCGCACCAACCCCGGCCTGGGCCGCGGCGCGGGGCCTCTCAACCATCAGGCCTGACACGGCGCTACATCCCGCAGGTCCACTTCGTCGCCTGCTTCTCCACAGTCTGTCTCGAGAGCAGGAGCGTTCGGTCGTTGGCCAGGCGCCTCTGCTCGTGGTTCGAGGCGGGAACGAGTTCGGAGGGCACGTAAAAATCGGACTCGGGATGGCTGCGGATGAGGGCCGCCACCTGCTCTCCATTACTTGCGAGAATCACCGTGGCAAGCGGCTCCGCCGTATTGTAGCCCCAGTCATGCAGCCGCTTTGTGAATAGTGGAGCCCATTTCGTCATTTCGTGGAACTCGCCGGCCGAAACTGTGATGCCGAGATGCCGGAAGTCGAGCACCCGGTTGTACGATGGCTGTTTCGTTTCCAGGTAGACATACCGGACGCGGCTCAACGGCAGCACCGACGCGTAGAACTCGTCGTCCGGAGCTACAATCAGCAGCTCCTTGGAGCGGCTTTGTTGGCAGTATTCGCGGAGCGGCGGCGCCGAGGACAGTGTAGTTCCCTGTTTAAAGGGGACTCCACGCCAGACGAGAATGGCGGGAATCAGGACGAAAGAGACGGGCCGCCATTTCAATACCGGAGCCGCCCAGAGACACAGCGCCGGAATGAGAGGCAGGAGGTAGGAGGCATTGCGGTAGCGGAACCCCAGAATCGCTAAGCCCATGGCCGTCATCCACGCGATCAGGACCACGCGATCATGCCCCTTTCGCTTCCACCACAAGGGAAGGGCCGCAATCGCCGCGCATAGCAAAGGCAGGTCCAGCAGCGCCAGCCGACGCAGATAGAATTCGAGCTGTCCTTCGCTGGTGGTTTGCGGCGGCGAGCCAAGCCCGAAGCTCAGATTCTCCAGCAGTACGAACTCGGCCCAGAACCATCGGGGATGGGCCATCAACTGGTACACATACCAGGGCAGCGCTAGCGCCGCCGCAAGTCCCACCACCTGCGCTATCCGCATCATGCGGGGTCTTTCTGATGCCGAAAACCACACTCCGGCGCAGATCATCAGAGGCACCGTGCCGGCGATCCCCTTGGTCAGGAGCGCCCCGGCGATAGCAAACGCAAGGCCCAGGAACACACGGGGGGTGCGCAGCTGCGAGTCGACGAAAAGACACAGGGCTGCCGCCGTGATACAGCAGGTAAGCAGCATATCCGTCAGATTCAGGGAACCGAGCGTGTACCACAAGTACGTACTGCCCAGCAGCAGAAAGGCACCTATGCCCGCCACCAGGCCTTCCATTCGCACCGCCCACCAGAATACGAGGGCAGCGACGGCCGCGCCGCTCACGACAGACGGGATTCGCAGCGTCAGTGGACTGATTCCGAAGAGGCGCCCAGCGGACGCCGATAGCCAGTACAGCAGCGGCGGTTTGTAGAATGCAAAGCGGCCCATGAATTTGGGTGTCAGCCAGCCGCCCTGGGTGGCCATCCGGATGGAAGTATGGGTATAGACGGCCTCATCCTGAGCGGCGATCCGCGCCACTGGATCGATGTATCCGCTCGCGATGCCGGTTGAGTCAGCCT
>DATLBY010000436.1:0-4125 GCA_035526665.1 Bryobacteraceae bacterium
GGCCGATGCCAGATTCGACTGGATGGAATCGCCCCATAACCCAAGCCGCGTGAAAATGTGCGACGGCATATGGAGTGCGTGCGGCGCGTCGGGTGCAATTTTGGCATAGGCGCGCGCGGCCGGAAGAGCGAGTTCGGCCAAAGCCGGATAGTCGTAGCTGTGAATGAGGTAGTGCGCCACTCCGGGATGCCTTTGGTTTCTGGGCAAGACACCGTTCAGGAGTTTGGCCGCTTCCTTCTGTTTGGTAAACGTGGTATCGGACTGGTCCAGGTTGCCGCGTATCGCCAGGGCGTAAAAAATGGTCGCTTCGTCGTCGCCCGGATAGCTGCGGTGGATCTGCGCCATGGCATGTTCGTAGGCAGTTGCTCTGGCCTGGTGGTTTGTCGTCTGCCAATCCTTATAGAACAAGGCGAGGGCTCGAATAAAGTCCTTTTCTCGCGCGCTGCCTGCCGGAATTGCGCTGGCACGCTCAAGGGCGGCAGCGCCCTGCTGGAGCTCTTCCCTGGTAGGCGGCGCCCAAATCGGGTGATACCAGCTCATCGCCACGCCCCATTGCGCCATGGCGCACCGGGGATCGGACGCAGCTACATTCTTGAATGCCTGGCGCGCTTCTTCATAGCCGAAAGAGTGCAGCAGCGCAAGCGCACGCGTGAACTGCTTTTGCACAGCGGGAGCGCATGAAGTTGGGAAGTTCACGACGCCGAGGCCCCCGGCCGCGTGCTCATGATGCTCTTGAGCAAAGAGGAAGGCGGAGCTAAGAAGGGCGCATAACGATACGAATCGCATGGATGTCTCCTACCCCACTTAGAACGAGAGCCGCAGACCAAATTGAATCTGGCGGGGCGTGTTCACCTGGTTCAAACGGATCTTACCGAAATCGGCTGAGGTAACGGAGGTTACCGGGCCGCCGAAGATGACCTGGTTTAGAGCGTTGTAAAGCTCGGTGCGGAAGTCCAGGCCCACGCGCTCCGTGATCGCCATCCGTTTTTCGATAAGGACATCCCAGTTCACGTTTCCCGGATTCCTGACATCCGGCAGCGTCCGGCTTACATTGCCAAAGGTAAACTGAGGCGTGCGCGCAAATGCGGCGGCGTTGAAGTAGGACGCCCCGTCCACGTACTGGCGGTCATCGAGCTTGGCCTTTTGTCCCGTGGCATTCGGACGCATGCCGCTGCCGCCGCCAAAGGAATTTGAATCGTTGGGAGATGTGACGCTCACCGGCGTTCCATTGTCTGCGGAAATAAATCCAGCTAAAGCCCAACCGCCCACCACACGCGCCAGTACTCCCTGCTTCAGCATGGGTTTCCCGATCCCAAACGGAAGCTCATAGCGGTAGCTGATGCGCGCTACATCGGGTATGTGCTGATAGGACAAAGACCGGTCACAGGAGAAGCAATAGTTGTCCTGGAAGCCCGGCGACGGTCCAAGAAAGCCCCCAAGCTCCGCCGTGTTGTCTATCGTTTTGCTGTGTGTGTAGGCGAAGAGCAGCGCGAAGCCTTGCGAGAACCGGCGTTCCACTTTGAGCTGCAAGGCGTGGTAGGAGGAGTGTCCCACGGGCGCCTGCGAGGCCGACATGCCGGTGAACTGGGGATAAGGACGCAATAGCTGGCCGCGCTGGACGGTTGCGCGGCTCAGCGAGGAGGTAGGGTCGGTGATGATTCCAAAGAAGGGGTTGGGAACTGTGGCTACCAGCGCTGTCCCTTGCGTCAGGAGCGCATCTGGGAGCTGGTTGTAGTTTACGCCGGCCGGAAGCGCGACAGCGCTGTTTCCGGCATACCCGGCGTCCACCACGAATGACCAGGGAAGCTGCCGCTGCACATCCAGCGACCACTGCGCCTGATACGGCAATCGCTGTTGCCGCAAGGGACCCGAGATGCTCTGACCGAGCAGCGTATTCAGGCCGAGAGTATTTCCGGTAGGCTGCAGCAGGCCCTCGGGGAACGGGTTGCCCAGACTGAAAATGGGCGAAACTCCATCGGCCGCCGTGATCAGGGATGTGGTGGTCCGGTTGAATCCCTGAGCAAGGTCGGTGTTGGGGACCAGCGGATGATGGAAGATGCCGAAGCCGCTTCGCACCACGGTGGCGGCGTTCACCTGCCAGGCCAGCCCGAGCCGTGGGTCGAAATTATTGGTGTCTACCAGCTGCGTGCGGCGGCCGGCTCCGTTTACGCCCACAAAGCCCACGCTGCCTCTCAGATCGGGAAATGAAGGCGCCTGCTGGCGCAACGGCGATGGAGTATCCAGATCGAGAAACACGTATTCGTTGTTGGCTTCGGTACGCGGCGTCTCCAGGTTGTAACGCAATCCAACGGTCAGCGACAGGCTCTTGGCGAGCTTGAATTCATCCTGAAAAAATCCCGCATAGTAAGCGTGAACGTGCTGCTCCACGGGACGCACCTGGTAGCTGACGCTGGCCAGGCCAAGTAAAAGGTCCGCTAACCCCGCCCCCGTGGATGCGGAGACTGCCTGGGGGTTGGGTCCGCCCGTGAAGCCGCCGCCGGCAGAAATACTCAGGGCCGGCGAATTGTCGATCCGCACCGGGAAGCGGCGCCAATCGACGCCGGCTTTCATAGTGTGGCGGCCGCGGAGCAGGGTGACGCTGGCGGCATATTGCAGGGTCTTCGACACCACTACGTTCGAGGCGGTGCCCTGCGGGCCGAGGCCGGTGATTCCGCCCACTCCCACTTGCGGAAAGTACGCCACTCGCTGGCCTTCGGTCACCGATTTCGGCAGTCCAAGAGTGGTCTGGTCGAATCCCAGGCTGAGGGGAATCCGATTCGTCTCGCTTTGCGCGAGGGAGAAATGGTGGTCAAGGATGGTGCCGGCATTGATGGTCCAAGTATGATTGCCCATCCAATTGATGCCGGGAATCCGATTTGGCGTCTGAACGGGCGAGGCGGCATTCCCGAACACCAGCGGCTGAGCATTCAAGTTGCTGAACCAGTTATACCGGCCAAAAACCTGATGACGTGACGAGATCTGATGATCGACGCGCAGGTCCACGCGATTCGCATCGATGGAGTTGGCCGCCGCCACGTAGTAGTTACCCACGTTGCTGAAGCCTTGGCCTGGCTGATTCGGCAGCGGGAAATATTTGAAAACATTCGGTCCCAGGGAAGCGATCTGGCCGGGCGGGATGACATTGCCGGAGAACGGATCGCGAAGGTACCGGGTAGTACCCGCCGGACGATTCGGATCCAGGCGGGTGGTTCTGGGATCGTAGATCTGGTTCAGCTTACCGCCGGCGTCTAGCGAGCGGGAAAAATCCCCGGTGCGTTCCAACGCCGTCGGCACTGTCCCGGTGAAGGAAGCGAGGCTGCGCTCGCGCAAGCCTTCATAAGCGGCAAAGAAAAAGGTCCGGTTGCGGCCGCGGTAAAGTTTCGGAACCCAAACAGGTCCTCCGACGGTAAAACCAAACTGATTCCGCTTGAAGCTCGGCTTGGCCTGCCCTGCGCGGTTCGAATTGAACCCGTTGGCGTCGAGCACGCTGTTACGCAGAAACTCCTGCAGCGATCCATGGAAATCGTTGGAGCCCGATCGAATGGCAAAGCTGATAACTCCGCCGCCCGTCCTGCCGAACTCGGCGGCGTAGGGGCTGGTATTCACCTTGAATTCCTGAAGCGAGTCCACCTGCGGTATGGCCGAAACCTGATTATTGTACGTGCCGGTGTTAGCCGCTCCGTCAATCAAAATCTCGTTCGTCGCGCCCCTGCCCCCGTTGATTCGGAAATTATTGGTGGTGGACTGGCTCGCGGTGTTAATGCCGGCGTTTAGGCCGCCGGTGACGCCGGGCGCCAGCGTCAGGAGCAACAGAGGATTTCGCAGATTGAGCGGAATACTGGTGACGAACTTGTTTTCGATCACGGTACCTCGATCCGCGCGATTCGTCGTCAGCAACGGCGTCGAGTCAGTGACGGTCACCGCATCCTGTAGTTGGCCGATGTTCAGTTGAGTATTCAACGTTCGCGATTGGCCGACCTCAAGCGCGACCGCCTCAATCTTCGCCGCTGCGAAGCCCGGGGCTGAGATGCTGACGTCGTAGACACCAGGTGGAAGCGGCGGGGTGACGTAGTAGCCCTCTCCGTTGCTCCTGGTGACGGTCCGGAGGCCCGTGGCCCGATTGGC
>DATLBY010000437.1:0-9008 GCA_035526665.1 Bryobacteraceae bacterium
ACCTCCAACAATCGCCGGATTGAATTTCAGCTGCGATTCAGCTTTTGACGGCGCGCAGAAGATCGGCGCTGAGCAGAGTGGGGCACCAGTACTTCTCAATGTGCTCAATCACCAGATTCGTGCCGTTGTCGTGGGAGACGAAGGGCCGGTCCGCAGGATCGTACATCGCATCCGTCAGGTCGCGCGCCAGCACACAACGCTTGCTCCAGCGCGTCATCTGCTTGATCGCAAATGTCCGGTTCAGGATACACATATTCGTGTGGACGCCCATGATGATCAGGCGCGAAACGCCAGCCTGGACCAGCGCACTGTAAATCTCGGCTCCCCGGTCGGAGATGTAGTCCTCAGGGCCAATGTGGATAGCCGGATGCTGGCGACTCCACGCTTTGTACTGCTTATCGTGCGTATCGCAGCCTCCGCTCTTGTCGTCGATCGGCAGCGGCGGGTCGGGAATATCCAGCGCGGCTGGAGGCGCCGACTGCGGAATGGCCTGTATGCGCTTGCGCTGTGGAGCATCCCGGTAAAACTCCATCGTGTCGGACGGCGCGTGGATGATGTGAATGCCTGCCGAGCGGGCACGGTCCACCACAGGACTCATTCTGGCGGCCAGCGCCTCCACGCGGCGTGTGGCCCCGGCGCACCAGTGCTTATCCCACATGTCACAGATCACGATGGCCGTCTCGCGGGCAGGGAACGTCTCCTCGAACGTTACCTCGCGCCAGGCGCCGCTCCCTTTAAACGCTTCAAAGCGGCTGCGCAGCGGCAGCCGTAGCTCGCCGGCCCCCCGCATCGGGATGGCGATCGCACCGGCTAACGCCGCTATCCAGTCTCTCCGGGAAAGCATAATGACTCCTCAGACCACCGCCAATTTATCAGGCTTTCAGGTGGCGCGCCAGAAAGGGGATGCCGCGGGTCCCATTGAATTCGTGCTTGCCTTCGAAGGTGTGCTGCTCGGTCCGGTCGGATGCGCCGAAGATGTCGTAGACGCTTTTAATTTTCTCGAAACTGGCGCGGCTGGCATCGATAGGGAAGATCGGATCCCGTTCGCCGGCTTCCGAGAAAAGCGCCCGTGGGGCGATCAGCGCGCCCACATCGTACATCTCGCCCCAGTTCAGGATGCCCGGTACATAGTTGTCCATGCAATGGGACAAGCTGAGAATGCTGTCGCGAAAGGTGTTCAGGTAGCCGCTTACCATGGCCACTTTAATACGTGGTTCCAAAGCCGCGGCGAAAAGCGTGCAGGTTCCGCCGCCGGAAATGCCCATACAGCCGACGCGGTTCACGTCCAGATCCTTACGAGTGCCGATCCAGTCAATAGTGCGCATCACGTCGTAAACGCGCCATCCGATCATCGTCTCGCCGAACAACAAAGCAGCGCCGGCCGCGGGCTGGCAGGCGGATGTGCCGGCACCCTTCTTCATCGCCAGGGCATCCCGGCGGCAGCCGAATGCCATGGGCTCAATGGCGACGGCCGCCATACCCTGCTCGGCCACCTGGATAGCGAAATCGTGCTGGTAGCCCGCCTTGTCGGTCCGGTCCCGCCCTTTCTCATCGATGCCGACGATGTCGTCGACACCCCTGCCATGGCCCGGTACACAGACCACTGTGGCGAAGGGAGCCTTACCGGACTTCGGCGTGAGCAGATATCCCGCGACCTTCACGCCGGGGCGGCTCTCGAAAAGAAAGCGTTCCCGCCGGTAGCTATCGAACTCGCGCGGGTCGCTGAGCTCGGCCCGGGGAGCGCCACTCGATTCGGGAAAGCCTCCCAGCAGCTCCACCAGCTTGGGCCGGAACCGTCTCTGCCAGGCTTCCGCCTGCTTCCGGTCGCTGGCGCGGAAGGTCATCTTCAGCGGCGCCGCGGCATGGCGCTTTCTGGTCCAATCCACCGGATCCAGCGCCGGATCAGACGGTGCTTCGACGGCCTTCGCAACGGCCTGCGGTAGAGCGGCGGCTCCCAGAGCCAATGTTCCCAGTTCACGGCGTGTCATAGATTCACTTCCAGTTCCTCATTGAAAATCGATGTCTCCAGTGGAATTCCGCTGGTGCGCAATCGCTCCAGAATCTTTGGCATTACGCCCGATCCGCGGAATCGTCCCTGAACCTTTCCGGCCTCGGTGACGCCGGTCCTTTGAAAATAGAATACATCCTGCACATCGATGCGCCCGTCTTTCACTCCCAGCACCTCGGAGACGTTCATGATTTTACGGCTGCCGTCCTGCAGCCTGGATACCTGCACCACCAGCCGGATTGCGCTGGCGAGCTGGCTTAAAATAACCCGCGTTGGAATATCTAAGTCGGCCATCAGAATCATCGATTCCAATCGCGAGAAGGCATCTTTAGGATTGTTGGCGTGAACCGTCGTCATGGAGCCTTCCACGCCGGTGTTCATGGCCTGCAGCATGTCCATCGCTTCGGCGCCGCGGCACTCGCCCACGATAATGCGGTCCGGCCGCATACGCAGGGCGGTCCGCACCAGGTGGCGCTGGTTGATGCCGCCCTCCTTGTTCAAATTGGGCGGGCGGGTTTCGAACTTCACCACATGCCGCTGCTGCAGCTGAAGCTCGGCCGTATCTTCGATCGTGATGATGCGCTCCTCTTCCGGGATATAGCGGGAGAGAGCGTTCAAAGTGGTGGTTTTTCCCGACCCGGTCCCGCCCGAGATCAGAATGGTCGCCTTCGCCTGGACGCACGCAGCCAGAAATTTGAGCATGCCGGGCATGATGGTCTTATTGCCGATCATCTCTTCGGCGGTGATCACGTGTTTGCCGAAGCGCCGGATGCTGAGCGACGGGCCGTCCAATGCAAGCGGCGGGATGATGGCGTTCACACGCGAGCCGTCCGGCAGGCGCGCATCCACAATCGGCTGGGCCTCATCAATCCGGCGGCCCACCTGGGAAACTATTTTTTCGATGATATGGAGCAGATGGACATTATCTTTAAAGCGAACTTGGGTGAGCGCTAGTTTTCCGTTGCGTTCAATGTAGACCTTATCGAAACGATTCACCAGAATGTCGGAGATGGAAGGTTCTTTCAGCAGCGGCTCGAGCGGACCCAATCCGAGAACCTCGTCCAGGACCTCTTCGATGATCTTGTTCTGCTCGGCCATCGTCATGGGAACGCGCTCGTCTTCCAGCAGGCGTTCCACCACGCGGCCGATCTCTGCCCGCAAACGGTCCTTCGGAATCGAAGAGACGCGCTCCATGTTCAGCGAGCCGATCAGCTTCTTATGAATCTCAGACTTCAGCTCGAAGATGCGATCGACGTTACGGACCCCGCCGGGCGATGGCGCAGGGCCGCGGGGCGGTTGCGGACGAAAGTTGCTTCCCAGAAAAAAGACTCCTGATGGCTGAAAGCTTAGAGTTCCATTATAGGTCGGCTGCTATTTGCGAAGCGCAGGATAGAACTGAACAAATACGTTATCGTCCTGCGCGTTTTTGGCATGACAGGCAAAGCATCCCTCCTTCGGCTGCGCGGCGGCATACGCAAGGATGTTAGCTCCGCCCTTGAAATCGAAGTAGGCCCAGCCGCCGGGAAAGCGCTCTTTGTCTTTTACGGCCACCTCCTGAGCCACGAGCTTGCCTTCAAAATATCCATGTTTCGCAGGGGAGACCTTCTGCTCCGGCTCGTACAAGGTCAGGACAAGAATTGTCTTTTCAGGAAACTTGCCGGTTTCCTTGTACACCCGATAAGCCTCCGGCTGGATCTGGACGTTGTGGAACGTACCGGGGCCCCCCTCGTTGCGAGCCCCCTCGGAGTAACTCAGTCCGACCGATGCTCCTAGAAAGGTCCATTGGGCAAAATCCGCCGGCCTGGCGAGTTCGCCTTTCGTGTTGTACTCCGGTGTAACCATCCCGCCTGCAGGCTTCGGCCGGCCCCAGAAAACGGCAACAATGGCGATGCTAATGAGTAAGCCAGCAAGTGCGATGCGCATGGATTCCTTTGGCGTAAGTGTAGCTGATAGGGGACGGTCTGGGCCACATGGGCGGCGATTTGAGGTATATTTGCAGAATCCACAGGAGGTATTGTGACATCACGCCGAGGCTTCATGCTAGCCGGATCCGGGGCGCTTATGGCTGCCACCAGCAGGGCCGCTAAAACCACCTCAAATACTTTTTCTTACACCGAATTGGAAGCCCGCGTCGCGCGCCGCGATTTTCGCGGTATGACGAAGGACGTGCTGCCCACGCCCTGCATGGTCATCGACCTGGACCTCTTCGATCGAAACGTGAAATGGATGGCGGACCAGAGTAAGCTGGCCGGAATTAAGGTTCGTCCGCACGTCAAAGTGCACAAAAGCGTGGATGTCGCCAAGCGGCAGCTGGCCACGGGCGCCATCGGAGTGACCTGCGCCACGATCGCAGAGGCGGAGCTAATGTCGGGCGGCGGCATCCAGCACGTGCTCTGGACCAAGCAGCCTGCCAGTCTCAACAACATCTCGCGCGCCATTGTCCTGACCAAACGCGATCCGACATTCATGTTCGTGGTGGATGACCCGTTGGTGGTGGACTGGGTGGAGCAAGCCGCGGCAGCAGCGGACGCCAAATGTAAAGTTGCCGTTTCCGTTTTTGCCGGCATGGACAGGCAAGGCATCGAAAATGGGCCGCCTGCCGTCGGATTGGCGCAAAAAGTAATCGCCTCAAAGCGCATGGAATTCCAGGGCTACATGGCTTATTCCGGGGGAGCGTCCCACACGAAAGGATTCGAGGCTCGCCGCAAGAAGTCGGCCAACGATCTGGCGGGTCTGCAGGAAACGCTGGAGTTGAGCCGGAAGGCCGGCTTGCCGGTCAAGATTGTGAGCGGCGGATCGACGGGCACCTATAACATCGATAAAGAGAATCGGTTAACCGAGCTCGAGGTCGGCTCGTATGTATTCATGGATACGGCGTACCTCGCGATTGGAGGCAAGGACGGGGACGCGGCCTATTCCGATTTCAAACCTTCTCTCACCGTGCTGACGACGGTGGATAGCAAGCGTCACGCTAAATTGGCGATCACCGACTACGGCAATAAAGCGATGGCGCGCCCGACCGACCAGGTGAAGGGAATGCCTTGGCTGGCCGTGGGAAATAGCGGCGCGGAATACGGCTCACTCAGATGGAACGATGGCGATCCTGAACTAAAGCTGGGCGATCGTGTGGAAATCTACTGTACAACTCTGGACATGAGCACTCACGCCTACGACCGATATTATGTGGCGCGCGGGGACCAGATCGTGGACGCTTGGCCGATTATGGGCCGCAGCGGCGGGGCGGCGCAGCGGTAGGAGTGAGCTGGGGTACTTGCTAGCGCGTGTCAGTGAACCTGTGGCAACTTTCCATCGGATTCAGACTCGGGAAACTCCGTTCTGAGAATGTCGATAACCTGGCGGCGGAGTGTGGGAATATCGATTGTGGCCGCATCCCAAAGGATCTGCCAGTCCAGTTCGAAGTAAGCATGCACGATCCTGTGCCGCACCGCAATGATTTGTCTCCACGGCTCCTCTGGATGGCGTTCTCTCAATTCCACGACAAGCGCCTGACCGCCTCGCCGATCACCGTCAGGTGATGCAGGACCGCCGCGGATAAGACCTCGTCTTTGAGAAATACATCTTCTGAGGTGGGGGCAATAATTGCATCAATCTTGCGGCAGGAAAACAGAATGTCTTTCAGAAACGACGGCTCATGACGCCGCATAGATGACCAGGGCATCTTTGAGAACGTTTGGGCGTACCCAGGGCTTCAGTCCGCGTTTGGTAACGAGATCGACTCTGCGCCCAGTAAGCGACTCCAACTCCTCGATCAGGCACTCAAACTTGATCAGACCAATGCGCGCTCCCGGTGCGAACTCCACCATAATGTCGAGATCGCTTTCGGGACGCATTCCGCCGCGGACTGCGGACCCAACGAGAGAAAGTTCCTTGACGCCGTAGCGGCGGCACACTTCCACGAGCGACGCGCCGGCGACATGAGTGTCACCAAGTTGGAAAATCTGCCCCATCGGTCCAGTCTCAATTATGCCGTATTTGAGTGACCGCCTGGGAGTAGTTCGAGCTTGACCGCGTTCACGGCTGCAGGAATTCGGAATACGTTATCACCCGCTGCCGTCCGTTGCTCCCAATGAAATGCTGGCCTACCTGATGGAAACGAGTGAACGAACCGCCAGAGATCTGTTGCCCATTCTCGGCTATTCAAATTCCTTGCGCGTCATGATGCGGCGCGATGGTCCCATATTGGGACCGCCTGTCAATGGCCGCCGCCGGACTGTCTCATCATGAGGAGAGATCGCTGGAGCGATTACTTTTTGCCCGCGCCGGCAGTATGAACATCCGCACTGCCCGGAGACCCAACCGATTCTGGTAACCGGGTTGCTCCCGCCAGCCGGTCCGCGATCCATGCCAGCGGTGGCATCAGGAGCAGCAGACTGACTGAGACGATCAGCCTTCTATATAACACTGCCGGACCCGGCAGATCGCCCAGAGCCGCAATCGAGCCGGCGATCGCGAAATACGTAATCGGGTTCAGCAGGATCATCATGCGTAGAGCACGAAATCCGGAATAGACCTTGTCGCCCACCTGAACAACCAGCGGCTGCTGGCCGTACCGCTGAGGCAGCCAGTGAAACAGGCCGTCCATATCCCAAGCGCTGAAGAATGATTTGATACGCTGCGTCATTTTGCGGTCGGGATCATAGTAGACCGGAACCGGAGCTGACGGCCAAGAGAAGAACGCGAGGGAGGCCGCGGTCATGCTGTAGAAAAACAAGGTAAACGTCGTCCCCGTAAACAGCAGCAGACTCGACTGGAAGAATATGTTGGCCAGAATTGCCCAGTACTGAAGAGACGGAATCAGCAGGCAGGGCACCGTGGCAAGCTCAGTAATGATAGTTGTCCAGCACATGAACCGGCCGAGCACCAGCGGAGGAAGGTGCGAATCGAGCGCTATGTACCACGGCTGCCGCAGACGGGTGACTGCCCAGTTTTCAAAAAAGACACCGGAATGCCAGTCTCCATCAAGAGCCTTATTCAGTCCGGCGCCAAAGTACGTGATCGCCAGTTGCCAGCGGATAAAGTTCGGCCCACCCGGCTGGTACAAGCCCGCCAAGAAGAGCATCAATCCGCAGAAGGTCTTATTGTTGCCGTAATACGCCTTCGAAGAGACAACGGCGAGCAGCATCGTCGCGCCCAACACCAGGGAAGACAACCGGACCTGCCTGTTGAACACAATTGCAATCGCCGAGAGAACAAATACCGTTTGCAGCGTGCGCTGAAACAGAAGTGGAGGCAGCAAATCCAGCCCGGGAACGAACGGCAGCCATGGATCCGGCAGGATGCGCACATGGTTTACCAGCAGCAAAACCATTGCCAGCACCTTCACCATCACCGTCAGGTTGAGCGGAAGATCGGTACCACGGCATTGGAGCGGGTTCCAGGAGGGCTCCGGCGCCGGCCGGGAGCTAGTTGCGTCAGGTTTTATCATCGCCGCTGGCAGAGAGTTGAACCAAACTATCACAGGTGAAACGCCGGTTAAAGCTGAAAAGTATTCCTGAGCGCCGAGCGGGCGGCATGGTATCCGCACATTCCATGCACTCCCCCGCCGGGCGGTGTGGACGCCGAGCAAATGTACAGCCCTGGCGCCGAAGTCCGGTAAGGATCGATGGCGGGCGCCGGACGAAAAAGAAGCTGCTGGAGATGATTCGCTCCACCGGAGATATCTCCGCCAATCAGATTGGCGTTTGCATGCTCCAGCTGGACTGTATTCCGGGTGCTTCTCGCGAGAATTACATCCCGGAACCCTGGGGCAAACCGCTCGACCTGAGCCTCGATGATCTGGGTCATGTCCTGGATGGACCCGTTCGGGACGTGACAATAGGCCCATGCCGTATGCCGGCCGGCGGGAGCGCGCGTCGAATCGAACAGACTGGGCTGGGCAAGTAATACGAACGGCTTCTCCGAGTGGGCGCCGTTCCAGGCTTGCGCTTCGCCTTGCTGAATCTCTTCGATGCTGCCGCCCAGGTGCAATGTCGCGGTACGCCGGCATTCCGGGTAAGTCCAGGGAATGGGGGCCGCCAGCGCCCAGTCGATCTTGAACACACCAGGGCCATAGGAGAATCGCGACAGACGATTTCTATATCTCTCAGAGAGACGTCCCCCTGCGATGCGGATCAGCTGGCGGGGGGTTACATCCAGCAGGACGGCGCGCGCAGCCGGCAGCCCATCCAGCGACTCCACGGGTGCGTTTGTCTCGAT
Organism: Bryobacteraceae bacterium; assembly: GCA_035526665.1. GTDB lineage: Bacteria > Acidobacteriota > Terriglobia > Bryobacterales > Bryobacteraceae > DATLBY01. The sequence goes on from DATLBY010000437.1 coordinate 8,225, forward strand.
GACTCCCCCGAGCGACCGGAGATACGAGGCGAGAGCGTTGGCTATCTGTTGCGACCCACCGCGTGGAAAAGGCCATCCCGCCGCATGTCCTGCCGCAGCCATCACCAGGCCAATGGCGGAGGTCCCCAGCTTGTCCAGCGGAACGATGGAATGTGCAGCAAGGCCGGCGAACAGGGCTTGCGCACGACCACCCTTGAAAGCCGCCCTAGCCAGGAAAGTGGCCGGCAAGAGAGAGTAGACGCCGAAACGGGCCAGGGCAAGCGGCGCGGACGGCACATGCAGCGTGGGCGCCAGGATCTCCGGAACAAGCTTGTCCCAGCTATCCACCAAAGGCGCGAGCAACCTCTGGTACGCCGTGCCATCTGGATTGACCGTGGATGCCGTCTGGAGCACTCCGCGATGCAGTATCGCCGGAGGAGAGTCATCGAAGGGATGAACCAAAGGAAGTGGCGGATCGATCCAGTCCAGGCCGTGAGCAGCAAGAGGCAGGGAACGAAAGAAGGGAGAGGCTGCCGCCATGGGATGGATGGCGGAGCAGACATCATGCAGGAAGCCGGGCAAAGTTAAGGCGAGCGAGCGAGTGCCACCGCCGATGGTCTCCTGAGCTTCGCGCACAAGCACCGAGAGACCAGACTGCGCGAGTACGATGCCTGCCGACAAGCCATTTGGGCCGGAGCCGACTACGATGGCGTCATATGCCATTTCGTGGAATTTGGATATCGCTCACGGCCGCTGCGCCGTGGCAGGCCAGTGCCATTCCCGAAGTTCTTTGCCATTGACGCGA
>DATLBY010000438.1:0-4408 GCA_035526665.1 Bryobacteraceae bacterium
AGCCAGTCCACGTGATACTTGCCCTCGCCCAGGTCGAAGGTTCCCTGCAGGTAGGCATCCCCGCCGGCGTTTTCTTCGATGCTCGGGACGCGAACGCGCTGCATGAAGTAGAGCGGCTCGGACTTATTCTCGTCTGGCGCCACACGGAAAAGAATGGTGAGCTGATTTTCGTTCCCGGAGAGCTCGCGGAGCGGAACGCTGACCTCATATCCGGCGTGGTAGCGCAGATCGAAGCCCAGCACCGGTTTGCTATTGATGACCGAACAAGGAAGATCCTTGCGCGATTCGCCGGCTTCCAGGACCGCCATATCGGTGTTAAAAATCCGTACGGCGGCGCCGTTGCCCGAGCCGGTTAAGAGCAGCTGTGCGGCGGCTGGGGGAAGAGAGCAGAAAAAGAATGCGGTAAGGAAGAAAGAGGCGGTATGTGAGCTACAGGGGGACTTCATTTAGCTATCACCCTAGATACTGATCTATCGTACTCCTGATTCTAGACACGTGCCCAGGCGATAGTGTTTCGTATCAGAACTTCCTAAGTATGTATCAACTACCCAGAAGTGCAAGACACAATTTTTTTGTCTCATCGATATGGTACATTGCAGAGCAGTATGGCATCCCGCAGCGTAAATAAAGTGATATTGGTTGGGCATCTGGGTAAAGATGCGGAGACGAAGTTCACGCCTTCCGGCGTCGCAAAGACCACCTTTTCCGTAGCCACGAGCCGCCGGTGGAAGGATCAGCAGACAGGCGACTGGAAAGAGGAGACCGACTGGGCGAATATCGTCCTCTGGCGCTCGGAAAACGTGGGCCAGTATCTCACCAAGGGTAAGCAGGTCTACGTCGAAGGCCGCCTGTCGAGCCGGAGCTACGAGGATAAAGACGGAAACAAGAAGTACATCACCGAGGTGGTGGCCGATGAAGTGATCCTACTCGGCGGCCGGGGCGGGGACGTGGGCGGGAGCGGCGGAGACGAGTTCAGCCAGCAGCCGGTGTCCATGCCGCGGAGCGCGCAGCGGCCCAAGCCCGCCGCCCAGCAGGAGTCGAGCTTCGATCCCGGGATTACCGACGACGACGTCCCGTTTTAGGGTTCACCGTTAACGCGGCATTTTGCAATTGTCGGTTGTCAGCCTAGGCGATGGCCAATAAGTCGTTCTATCAGTATTGAACGGGATCGCTCTAAGACCCGTGACGACTTGTCGTGAGGCGGAAATCCCGCCAATGTCGTCGGAGTAAAACCGCTACATTGGCGGGTGTATTCCCATAAAAAGGGGCCTTCCCACAGCACTCGAGTGCTTGCGTTGTTTTGGCTTGAAATTGGGGCATGAGCAGCAGGAGGAGTCTGATCCTTTGCGCACGGGCGTTTACATCGACGGGTTCAATTTATACTACGGTGCGCTGCGCGGCACTCCGTACAAATGGCTAGACGTACGGATGTTATGTACGCAGCTCTTAAAGCCCGATAACAAGATAGGAAAAATCAATTACTACAGTTCTAGGGTTTCTGGGAAAGTTGATCCCCAGGCGCCAGAGAGGCAACACCGGTATTGGAGAGCTATCGAAACAATTCCTGGACTCCGAATTTTTCAGGGAAACTTTGTTAGGAAGGAAGCATGCAAGCCGCTAGCTAATCCTATCCCGCTAGTTCGGCCAAAAGAATTGCCGCAGTTTATGAATGTGATTCACACGGTTGAAAAGGGATCAGACGTCAATCTCGCATCACATCTGTTATTAGATGCGTTCAGGGGCGCTTTCGACGTCGCAGTGGTCGTCTCTGGCGATGGCGATTTAGTAGAGCCAATACGGATTGTTAGGGCGGAACTAAACAAGCCGGTCGGCCTAATGGTGCCATGCAAAGCCTCGCCATATTTCCAAACATTTGGTTGATGCGGCAACTTTCGTTCGGCACATAACCCCATCAGTGTTAGCCAAATCTCAGCTTCCGAACCCCGTGGTTGGCCCGAAGGGTTTTCTGGTCAAACCGCAAAGCTGGTAGAAAAGGCAAAGGCCACGATGGGTTTCCCCTCATGGCCTCTGCGGTTAGCAGCACGCTGCTAACGGGTGACCTTTAAATTATACCTCGACTAGCCGTTGCCCGCTAGATTCCCATTGTTAAGTGTTACAGATTACATATTTAATGATTGCGGACCACGCACGTCAAGGGCAGGACGAGGAGAATCTCTTTAAGAACGCCCCCGAGTACTCCGCCACTGGCGCAAGGCGAAATCACCCCAGAGTGCTTGTTCAGCTATTTCTTCGTCCGGGAGAGCGTCATAGTACTCCAAGACCTCTTTTTCCAAGGCCGCTCTCTGTACGCGAGGAATCGCCTGCAAGATCTCTCTTGAACCCGGGGGACCAGTGTGGGCTTGGTCTTTTTTGCGCACCTTATCACTTTAGCGGGAACTCAGGTTTTGCGGGCCCACCCGCACCAGAGCCTCGGTCCATTCACGCAGTGTACGCCCGGCAAACTCGATATCGGCCGTGATCACGTGCAGCCCGTCGCTGCCGGCGGTCACCGTGGCGCGGGCTGCGCCCTCCTGACGGGCGGGAATGGTGATCTCCGTGTCGGCCTTCCCCAGTTTCCAGCCAGCCGGGATATTCCATTTGATCCGGTAGGTCTCGGCGTGTGGCGAATGATTGAAAATGTGGACGCTCAGCGACACCGCCGTTCCCCGCACAGCTTCGCTCCCATAGGGATGAATCGCAGCCCAACTTTCGTCGGTGGCGTAGTTCGGGTCCGGCCAGGGCGCCAATTCTTTTAAGATTCCTATGCGCTTCATCATCTCGGCGCGCATACGCGTGAACTGCTCACTGGAAAACCGGAAGGTGGGCTCCACATGCTGATTCACCAGCCATGCGTCCTTGCGCAGACTTTCGAGCTTCCGCAAACAGTACAGGAAGCCGGCTCCCTCCCGGACGAAATCGCGATTTTGCAGGCAGTAGTCGTCGATGCCCGAGGGCGTGAACGAGTCGCCCACAAAGAAGAGGGCTTCTCCACCGTCGCGTTCCACCAGCAGTCCATCATGGTAGAGAGTCTGCCCCGGAAAATCGAAGAACGTCAGTTGGAATTCGTGCCAGCGCATCTGCCTGCCGTCAGGCTGCGGCCGGCCGGAGGTAATCGGGTTTTTAGTCAGGCAAGGGAGACGGTAGTCGGATGGGCGCTCCAGAATGTCCCGCATGCGCTCGTTAAAATAGACGGGACAACTGAACCGGCTAGCGGCCTGCTGCGCGAAGTCGGTGTGATCGTCGTGATAATGCGTGATCCAGATCCCTTCCACTGCTTTCAGGGTCCCGGCCTGCTGCAGCTCGTTTAGCTTTGGGAGCAATCCTTTATAGCCGGCGTCGATCACAAAGGCGTTTCCGGTGCGCGAGAGCAGCAGCCTGGAATTTCCGATGGCCTGCGCCCAGGTCGGGAGAGGACGCTGTTCCGCCATCGGCATGGAGTCAACGGGCCGGCTGTCCAGGGCTTTGCGGGAGCGGATGCGCAGGCTGTCCTCGCCCCAATACCAGCGCAAGGCGTCGGTTGCGAAATGGCTTGCCATGAGAGCCTGCAGCCGCGAAATCAGCTGCTCGATGGCGGCTTGCGGATTCTCAATTACAGGCCCACGCGCCGGCACGATGACATCCGGCTTCCGGGCGGCGATGCTCCGGAGGCTCTCGACCAGGGCGCCTGTGCGCGCGGCGAATCCGTGATATCCGCGGGTCTTCGACTCCGGAATCGCGTCTTGCAGGCTCGAGATATCGAAAAGCTGCCCGTTTCCGTAAATCAAGTCGCCGGTGCAGGCAATGCGTTTGCCGCCATATTCCAGCAAATACGACACCGCGCCGCGGGTGTATCCGGGGGTGTCCATGACGGCAATTTTTAGACCGGGGACAAGGTTAAGGAGGTCGCCCCCCCGAACAGATTGCGACACTTGCACCGGTTCGCGTAGGACCTTGGTGTTTACTTGCGAGTAATCGTGGAACCGGGCCTTTTCGTACTCCTGCCAAAATGCTTGCGGATTTTCAAATAAACTTCGCTCGACCTCGGGCACGATGGAGATTGCGCCCGAGGCGAGAGCCCGCACCGCGGGCCAGACGACATCCCGACGGGCATGGGTAAAAAAAATATGAGATGCCCCGTTTATCTGGGAAGTCGGATCGCCATAGATCAACACCCGATTTGCCACTAAGAGCCCGTTGACCGGTCCGGGCAGAAAGCGTGCTCCGGTGGGCAGCGGCCCAGCCGCCATGTCGTTGAATCCGAAGATCAAAGGCAACAACATCCATCGAAGCCGGTAACGGGCGTAACTGTTCATTTTTGCAACTCACCTTTCCAATGGGCGTTGACTCTAGTCGATACTCTTACCACACCGGCCCAACGTTTGGGTGGAGGGTTTCTAGGATTCGATACAGGTGTATTTTATTTTTGCGC
>DATLBY010000439.1:0-37535 GCA_035526665.1 Bryobacteraceae bacterium
TGCGAAGTACAGCATCCAGTGAGGTGGCACGTTTGGAGTCAGGTGGGCGGATGGCGAGATGCCGCCGATGTATTCCTCGCCATTCTGAATATGCAGATAGCCAGATGGATCTTTCTCTCCGGCTGAGATGTTCCAGTGGAACAGACCTGTGTAGAAGCGTTTCGCGCCTTCGACATCCGGAGTGTTCAGGTCGGCCCAGCAAAGCGTCCCCGGTACACCGGTAAGCCCCAGGCCTATGTGTTTTTTAGCTTGCCAAACGGAGAAGACGGCTCCCGCCGGATCCGCTAGAACAGCCATGCGGCCAATATCAAAAACATCGAAGGCCGGGGCCAGGATTTTTCCGCCCAACTCTGCCGCCTTTGCGGCGCTCTGGTCGGCGCTCCCGGTGGAAATGTAGAGCATCCAGTGAGGCGGAACGCCCTGCGAGCGCTCTTCGGGGCGCATGGTGTAAGCGGCGGCGACATGGGCATCTTCAAGCTGAAACATCGAATAAAAATCGTTTGGTCCCATGGGACGGTCCACCACTTGCCACCCGAACAGCGATGTATAAAATGTTTTGGCGGCAGGCTGATCGGTAGTGGCGAGCTCAACCCAGCAGAATGCACCCGGTGCATGTTTTTCGATGTGTGGCATTCCGGAATTATAAATCAGATCGGCCAAAAAAACAGGCTATCCTCCCGAGGGAGGAAGCCGGTCTTTAGGTCCGAACTGATACGCCGGCGCCAGCCGTAACGTGCGTACTAGAAGGACAGGCGCAAACCTAGGCGCAGAATGCGCTCCGCGACGTCACGCCCGTATGCATTTGTACCCGTAATTTCAAACACTCCCGTCTTAAACGTGCCATCGGAGTTCAACTGTAAATTGTTGATGCCGCCGCTCGGGTTGGAAAACTTCGGAGTATTGGTCCAGTTGAAGGCCTCGGCTCGAAACTCGATGTTCGCCTTTTCGCCCATGCCAAAACGGCGGAAGAGGCCAAGATCGGAGTTGAAGGCGCCAGGACCACGCAGGCTATTGAAACCAGCCGTGCCGAAGCGGGCCTCGGTCACGCGAGCAAACGCAGTGTAGTCGTAGTAAGGATGACCAGTTCCGATCCCCCCGAGTTTCGCCACTTGCGGCTTCACCTGATCGGCGCGCTGATCGTTCCCCGGCATGCGGAGCGAACCGCCATCCGAAGTGACGCTGAAGGGCGAGCCGCTTAGATACCCGGTGAGTGTGTTGATTTGCCAGCCGCTCACAACGCTCCTGACCACGGCGTTATTCGTGTCCCAGTGCCGGCCGCGTCCGAAGGGCAGCTCCAGGATCGCGCTGAATTGCAGGTTGTGAGTGCGGTCGGAGTTCAGTACAGTGCGGTTCAGGCTGAGATAGTTGGTCGCCTTAATACGCGGACCGGCGTTATTTTCCTCCTCGCAGCACAGCCCGATCACCTTCGACCAAGTGTATGCGGTGGCTACCTGAATTCCATGCGAGAAGCGCCTGTTCAACTGAGTCTGCAGCGAGTGATACGTCGAATAGGAGATTCCGTCCACGAGACTGGTACCCGCCGTGCGGCCGAATTTTGCGAAGAGAGGTTGACCCGCCCGGTCCAGTCCGGGAACCTGACCGGCGTTCACATCGATTACGCTGGGCGTGTGGACCGACCGGTTGGCGACATAGGCGGCCTGTCCCACGAACCCGCCGCCTAACTGCCGCTCGATAGTCGCATTCCAATTCAAAATGTAGCCGCGAGTATAGCTGTCGCCCGTCGTGGTGACAGCGTAATTCGAAGGCACCGGGATCAGACCATTTCCGAGGTCCGGCACGGGTACCTGGGGTAGACCTTGGCTGAGCGTGGTGGCCCACCCGAGAGAAGTAGGCGCCGAGATATTCAGCGCAGCCAGCACGGGATAATTGGTGCGCAATGGCCGCGCCAGATTCCACGGATCCCAGTTGATGCCGAATCCGCTACGCAGCACGGTCTTCTCGTTGGCGCGGTAGACAACTCCGAGCCGCGGCGAGAAGTACAGGTTGCCGACCTTCGTCCCGCAGTCTTTCGGTATGGTTCCGATGCCACAGACCATCATCTGGTTGCTGTCGAAGTTATAGCGCTCCACGCCGCGGTCGGCGCGGGTCGGCAGCGGGAAGTATTCGTATCTAGTCCCGAAGTTCAGGGTCAGATTCCGGCTCGCCTGCCACTGGTCGCGCACATAGAAGCTGTACATTCCAGTGCGGGTGGTGTATTCGTCTGGCACCTGCAGCAGACGTCCGCCGTCAGTTACCAGCCCTAAAAGATAAGACGCCATCGCGTTGTACTGGCTTCCCGGGGAGGTCACAACCTGGCCGGTTGCATTCAGACTCGACAACTGAGTCGGACCTTGGCCGAAGTTGAACCGCCCCGCCGCCGTGGCGCTGCCGGCGCTCGGGAATTCGGGCTGCGTATGGTTCAGTGCGAGCTTATAGATATCGAAGCCGAACCGTATGTTGTGATTTCCCTTTGTCCAATTGAAGTTGGACACATATTGGAATTGCGGATCGTGGCGGAAGTACGGCAGAACAGTGTCCTGATTACCGAATGCTTCAAAGCCGGTAATCTGGAATCCTGCATCTCCCGATTCGAACCGGCGCGTCCCGTTCGTGCCAGGAATCTTGTACACGTCCCGTGCCCTGTTTGGTCCCAGCCCGGGCTGCTCCACATTAGCGTCCATCAGCGTATAGCCAAAGTAGGCATCTATCAGGAACGTGGGAGAGAGAACGTAGGTGGTCGCGAGTGTGCCGCTCCAGGTCCCTCCGTACCCGATCCCGGCATTTGCGGCGCCGGTGACGCCAGTTCCTCCTCCCGCTTCTCCAAACACCGTCGGATTACTTACGTCGAATTTCAGCCAGCTCAGACGGGCGAAGGACGTCCATTTCTCCGAAATGTTGTAGTTCACCTTGCTGTCAACGGTACGCCGGTCAAACGTGAACGGCGCGCCGGCATAGTGGTTGTTGGTCAGTACGTTGGTGGGTACGTTGGGTACCGGCAGCATATCGTTTAGCAACCGCAGGGCAAGCGGATGGATGCGATTAGCTGGGATGATATTGCCGGGGAACGGGGTCCGGCCAGTTCCGTCCGGATTTCCCGTCGCGGGATCGTAGATCGTGGTGCTGGAAGCGCTCAAGTCTCCCGTTCGCATGGCTGCCGAAGGAATGTTGTTGAATCGCGAAGCAAAGCGGCGATCGGTACTTCCCTCGTAGCTCACAAAGTAGAACAGCTTATTTTTTACGATGGGGCCGCCTAGGCGTCCTCCATTCTGGTTATAAACAAACTTCGGCGTTTGCTGGTTGACCGGTTGGAAAAAAGGACGCGACTGGCTCCAGTTGCCCAGGTGATACCAGAAGCCTGCGCCGTGCAAATCATTAGATCCCGATCGCACCTGCACCGTCACGGCGGCGCCACCAGCCAATCCCTGCTCCGCATCGAAGCTGTTTGTAACGATATTCACTGTCTCAATCGATTCGAGGGCGGGAACATAAGAAGCAATATGCGGCAGCCATACGTTTGTCGCACTGGCGCCGTCGATACGTGTGTTGTTGGCCGCCCGGTTCACTCCATTCGTGCTCCAGGACATGGAGCGCGACGGGTTGGAGCCAACGGAATGCGGCGTACCGTTCATGGCGATGCCTGGAATAGTCACAAAGAGTGCCTGGTAGTTCCGTTGTCCGGGGACTGGAACATCAGTCAGGGTTTTTGTTGTAATCTCCGCCCGTACTTCCGCGCGATCCGTCTGCAGTGTCTGCGCCTGGGCCGACACTTCCACTGTTTCGGAGACATTGCCGACCTGCATAGTAAAATCGACGCGCGCGATACTGTTGATCGTCACCGCAACGCTTGTCTCAGCCATGGGTCGAAAGCCTTCTTTGGTGGTTTTGACGTCATAGGTGCCGCTCTGGACCGTGGAGAGGCTGTAGCCACCTTCCTCATTTGTAGTCGTGGTGCGCACCTGATTGGTTTCTTTACTAGTGATGGTGACCGTGGCGCCGGGAACGGCCGCGCCGGACGCGTCCTTGACGTTTCCGACGATCGAACCATAGAGAACCTGCGACCAGGCGGGAATCGGCGAGCTCAAAAACAGCCCCACTGCGCAAACAGCAACCAGCAGCGGCACAGCAATGCTTTCGAATCTTGACATGAAGACCTCCCTGAGGGCGCCGGGGCCCTTTGTTACAGCCAATGTAGCAAAATTTGATTTTTATTGCCCGGGCGCGTAGCCGTTTGGCTGATGAGGAGGGAGGCTTACCGGGGGTATTGTCCCGTGACGTAGGCGTGCAACTGGTTGATTGTCTCTTCCTGCGCCGAGATAATCCAGTTCACCAGGTCGCCGATCGATACCATGCCCACCACTTCAGTTCCGTCCACTACGGGAAGGTGGCGAATCCGCTTGTCGGACATCATGCGCATGCACTCGTCCACGGTAGATTCCGGCGTGGCAAAGAAGCTGGGCGGACTCATGATTTCATGCACGAGAGTCTCGCGCGAAGTCTTTCCCACTAGAATGACCTTGCGGGCATAATCCCGCTCGGAGAGGATGCCGCGGAGTTTGCCGCCCTCAATGACGAGGAGCGCACCCACGTTCTTTTCCGCCATTAGCTGCAATGCTTCAAAAACGGTCGCGTTGCCTTCTACCGACCAAACGTTTGATTCCGCCTTGCCCGCTAGCACGAATCGAATTTGATCTGTCAGGTTCATGTTACCCTCCAGGTGCAAACAATCATACGCCAAAACAACGCGGCTTTAAAGCGTGCTGCTTCGGCTTTGCCGACAAATTCAGACATGATCTCGACAGTGCCTGTAGCCATCCTAGCCGCGAGTTGGGTGTAACTGTAGCCGTCGGTTACGTTCCGTATTGCGCCGCAGCCTTGTCAATCGATGGGCCCGCCTTTGCAAGATCTTGTGGGTTCATGACCGGACGGAACGAGAGGGTTGCGTTGAAGGCGAGGAACCAAGGCTCAGCGATTGCCGGAATGTCCGAGGAGTCCTTCATGTCGAATATGATTGAACCCGAACGTTGGCCGTTGTCGTCGGCGAAGAAATAGGCTGCTTCCGGTTTGAGATCGGCCAGAATTCGTTCGACAGTCGAGCCCAGGGTTCCGGCCTTCGCGGCGGCATTTCCGGTCTCCACGGGAATGGATACTCTCAGCAACATTCGCATTAGAACTTCCTCCTCAGTCGTAGGTTCGCCTGATTATATTACGATTCGTCTGAATCGAGGGCGTTCGCGCCCTCGAGCAACCGGAAGTTGGTTATCTTCTTGTGGTGGTCACTTTCCGGGGGTTGCCGGCGTGGATCCCGGTCCGGCTCACGACTAACGCCAGTAGCGGCGGGCCGGGCCATTGGTTACTGCGGCTGCCTCGGATGGCGCGGCGCTCAACCAGAATCAACCTTGCACTGAGTTTAGTGCGGAAAGGGAAGATGGTGGAGCCGTTCGAGAATCACCGTCATGGCTGGCGGCCCATAAAGAAATCGTTATCGGCTTGTTAATCCGTCGCGCCAAGCCATTACTTCGAGTTCCACCCGGACTGCGTCCTCGACGGCAACTACGGGGCGGGCCTGGAATTCAAATGCGGGGAGCATCGAGCAAAACTTGTGCACCGTTAACGGATCGTCGCAGTCCACCACATATGCCCACCCCAGTCGCCCACCCGCACTACGAAGCCCTCGATTTTGAAACTGGCCGGCGCCTTCCACTGACCGAACACATCAAGGATTCGCTTCTGGGTGTTCTCGTACTCCATCGGCGAACCTTGGGGGCGTTCGAACCAGCTGATCATGTACTTCATCTCATCTCCTAAAGTGCAAATGATCTACCGATCACGGCCGCTTACGTCTACTCCGGCGATAGGTGTTGGGCAACAGTCAAGGCGTTGAGCTTAAGGCTCCCAGATGGTTCCGGCGATAAATCGTTCAGGATGCTCTTTGGTGTTGTAATAATACACCGAAACCAGCTTGCCGTCCTGGCGCTGCACGGTCCGCGGGTAGCCGAGATCCCAGCTGCCGCCGTCCTCCCGGAGCACGATTTCGTCGCTCCACGCCCGCCCCTGATCGGCACTGATCCGGGCGCGAACTCCAAATGGCTCTAGCCGCCGGCCGTAGATCAGCACCAGGCGGTTGTCTCGCAGCTTGACCAGACTTGGCGGGTTCCCACCGGTCTCCGGGGCTGGCCGGCCAAGGCGCTTCCAGGTGTACCCGTCGTCATTGGACAGATACGTGTCGATAAACTTGCGATACCTGACGGCCGTCAAAATAGTTTTGTCGTCCAAGCGAACCGAAGCGGGCATGATGGCGTATTCGTCTCCCTCCGGTTCCGGCGTGACGAAGGAGACGAACTTCCACGTCTTTCCCCCATCTCTTGTGCGCACACAGATCACCCGGCCTTCCTTCCGGTTGGACTTGGCGGCCGTAAGAAACATCGTCAAATCGTGTTTGCCGTTCACCAGGTAATCCGTCCGCGCGGCGATGCCCGGCTGTCCAAAATTGGGCAGGGCGCACGGGCCCTCCCACGACTTGCCCCGATCCAGCGAGTAGTAGTAGCGGGACACTCCATCGTTGATGCTCGTCATGCGCGCCGTCAGCAGGAAGTTTGGGTCGGTAAAATCGATGCCGCCGGGACAATCATGGATAGGCTTGCCGCCGCTCCCGGTGGGTACGCCAGCCACCTTTTGACCCGGCGGCGGCCTAAGACCCTCGGGCTTCTCGATTTTCCAGCTGAGGCCGCCATCCAGAGAGCGAGCCAGCACGTGTTCTGCCGGACGTGTGTAATCGATGGAATGTCCCTGCCGGCTGGGGCGAAAATATCCGACTTCGAAACCTACCAGGATCTCGTCGCCCCATGACCAGATCCCGTGATTCGCCGGCCAGCCTCCAAAACGGCCCTCCTGCTCGAAAACCACTACGTTTTGCGCATTCGGAGCCTTGGCTAGCGTCGGGCAGGCAAACATCGCGACAGCTGCCGCTATATTGAGTATTTTCATTCCCGGTCCCAAATCATTTTCCCTTGGGCGTATTGAATGAGCGCTCTACCGTGTCATGTACATCGGTGGATACGCCGTGGTCCCGCCACAGCCAGCGCATCATCTCAGGAAAGATGGTTTGCAGCATCTTCTGGCCGTGCCGCTGAATGCCCCAGGAGTAGTTCACGTCGTAGCCTTTCTCTGTAAGAGCCTGCTGCATCCGGACGTTCTGATAGAACCAGTCGCGAGTTTGGTCGTAGGTTCCGTCGGCTCTTACGCCGCGGTTGTCGTTCCGGCCATCCACCAGAAAAACCCGCAGCGGCCTCTTTTCGCTTTTGCGAATGATGTCGGGATACGCATGTCCACCGCGAATGTTGGTAAAGCTTCCCACATTGCTCAGCACCTTCCGGAAATGCGTGGGGCGCTCCCAGGCGACCGTAAATGCCGCGATGGCCCCAGAGCTGGATCCTCCTATTCCATGCCGTTCCGGATCCTTGGAAATGTTGTACTCCTTGTAGAGCACCGGGAGCAATTCATCCACGATTACCCTTGCATATTTATCATCCAGCGTGTTGTATTCGGTAGGCCGGTTGGTGTCCCGGTCCCCCCAATTGGCGGGCGTTGGCTCCGGCTGATCGGGACGGCGGCCCGGATTGATGAATACGGCGATCATCACGGGGATCTCACGGCGGTAGATCAGGTTGTCCATCACCACCTGCGCCCGGATATCGCCCGCCGGGGCCATGAAAGCCTGCCCGTCGTTATAGATCATCAAGCTGGCCGGCGCGGCCGCATCGTACTGAGCCGGCACATACACCCAATAGGTATGCTGTGTGCCCGGATAGGTCTGACTTGGTAATGTGAACGGGCCCTTAATCTCGCCCTTTGGAACGCCTTCCTGGGGAAGTGCATCGGGCGCGAGCTTGTAATAGAGATCAGTATTCGCCCCCATCGCCTGACTCTGGCGCTGGGCCGGCGCCTGTGCAAAGGCTGCGATTGCGAGCAGGCCCAACGTCGAGGAAAAATGGCGTATCATGGCTCCGCCAAGATACCACATGGCGGGGCTAAACCCACATCAACCCGGGCTTAAAAGGTAAGCGAAATCGTCGCTTCCACCTGGTTGCGTTGCGTGCCGGTGGACGACGCGTTGAATGTCTGGTCTACCCAGCGTGTGTAGCGCACACCCGGGACAATTCGAATTCCAAAATCGTCAATGAACTGCAGGCCGAGCCCAGCAACGGCGCCCCGCGCATTGCGTTTGGTTGGCATAATAGGCGTTGTCGAACAACAACTTGTAGTTCCCGTGCCGATGGTCGTGTCCGTGGAAGTGCGGATGCCCGAGGCCCGGCGAACCGCCCCGCCGATTTCCCCGAACCAGCGCCAACCCGGCTGGTGGCGGTCTTTCCCGTAATACCGGATGGTCACCGGCAGATCGAAGAAGCGGGCTCGCGTATCTTCATTGCGGATCGTATGTCTGCGTTCATCGGCAAGCGTGGTTGGATTGTCGGTGCCCTCGAAAATGTCGCTGTTTTTCCGGTAGGCGGCGCGCCGCATGAAAAGACCTGCATTGATCGCAAAGCGCTCGGTTATGGCGGCCTGCGCTGTTACTCCATAGCCTACCCGGTGCCATAGGTCGGTGGCGCCTGTCGTGGTGTAAATGGAATCCGACGGAGGACTGCTGACCACGCTGTCCGTCGTGCGGTTTGGGATCAGGTGGAAGGCGAGCACACTCAGCGTCGCGCCCATGGAGAAGCGGCGGACATAAGAATGCGATTCCAATACCTCAGGCCGGACCGGCGCGCTCGGTGGTGTCTGAGCGTAGAGACTAAGACCAGACAACAGCAGTGCGGCTACACGAACTCTGCTTTTCATAGATAGATTAGAAATAACGTAAATACTCATTAGAAGGTATCAGAAGGCCGCAGCGTCTTGTCACGAGCCTTTACCTAGAGTAGCGTGCTGCCGCCGCACCTTTAGGTTTGAGGCCGGTAGCCGGCCGGCGGCTCATTCGGAAGGTTTCTGCAGCACAAACCGGTACGGATAAACCGGTGTGAGAGCTGCTGGGAATTTGACGCCGAACTGAAGCACCCAGCGGCCCTTCTCAATCCGGCACATTTCCGGCTCGGCCGGCGTCATCGCCGAGAGCGCGGAGGCCAACTGTTCCGCGGGATATTGCAGTGTGGCCGGATGTTCGCTGAACCAGTGGATCACGGAGTTGGCGATTGGAAAAACAGCCCGCTCAAAGGTGTAGAACCAGCGGGGCACGCAGGATTCCACCAGGATAAGCTTGCCTCCGGGCCGGAGCACGCGCATGGCCTCCTTCAACGCCGTTTGTGTATTCGTCCAGCTCTCCGCTACCGAGCGCCCCACCAGGTGATGCAAAAGCATGACCATTAATACGGCGTCGAACTCGCCATCGGCTTCCGGGATCGATAGAGCGCTCCCGGTCCTGAACGTGACGTTCGCCGGGCGGCTGTATTGCGCTGGCAGGTCGTCCAGAAAGAGATCCAGCGCAACGATTTCGCGCGCTAGCGACGTATCGTAATCAAAAACGCCGCCGTTGCCTATATCCATGAGTTTGCCACATCCTCTCAAAGCTTCGTTGAGAGAGGCACGAATGGCCGCATACGTATCCAGTTGCTGTACGTTCGAGTTGTATTCGGATAAATTGTCCCGGAAAAACGAGGAATTCTTCTCGACGCTGGAGGCGGACTGGTGGGGTTTATCGCTCATCGTTTGGACGTGCCTCATTCTATCGCGTCGTCGCTTGAGGGGCTGTTCCAGAGCTGGCGGAAGAGAGTACAACGGTAGAATTGAGCAATGAATCCTATCACCCGGTGGAACCGGACCGCGAGACAGAAGCGCAGTGATTGACGTTCTGCTGGCTGTTTGTCTACTGGTGCTGCTGATCGTTCTGGCGGTCGTGTTGCTGAAGCGGCAACCGGGCAGTTCGGCCGTGGATTTCCGGCTGGATGCAATCGAGCGCGGGCAGGAGAAGCTGGAGCGGGGCTTGCGCCAGGAGATTGCGCAAAATCGAAGCGAAGCCGCCGGGCAGGGCAAGGATCTGCGGGAGGAGGTTGCCAGTTCGCTGAAGGCATTCAACGACTCAGTGCTGCAACAACTGGCCGAATTTCATAGCCAACAGCGGTTGCAAACGGAGGCGCTGGATGTGCAGGGACAACGGATCCGGGCTACTCTCGATGAACGTTTGCAGGCTCTGCAGTCAGACAACAATACCAAGCTCGAGCAGATGCGCCACACAGTGGACGAGAAACTTCAGGGAACTCTGGAGAGGCGGCTGGGCGAATCGTTTCAACTGGTGAGCGAGCGTTTGGAACAGGTGTACAAAGGCTTGGGCGAGATGCAGTCGCTGGCCACGGGCGTGGGCGACCTGAAAAAGGTCCTGTCCAATGTGAAAACGCGCGGCACGTGGGGCGAAGTGCAGTTGGGAAATCTGTTGGAACAGATGTTGGCGCCGGACCAGTATGCCCGCAACGTGGCCACCAAGGGTGGAAGCGAACGGGTGGAGTTTGCTATCAAGCTTCCTGGCCCGGAGGAAGAAAGTCAGGTCTGGCTGCCGGTGGACGCCAAGTTCCCGCAGGAGGACTATCAGCGGCTGATTGAGGCCTCCGAGCGCGGCGATGGCTTGGCTGTAGAAGAGGCTACCGTGCAGTTGGAGCGGAGCGTAAAGCGCTGCGCCAAGGATATTTGCGAGAAATACCTGGCGCCCCCAAAAACCACGGATTTCGCCATCCTCTTTCTCCCCACCGAAGGTTTGTATGCCGAAGTGCTGCGGCGCACCGGCTTAGCCGAGTGCCTGCAGCGCGATTACCGCGTAACCGTTTCCGGTCCCATGACCTTCTCGGCGATCCTGAACAGCTTGCAAATGGGCTTCCGCACGCTCGCCGTACAGGAACGGTCGAGTGAAGTATCGCGGGTGCTCGCCAGCGTCAAGACCGAGTTCAGCCGCTATGCTGTGCTGCTCGACAAAGTGGAAAAGAAGCTCCAGGAGGCAAGCAATACGGTCGACCTCGCCAAAACGCGCACCCGGGCGATCGAACGTCAGTTGCGGGATGTGGAGGTGACGCCGGAGCAGCTTCTGCTCGCGGTGGACGTCGAAACCAAGCTGTTATTGGAGAACGATACCTAAACTAAGAAGGCTGCGTGATATCCCGGCCTTCCACCATTGCCGTGGTCACGAATTGATACGCCAGCAGCGATTTCCACAATCGTGCGGCTTCAAAATAAAGGTGTTCCGCGGCGCGTACCGGGCCCGAGTCTCCAATAACCAACTCAAACGGTATCGCCGTGGGCCGCATGGAAGTGATGCGGAATCCGGCACGTTCCAGTAGTGACTGCCACCCGTGCCAGGTATAGAAGCGAATGTGAGTGCGGTCGAAAAGTCCTTTATCTTCCTGCGGAAAGCGGCCCGCCAGAACGTTGAGCCGGAAGTAGATGTGCCCGCTGTTAGGCAAGGAAGCGATCAGTTCGCCGCCCGGCTTGAGCACGGCCCGCACCTGCGTCAGAAGTTCTTCCGGCCGCCGCAGGTGCTCCAGGATATCGGCGCACAGCACGTAATCGTAGACTTCGTGGAGCGCGGGAAGGCCGGCCTCCAGGTCCGCTTCGATTAGGCGGACCGAGGCAGGGAACGCCTCCGAATAGCCGCCGCGCCTCTCAACGCCGGTAACCTGGAAACCACGCGCTGCCAGTGCGCCGCCGAGATAACCGTTGCCGCAGCCGACATCCAGCACGGTTTTGCCCTCGCCATCTTTCGGTAGGCCGTTCAAAATCAGGCCATGACTGCTATACGCGCTAGCCTTGAACTTGTACACTGGATCGGCCGGTC
This sequence comes from Bryobacteraceae bacterium, assembly GCA_035526665.1. Taxonomy (GTDB): domain Bacteria; phylum Acidobacteriota; class Terriglobia; order Bryobacterales; family Bryobacteraceae; genus DATLBY01. Next base: position 11,810 of record DATLBY010000439.1, read on the forward strand.
CTGCCGCCTCCTGGCTTTGCGCGAGCATGTCACACAATTATCGCGTAAGGCCGCGTTACCGGCTGAAATAAGCTTCGATTGCCGACGTGATCCGCTCACTGGCGTGCCCGTCCCCGTAAGGATTATGGGTTCTTGCCATGCGTTCGTAGTCGGCGGGGTTGTCGAGCAGACGCGTAGTTTCCCGGATAATTTTGGCCGGCGACGTTCCCACCAGAATGGCGGTTCCAGCCTCCACTGCTTCCGGCCGTTCCGTTTTCTCCCGCATCACCAGCACAGGCTTGCCCAGGGAAGGGCCTTCCTCCTGAATGCCGCCGGAGTCCGTCAGCAGAATATAGGCGCGACGCATCAGGTCCACGAAGGGAAGATAATCCAGAGGCTCAATCAGCAGGACATTCGGGTGGGATGAGAGGTGCCGCTTGACCGGTCCCTGGACATTTGGGTTCGGATGAACGGGAAAAACGATCTGCAGGTCCTCCCGTTCAGCGAGTGTGCCTAAGGCGCGGCAGATATCCTCGAATGCCTCGCCGAAGCTCTCGCGCCGGTGCGCCGTCACTACAATGAGCCTGCGCCCGGGATCGAGTTGCGGAATGTGCAGGCAGCTAGCCAGCTCTTTCCGCTCCAGTCCGTCCCGCACGTAAAGCACCGCGTCGATGCCTGAGTTGCCGGTGATTACCACGGAGGGTTTTCCCACGCCTTCTGAAGAAAGATTCTGGGCAGCTCTATCCGTGGCCGCAAAATGTAAACCCGCCAGCCGCCCGGTAAGAACGCGGTTCATCTCCTCGGGAAACGGCTGGCTCATGTCGCCGGTGCGGAGACCGGCTTCTACGTGTCCCACCGGAATTTGAAGATAGAAGGCCGCCAGCGCTCCGAAAAGTGTGGTTGTGGTGTCTCCCTGGACCAGGACCATGTCCGGCTTGGCATCCTCTAGCACAGGTCCAAGCGCCGCCAGCATGCGCGAGCTGGATTGAAAGAGGGTTTGGCCCGGCAGCATGATGTCCAGGTCATGGTCCGCCTTTACCTGGAAAGTGGCGAGCACCTGATCCAGCATGGCGCGATGCTGAGCGGTGACGCACACCCGCACGTCGAAAACTTCGCGCCGCTGCCGCATATGCAGCACAATCGGGCACAGCTTAATGGCTTCCGGCCGCGTTCCAAAGATAAATAGGACCCGGATCATACAGGCGCCTTAGCGCGCCTTCTCGCCCCACATCACAATATTCCAGGCCCACCATTTGATTCCGGGTAAGCGGCACAGCACGGCGTCCAGCAGCCGGAACGGCCGCCACCACCAGAGACTTTTCGCGTTTTCCGTGTAAATGCGCTTCCAATAGCGGTCCGCATTGGGATGGATCCGATCCACGACATAATATTTGAGAAACAGCGTCAGCGTGGACAACCAGAACTCGCGGTGGCGCACGTTCACGAAATATTTCCGGATCAGCTGCAAATCTCCAATTCCAAGTGGCGCCTCATCTTCGGTGCGCACCGCCGTCGCCATCCGGCGGTAGGCTTCAATCACCGGGTTGTATTTCAACGGATCGATACTGAAGAACCGACCGCCGGGCTTGAGCGCCCGCTGGATCTGCAGAAAGAGCGCCTCTTTGTCGGTTACATGGTGAATCGTGTTGGCGATGTAGACCACATCAAAGTAGTTCTCCGGCAATTGCAAACTCTCACCCGCCATCACGATTGTTTTGATCGACACCCCATGCAGATGGCTTAACTGCGTGGCGAAGTGAGCCATCCCCTCGGATATATCCGTATAGGTGACCTCTGCGCCTTGCAAGGCGAAATAAACGGACGATTCGCCCAGTCCCGCGCCTACATCCAGCAGCCTTTTGCCTTGCAGTGGACCCATGGTCTCTGCAATCCATTTGTTCTCAAAGGCCGTTGGAGCCTCGAAGGCTTCATGAACGCGCAGCTCTTTTGGATCCACACTTTGTGCCCAATGATCGTGAAAATGCGCTTCTTTGCCGTGAATCTGCGCTGTATGGTCGCTGTTTTGCATGCGGGTTCCCTAGGACATCTTCGCGTGAAAGTGCGTGGGTTCTTCACAATGTGGCAGAACCACGGCCCGATGGGTGGCAAAATCAGCGACGCGGATGTTGACGGTCTTGCTCAGCACATACAAAGGCCGCTGCTTGGATTCATCGAAGATGCGAGCCACGTAGTCCCCGATCAGTCCCAGGCAGAGCAGTGTCATCCCGGAGAAAATACATTGCAGCACGACGATGGACGTCCACCCGGGAATTGCAATTTGCAGGACAAGCGCAATATAGAGCGTATACGCCAGGTAGAGGAAGCCCGCAAAACAAAGGAGCAGGCCGAGCGCCGTGGCGATGCGCAGCGGAAGCGCGGAAAACGAGGCAATCGCCGAGTACGCAAAGCGCAACATCTTGTGCAACGGGTACTTCGTTTCACCGGCCGATCGCGTAGCTCTGTGGAACGGGATGATCGCTTCCTTCAGGCCGAGCCAGGCGACCAGGCCGCGCATGAACCGGTGCTGCTCGCGGAATCCGCGAATCGCCATAACAGCATCCCGGCTGAATAATCGGAAATCTCCCACCTCCGGCACGATTCGTTCATCTACCATGGTCCGCATTACCCAATAGAAGAATCGAGCGGTAGTTTTTTTGAACAGGCTATCGCCGGCGCGCGTCACCCGCTGGGCGGAGACAACATCATATCCCTCCCGGTAGCGGGCGACCATTTCGGTCAACAATTCCGGCGGGTCCTGAAGATCGGCATCCATCACAACCACGGCATCGCCCGACGTGAAATCGATGCCTGCGGTAATGGCCGCCTGGTGGCCGAAGTTGCGTGCAAAGGACAGCACCTTGATCCGGGAGTCCTCGCGCGCAGCCGCGGTGATCTGTTCCAGCGAACCATCGCTGCTGCCGTCGTTGATAAGCAGGATCTCGTGGTCGCAGCCTATCCCTCCCAGCACCTTCCGCAACTCCGGCAGGAGCAGAGGAAATGCCGCCGCCTCGTTGTAGATCGGTATAACCAGCGAGAGAAGCATGACTTGTCCTTATCTAACAGCTGTTTGACGAGCTCCGATCCCCCGATTCAGGGAGCCCCGTTGACCGGCTACTATATATTCGGCCGGAAGGCCCCCGATCATTATATGCAGGATGCGGGCGGCATCAATGGCAGGCGCCGGAAAAAGGACAATGCAGCGGGCTCACGTCGCGCCTAATGCGCTGGAGACGGGGAGTCGCGCTGCAGGATGGGAGCCTTGGCTCCTGCCGGAATAGGCGTGAGCATCTGCTCCTTGCGGTAGATGAGCGTTGACGTGTTGTAGCTCGCAATCTCAAAGGCGTGACCGTGCGTGATCGCGTCTGTCGGGCAGGCCTCTACACAATATCCGCAGAAGATGCACCGGTTGTAATCGATGTTGTACACTTGCGCGAAACGTTCCCCGCCGCTGATGCGGCGCGTATCTGTGTTTTCAGCCGCCTCAATGTAGATGCAGTCGGCCGGACAGGCCGCCGCGCATAGGAAGCAGGCTACGCACTTCTCCAGCCCATTTTCATCACGCTGCAGTACGTGAACTCCGCGGTAGCGCTCCTGAACTTCGGCCGGCGCGTCCGGATAATTTTCGGTTAACGTAGGCTGGAGCATCTCCCGGAAGGTGACGCTCATACCTTTCGCAATGGCTGCCGCTGAGCCAATAATCTCGTTGATCTTCGATGGCATCGCTCATCCTCAGCTTAACGCAGGCTTCGCCCGAAGCCTAATTCCTGGATCCTCAGCCGGGTTTGTACTCCGGAATTCGCTCGCCCTCGCGAAACGGATTTACCCCAGCCCTGCGGCCGAGCTCTGCGAAATCACGCCGCGAGAACCCGTCACCGGACCAGGTGATCAGGCCGTTGTCTCCGATTAGGAACAGGGAAGGTACGCTGCTGATTCCGTACGCGTTGCTGGCCGGGTAGGTGCGCGGCTCATCGGTCAGTGTGGGGAATTTCACGCCAAACGAGCTGCGAAAGCTCTCTGTGGAACGCGGCTCATCCTGCGAAATGCCCAGGATATTCAGGCGTCCACCGTCGGCGATCCGATCGAGAAATGGCAGGCTGAACTGGCAGGTCGGGCAGCTGATTTTGAAAAATACCAGCAGCAACTGCCCGCCGGCGAGCAGACTCGCTAGCGACGTCTCGGCGCCGTGCAGGTCCCGCAAAATGAAATCGGGCGCGCGCGCCCCAGCCGCCAGCACCGCCACCCGTTTAGTGTAACAACTTGCGCAATTGCTGAGCCGCGATCAGAAGTGGATCCCAGACCGATCCATAAGGGGGAGCGTAGGCGAGATCCAGTGCCTCAAAGTCCTCCACGGTCATTCGCTGGGCAATGGCGGCGGCAATCACATTGATCCTGCCGGCCACTCCATCCTCGCCGATCACCGTCCCACCGATCAACACCCCGCTGCGCTGGTCGGCAACCAGTTCCACTGAGGTTGGCCTGCCCCGAAAATAACCGGCCCTTTCCTTCGCCTCGATGCACGCGGTAACCGGACGAAGGAGTTCGACCTTCGCCTCCCTCTCGGACAGTCCAGTAAGCGCCACTCCTAGACCGCACACCCGCACAATGGATGTGCCCACCACGCCGGGAAAGCTCTCACGCCGCCCGGCTGCGTTGGCTCCGGCGACTCTCCCCGTCTTATTCGCAGTGGTGCCGAGCGGGATATAGACGTCGCGGCCGGTCACCAGGTGCCGGGTCTCGGCGCAATCCCCCGCCGCGTAAATCCCCGGTAGATTGGTTTCCATCCTCTCGTTGACAGCGATGGCGCCAGTTCTGCCGAGCGCGACTCCGGCGGCGGATGCCAGGCCGGTGTTCGGTTTAACGCCGGTTGCCACCACCACCAGGTCTCCGCAATCGGCGGTAATTTCCCTAACCGGCATACTGCAGCGAAGCGGTACTCGAAACCGAGCCAGATGCTGCACCAGCACCGCCGTCAGCCGCGTATCGCGCCGGCCCAAAACGTCTCCCGAGGCATTTCTGATTTCGACCGCAATACCGTGAGCCCGGAGCGCCTCCGTGGCTTCCAGGCCGATGTATCCCGCTCCAATGACCACGGCGCGCTTCGGCCTCTCGTTCGTGATAAAGGCGTGGAGTCTCGCCGCATCCTGCAGCGTGTGCAGGAAGAACACCTGCGGCAGGTCCGCCCCCTGGATGGCGGATACATCGGGGCCGGCTCCTGTCGCGATCACCAGTTTGTCGTAGGGGAGGCGTTCGCCGCCGCTGAGCAGCACCTCGCGCCGAGAGGTCCGGATCTCCAGCGCTTCCCGGCAGACACGCACGTCGATATTCCGGTTCTCGGCAAAGTATGCCGGAGTGTAGACCTTTAACTCGTCCAGCGAGCGCACCTGCCCTTGCACGAAATAGGGAAGGCCGCAGGCTCCGTAGGAGACGTCGGGACCCTTTTCGACGACGGTAATCTCAGCTCCAGGGTCCACGCGCCGCGCCCGGGCAGCCGCGCTCAGTCCGGCGGCTACACCACCGACAATCAGCAGGCGCGGCGAGTGCGCGCTATTCCTTGGAGGACTCACCCTGCTGCTGGACGAAGCTGAGGATGTCGAATTTGCGAATCTCGCGATTCGGGAAAAAGCTGTTCACGGCGTCCTGCTCGTCGTCGAAGATCTCGAAGACCGTCGACAGCTTCGTCAATACGAGCAACTCCAGGTTCCGCTTGCTCAGGTTCGCGAGCTTCAATGCGCCGCCGGCCTTCTGCAGCGTCGTAAAGGAAATCACCATCCCGCCCAGGCCCGTGCTGTCGATGTAATCCACCCCGGCGAGGTTCAAGACCACGTTCGTCGAGGCGGCAGCGGACAGCTCCCGCACCTTCTCCCGAAGATTGGAAACCGGATCGCCCACAATCAACCGGCCCCTAAGATCCAGGATGACAATACCTTCTTTCACTCTCTCTTCGATTTCGAGGCTCATGTTTGATCGGCGTGACGCAGCGGTCGTCCCATTCTAGCCTTTCTCCGTGGCGGTCGTCTCGGAGTGGGCCATGTTGACATCGATTGGACTCCCGCCGGGAGCCGCGCGGGGTAAAGAGATGAGGAAAACGGTGCCCGCGCCAAGAGTACTCTGAACATCGATGCGGCCGCCATGCGCCTTCACAATCCAGGCCACAAAGCTGAGTCCCAGGCCCAGTCCCCGTTCGGGGTTCTTGTCGGGTACGCGGTAGAAGCGATCGAAGATATGCGGCAGATCCCTCTCAGGAATTCCCACTCCGGTATCTTTGACGGAGAGCTCAATATGCTCGGCATGACACGCGATCGCAACATGAATGGAGCCGCCCGCCAGGGTGTATTTCACGGCGTTCGACAGCAGGTTCGAGATAAGCCGTTCAATCTGGATCCGGTCTACCTCGATTAAGCAGTCCGGCGGCAGATTCGCGGTCAACGTCAATTTCGCGCCCTCGGCCGGAATCTGAAACTGATCCACGATGTCAGCCGTAAGCTCGGTCAGATTTAGCACCTGCTTTTGCAGCAACACCTGTCCCGATTCCGCTTGGGACAACAGCAGCAGGGCGCGGATGGTCTGGCCGAGCCGCTCAACATCTTCCAGTGCGCTTACGATTGCATCGCGATATTGCTCAACTGTATTCGCCGCAAAGAGCGCCACTTCGAGCTGGCCGCGAATCGCGGTGAGCGGTGTACGGAGCTCGTGCGATACGTCGGTGGAAAACTGGCGCGTCTGGGTAAACGAGCTCTCCAGCCGCTCGATCATACGGTTGAATGCCTCAATTAACCGGTCCAGTTCGTCGTCTGCCCCGCGCGACGGAATCTGAACCGCCAGATTGGAACCGGTAATACGTTGCGCGGTTTCGGCGACATCGTTGACCGGACGCAAGGCGCGGCCCGCCATGAACCATCCGATGAGAACACTCGCCAGAATCATCACCGGAAGGAATAGGAAGTAGCGCCAGGTAAACTGATCCAGGATGCGGTTGCTTTCGGCCAGCGAGCGGCCGATGGCCACGTAAAACGAGCGGTGCGGATTATCGTCAATCAGCAGGCCCGACCGGATCAGGTAGGGCGCCCCTTTATCGTTGAAGCGGGTCTTCCACACAGCTCCCGGCTGCTTCAGGACCCGCTTGATCTCTTGCGGAGTCTCGATTCCAAGTTCCCGGTATTTGCCGGAAATCTCCAGAACATCGCCGTTACTATCGGTGAGCAGGTAAATCTGCTTCAACCGGTCGACGATAATCGCTTCTTCCGGATCCTCGCGATCGTAATACCAATCAACATTGCCTTTATCGATTCGGAGATAACCCTTGACGGCCGCCCACTCCTCGGTGAGCAGGTCCTTGGTCTGCTCGGTGTAGATCGACCGCAGGGTCTGTCGAAAGAAGATTCCCAGAACGCTCAGTAGCAGAGCAAAGAAGACAACGTACGTTAGCGTCAGGCGAAAACGCAGCCCATTTACGAAACGGCCACGGACCGGCAGTTGTAAAAGAGAGAACCGCGCCATGCAGTTTCGCTACCGTTCTGACATGGATGCCGGGACCTTTTCCGGCACATCGAGCATGTAGCCGATTCCGCGCACTGTGTGAATCAACTTGGTCGGCCAGCGGTCGTCAATTTTGCTGCGCAGGTGCCGAATATAGACATCGACGATATTGGTGAGCCCGTCATAATCCATGTCCCAGACATGCTCTACAATCATCGTCCGGCTTAAAGGACGTCCGCGGTTGCGCATCATATACTCCAGGATGCTGAACTCCTTCGGCGCCAGTTCAATGTTTTCGCCGTTCCGGGAGACTTTCCGGCGAATGCAGTCGAGCACCAGATCGCCTACCTGCAGGCGTTCGGGAGTTGGCTGACCACGGCGCAGAAGCACACGAACACGTGCCAGGAGCTCGACAAATGCAAATGGTTTGATCAGGTAGTCGTCGGCCCCCATTTCGAGACCCTTCACGCGGTCGTCCACGCCGCCGCGGGCGCTCAGAATGAGAACCGGCGGACTCGCCTTCCGGTTGCGGATTTTTTCCAGGACCTTCAGTCCATCCATGTCCGGAAGCATCATGTCCAAAATCACCAGATCATAATCGGTGGCATGAACCATGTCGATGGCGCTAGCGCCTTCGCCGGCTACGTCGACGGCATATCCGGCGCTTTCCAGGCCGCGCGAAAGAAAATCTGCAATCCGTTTTTCATCTTCGATTACCAGGAAGCGCATAGCGTTGCCACTATTGTAACTGTAAGTCGCTCAGCAGCATTCTACGCTGCTCGTCGTATTGCATGTCATCGAGAACGGGCTGGATTTCATCCAGCTTCACCTCATCGGTGAGATTCACCCACGATTTGCAGCCTGCATACGAGGGACGATCCAAAATAAGCTGCGGGTACACAGCGTATATGCGGGCCAACAGAATATAGAGTGGCAGGTCGGGCCGGTAGGCATATCGCATGTCAATGAGAGCGTCGTTCCAAATATGGTGCTGGTCCATGTTTTGCCATCTGTTTCGATCCGCCGGGGCAGGGACGACATCGGTCACCTTGGCGGCAAACTCGATGCGGATTTGATCGCCTGTCCCGGGTTCGCCGGCAGTGGCCGTGCTCCACTCGGGTTTTAAGAAGCTGGCGTGTTGATGCGCAAAGGTGGGGAATAGTACGAAGTCGCGATGGCGGACCTCGAAACCCTTCCTGGACTCCACAATCCCGCCTTTCCGCAGCAAAAGGATCTGCCGGCCGGAGCCGAGAGCGGAGATGACGCTGGACCACTCCTTGAGGGCTACCTCCACGGACCCAGTCTAGCTGAGGCAGGTACTAGACGGTAGCAGGCACGGTTATAGGAGATATCGGACCGCAATATGGGGCTCAACCTTTGGCGGGACAAGGCGATAAGAGGATTGTGATGCTAGCGAATGAAACAATATCCAGCGATGCACCCTTGAAAACGTCCGTGAGGCCCGCGAACGCGTTGCCGGCAGAGGCCCAGATGGAGTACTTGAGGCAAACGATCCGCGCCCACGAGGACTGGCTGGAAAATCGTCCGGGCGGGGTCCGGGCGGACCTCGCAGGCTATACCTTCAACGATATTACAATATGCAACGTCAACCTGCGGCGTGCCATTCTACGAGGTGCAACGTTTCTGGATTCCGATCTTTCGGGAGCCAATCTTTCGGGCGCGAACCTGGAATCGTGCGACTTTAGCCAGACGACTCTGACGCTTGCCGACTTCACAGGCGCAGTCCTCGACCGGGCGCATTTTGACGGCGCCTATCTCACCGGGGCCAACTTTGCCGAGGCGCAGCTCCATCAGACCTCCTTCCGCAAGGCGAAACTGGAGGAGGCCCGCTTCCTGGAGGCGAGCATCGAAAGCTCCGATTTCAGTGGCGCAAAACTCAATTTGGCCAGCTTTCATGGCGCCAGGATCAGCGATTCGAGTTTTCGCAGCGCCGACCTTACCGGAGCCATATTTCTCCGTTCCCGATTTCAGCTCAGCGAATTTCAAGGAGCCGAAGCCTCAGGCGCTAACTTCTCGTTCGCTCACCTGCTTGGCTGTGACTTTACCAGTGCCCAAATTGTGCTTTCTCGCTTTCAGCGCGCGGATCTGTCGCGCAGTAAGTTCACCCATGCGGTCCTGCGGGACGACGATTTTCGCGACGCCACGCTCGCCGGTGTGGAGTTCGGGGGGTCCTCACTGACCGGATCTCGGTTTGCCAACGCGCTTACCTTCACGGCCGATTTACGAAACGCCAATTTGGCGGGAGCTCGTGAGCTGACATCGGAACAATTGTGTCAAGCCCGCACTGCGGGAACCACAGTTCTGCCCAATGGCAAGTATGGTCCGTACATGAAAAACTCAGGTGCGGAACGACCAGCCTCGCGCGTCAGCTAGCAGATCCGCCGGCGCGCGAGGCCGGCACACCTTGGATGTTGCCCCGTACGCTCAGCCATTTGGATGCCTTGCCCGGGCGCCAATAAGTGCGGACCACCGACAGCGCGATCATTAGCAGAGTCAGCACCGCCGCCGCCACCGCGCATTGCGCCAATGTAAGCTGTTCTTTCCAAAAACCAAACCAGCGCCCATAGACCAGCTCGATGTGCACCCAGTAAACCAACAGAGACGTTGTCCCCAGCTGTCGTACCCAGCTCCACCCCTCACCGGCGCCATGATGTGTCCAGAGGAACGTGAACGCCAGCAAAACGAGAATCACGCCTAATTTTATAAAAATCAACCCGGGACTGTTCAGCCAGAAGTCCGTCGCGGGATAAAGCGAGTAGGGCAAATTTGAGAAGTATTGCGCCGAGATAATGAGGCCGAAGCCCACGATGGAAGCCCACTGCATGATGCGATGCAACTGCTCTTCCGTCACCAGGCGCAAAATGCTCCCGGCGCTTACACCGAAGGCCACAAAAGAGGCCCAGGGGAAAAAGCTGAAATAGCGGGCGTCAGGCACCAGGTATGCCTGCACGGTCTCCGGCCACGAACTCACATTCATCAACGAGATGAGCGGGGCAGCAGCAGCTATGGATAAGCCAATCACTACACCCATGCGGGACCGCTCCGCCGTCGTGAACGCTGCGGTCAGGGAACAGACCGCGATCGCCAAAGCCATACTATTCAAAATATCGACTTTGAACAGATCTCCCCACGGACTCTGCGGCCATCCAAAGAGAAATAGCTGGAAACGAAACGCGAATGCCAGAATCGCCAGATACCCAGCGCGGCGCAGCGATGTCAGTATCCGTTTTTTGCCGTCGAGACCCTTCTTTTCCAGCCCGTGCATTAGGAAGGCGAGCGTTACACCTGTGAGGAAAAGAAAAATTGCCGGCGCTATTCCGCCGATGAATTGCGAAATGATATAAGGACCCTGCTCGCGCTGATCGTTTCTGGCAAACGAGTGAAAGACGTGTCCCTGCAGCATGATCGCAGCTGCCATGCCGCGCGTCCAATCGAGGAAGGGGAGCCGGGCACTCCTCCCCTTCTCACGGGGGGGGGGCGGTTTGGCGACACTAACCTGCTCGATCACTTCTGGGGTGACTCTCGCTTGACGCCCTTTGGCAGCTTGAGCTTCAGCGCATCGTCCGGTATGTTGCCGTTTAATTTCACGTTCGAATACGTGATGGTGGAGAAGTTGCCTGACGGCTCCACAAATTTTTGCTGGACAGGATAGCTACCACTCTCGCCCTCGGTAATCCACAACTCCAACTGCTTAAGGCGTTCTCTCATCGTGGATGACTTGGGCAATAGCTCCAGGTGGTAGGCTTTCTGGCCAGCCACGGTCTCTTCGCCGGCATACTTCACCGAATAATTCGAGGCAAGGTCCTTTCCAGTGGTCCCAAAACCCAACAGCAGAAACTGTTCCACCTGGCCTTTCTTCCCCAGGTTCCATTCCTGAACGGTCTTGATGTTTGGTAGGTAGTATTCAGCCTTGATTCCGTTCAGGCTGATCATTTTCGGGTCCGGTTTCTTGAATTCGAGCAGCGCGTGCAGATCACGGCCTTTTCCTTTTTTCAAAACAATGGTTCCGCTCTCCTGCGATTTGTCATCGATGACCTTTGTGTAAGTCATCTTCGTAAGATTTGCCGCCATACTGGTGAACTTCCCCGCCGACTGATCCATCTTGGCTAGTACGTCGTCCAGTTGTGCCCCAGGCAGGCCTGCCGGCAGTAAAAGCGCGAAAATGATCGAGAAACGTGTCTGAGCGCCCATGTGTTTGCAAATAAGCTCAAGGCCTGGTAAGCGCCATAAACCCCTTAACCTCCTGCTCGGAATCGAAGATCGGTTCCAGCCGCACTACCGTAACAGTCTTTCCGAAGCGGGATTTCAATATCGCCTGCACTCTTCCGCCGCGCTCGCTTTCGGAGTACGATTTCAGCAATTCGGGCTCGATCCAAAACACGCTGGTGCCGTCTTCTGCCGGCAAACGTGCGATGTTACTGGCCCTGGGTTGATCTCGAAAAATCTCTCGCGGGGTAATAAAGATGAACGCCAGGATGAGCGCCACCATGACGTCGTACTGCCACCCCGCCCGCGGGTAGTCCCAGAGAAGAAAGCGTTTAAATCCAGAGAATTGCCCACTGGGCATATGACGTGAATTTTATCACGCCCGTTTCGCAAGGAAGTTTAATACAACGGCTGCCGGTCCCCTTGGTGGACGGTGGCCCCTAGCGATCCGACGCCTGGAATGCGTGCTCTGACCCGATCGCCGGCCTTGATGCGCGCGCCTTTCGGGCAGCCGGTGGAAATCAGGTCCCCGGGGTGCAAAGTCATGTGATCGCTATGGTATCGGACCAATTCCAGCGGACGTGTGCGCATGTTGCGGACAAAATCTCGGGAGCAAATGCCGTCGTTGTGCTCGGTGATCACTTCGAGCGCTTCCACATCGGCGACTTCATCCCGCGTCACAATCACTGGCCCAAAGCTGAAGAACGTGTCAATGCTTTTAGCACGGGTTAGGTACCGCGGATTCTTTTTGAGAATGTCGAGAGCTGTGAGATCAAGCGTGGTCGTATAACCGAAAATCACGTCTGGAACGTGGCCGGCCGGGACGAAACGGCATGTTTTGCCGATAACCACTCCCAACTCCCCCTCGGCATCCACGTCGTTGCTGATGTCGGCGGGCGGCAGCTGTATCTGTCCTCCAGGTTGGAAGAGGCAGGATGCGGGCTTCATAAAGCTGCCCGGCTCTTCCGGTTGGACAGCTTGAATGTCATCGGCATGCGATCGATAGTTCAATCCTATGCACCAGATCTTTGGCGGGACGTCGTAGGGCAGTAAGGGCGTGACCGCTTCGAAAGGGATGCCGGCGATTCCTTCCAGCGAGCTTGCTTCGGGAAGGTCTGCCTTCTGAATGATGGCGAGCAGGTCATTCGGAATGTGCGTACCCTGGCGCGCATTCACCTCGTCCACCGGGACAATCCCGTCCGCAGTCAAAAATCCCGTATGAGTTTGAGCGTTGTATAGAAATCTGAGGAGTTTCATAATGTGCTTGCAATATCCACAAGGTCGCTGAAAATTCCGTAGGCGGTCTGTTCTACACCCGGTGAGATGGAAACAGTTCCGACCGTTCCCATCAGGTCTGTGTGCAGCAGCAGCATGTTCGATGTCCCTTTCACGCAGGCAAGCGGATCGGTATCGTCCAATACTTCGGCGCGCACTCTGAGTTTCACGCCCGTGGCGGTGCGTGTCGCGCGGCTTAGAAGCACGGGGGTTTTCCGCTTGGCCGACATCTCATCGATTTTTTTTGGAGTCAACTGCCCAATACCTCGCCGGTCCACCTGCTGCGGCGTTACCCCGGCATCCATCAACACGTTCGCTAGTGCGGCTGCTTTGGCTGCCGAGTCCCAGCCGTCAATGTCGTAACTCGGGTCTGCCTCTGCAATCCCAAGGGAGCGCGCCTCTTCGATTCCATCTTCCATGGTCAGGCCGCGCCGCATCGCCTCCACCACCACTTTGGAAGTGGAGTTCAGCGCGCCAGTGAAACCCAGAATCTTAACGCCCGGCAGATTGTTGCGAACCATGTTGAAAACGGGTGCGCCATCCATGCATGTGGACTCGAAACGGAACTGTACTCCTGCCATTCGCGCTTCGCGGCAGAGAAGGGCATAGGCGTGAGCTATCGGCCCTTTGTTCGCCGTGATCACATGCACTCCGCGTGCGAACGCGTTACGAATATGGGTAATGGCCGGTTCGCCATTTTCCGGATTCAGCGTAGTCACCTCGATGGCAATCTCCGGCTTTGCCGCTTCCAGGAATGCATCTAGTGAGGCGGCGGACGCAGCGAAAGTAGGTTCCGGAGGCAAGCCGGCAAGGTCCACGGCTGTTCCATGATGCGCCGTATGGACGCCGGTGATGCGGAACGGGTAAACAGCTCGCTTGCTGTAGAGCAGACGCGCGAATGCCCTCCCTACCGTTCCGAAGCCGATTAATGCGATCCTCAAAACTCCATCTTTTGAATCATCGGATGAGTTTTGATTTTAACCCAGCCAGACGTTGCATCCTCCGCGATCACCGGCGAGCCGCCGGCTCTTGCGACACCGCGATCCAATAGTTCCCCGGGCGCTATAGCTTACGGTTTGTAGTGTCACCGAGACTAATCCGCAGGCAGCGTTTCGCTTGACATCAACCCCTGGTACGCGTCAGACTGATTGCTTTGAGAGGCCCACTCCGCGGCCCGGAAATACATGAAAAACAAGCTAAGTTTGCAAAAATTACAGCTTCCGGTGTATAGCGCGCTAGCGGGACTGGTGCTATTTTCTTCTGTGCCGCCGGCTTATTCGCAAGGGGGGCCTTCGATCCTCAGCAGAGGCGGCGACCGTCCCGGTCAGCGTGGCGGGCAGCCGGCTAATTTTAATTTTTTTGCCGGCCTCAGCGGAAGCGCGGAGTCCGGCATTTTTCCCACTGGTGTAGATCCTGCCGGCAACTTGTTGACGGTCGATCTCTTCGGCATCCAGGGCGAGATTGGCGGTTACGGAACGCGTCAGTTCAGACGTTCTTCCATCGGACTCGATTACCGGGGAGACTACCGGCACTACAACCGTAAGACCTTCTACAATGGCAGCGACCACGCGCTGGCGCTGGAGTATACATCGCAATTCAGCCGGCGCTTTTCCGTCACCGCTACCACAACGGCGGGAACCAGTTCCCGCGCCTTTGGTGGATTGATTGGGTCCACCCTGCCTTCCTCCGACCTCTTCGGCTTTCCTACCAACCAGATTTTTGATAACCGTACTTACTATCTGCAGTCGGGCGTCATGAGTATCTACCGCAAGTCGGCACGGGCCAGCTTCATCTTTGGCGGGGATTACTTCGTGGTGCGGCGGCAATCCAAGGCGCTGGTAGGGGTCAATGGCCGCAGGGCAACTGGGGGCTACGACTATCAGTTCGGCCGGAAGTCGTCGGTCGGACTCAACTACAGCTTTATCCATTTCGGATTCCCGCGGGTCTTTGGCACGTCCGATATACATTCTTTACAGGTCCGCTACAATCGGCAACTCGCAAGGAACATAAAATTTAGCGCCGGGGTTGGGGCCTACCGCGTCGAGAGCTTGGGGACCGTGGTGGTCCAGTTGAGTCCCGAAGTCGCCTCCATTTTAGGCATCTCCAACAACATTTCCGCCATCCACAGAGTGGATGTGTCTCCTCAGTTTGACGTGAGCCTAGGTTATGCGCGGAAACGGCAGACGTTTCATGTTGGCTATTTGCAAGGCTCCACGCCGGGAAATGGCTTGTATTTAACCTCGCAGCAAAAATCCGCAAATGCCGGTTATGCCTATTCCGGAATTCGCAAACTGTCCTTCGGAATCAATGCCGGGTACTCCCGGTATGAAAGCCAGTTTCGCGACCTGCAAAACTACAACTCGGGCCAGGCGGGCGTTGGACTTAGCTACGCCCTCGGCCACCATCTCAACTTCGTGTCGCAGGGTGACGTCCGAAGCTTCGTAACTCAAGGAGGCAAGAGAACGGGATATTCGGTTTCTATCGGCCTACGCTACAGCCCCGCTGAGGTCCCGCTGCCCATTTGGTAGCCGAATCCATGCCACCCGCAAGAATTCTCGTTGTGGACGATGAGCAGGCGCTTCTTGCGCTGATGGACATCTATCTGGGCCGCATGGGCTATGCCATGCAGGCCTGCGCCAGCCCGAATCAGGCCCTCAAGTTATTTGAATCAGATCCGGAGGCTTTCGACCTGAGCATTGTCGATCTCACCATGCCGGAAATCTCGGGCGAAGAGCTCGCGCTGAAATTTGTGAAGTTGAATCCCAAGTTGCGCGTCCTGTTGTGCACGGGATATCCGTACGATGTGAAGGCGCTTCCGGCGCCTGTTCGCAACAACTTCGACGTCCTGCTGAAGCCCTTTGTGCCGAAAATGTTGGATAAAGCTGTAGGAGATCTGCTGCGGCGCAATATTCCAAACCAGCCGGCGTAGATTCAGGCCTCGGTGAGCATTCCCTGCAGCCGTGCGGCGAAGTTCTCTCCCGATTCGGTCCATAGCCGCCGCCGCTCCACCGTCAGGGATTGATCCAGATCTTTCACCAGGTGGAGCAAACTCCTGATATTGGATTGCACCATGACGGTGCTGTTGGCTACGTCCGGCTGCGGCAGAAAGAGGGAATCCACACCGAAGTCGATGCGCAGGTGGTCCCCTTCGCTATCTTCGAATTTCGGACCGAAGCAGGCCAAGACAACGCGCGTGGGGGCGACCGCGGGCTCAGAGTCGAATTGCCACAGGTCCCAATAGCTTTCCAGCTGGACGCCGCAGTCCTCCGCCTGAAACTCCTTAGCTGCCGGCATCAACACGCTCAAGTCCACCGGATCCTCGTAGGCCTTTTCAAACAGGGGAGGCTCCGTTGCGCTAACGGCATTCACGCGCAGCAGGCTGCTTCTGTTGGAGAGCCGCGAAAACGGAAACTTGCTCAGCATTTTTTCAAAGTGCCGCAGCATGTTGTTCTCCGTATAGCCGCGGAGGCGGTAGGAAAGGTAGAGTTGGTCAGCCATGGGCTCTGATTCCTATCCTACTGCTACCCTGGAGCTATGCTGACCGACCTGGTGCAGATCCGCCGCATCGGCGAACAGAAGCGCGATGAAAACGAACGCTTTCGGAAGCATTTGAAGCGGCACAATTTTGTGGAGCGCAAATTTCGCGCGATCGCCCAGGATGTGGAAGCCAAAGTCGACTGCACAGTCTGCGCCAATTGCTGCCGGGAAGCCACCGTCAAGCTCGCCGAACGGGACGTGGACAGGTTGGGCCGATTTCTACGATTGAAGCGCGGCCAATTTATCCGCGATTACACCGATGAGACGGAAGAGGAAGGGCTGATCCTGAAGCGCACAGCGGAGGGATGTATCTTCCTGGATGGGACACAATGTGGTGTCTATGAGGCGCGCCCGCACAATTGTGAGAACTTCCCGCACCTGGTGCGCGGCGAGGGCTCGCTCCTCAGCCGCATGTGGGAGTTTAAGGATCGCGCCTGTTATTGTCCGATCGTTTTCAACGCGCTCGAGGCATTCAAGGAAGAAGTGAAGTTCAAATAGCTATCTCAGTTTTTCCGTGATATTTACCGAATCCCGGAGCCGGAAACTCATTCTCGTTTCCACCGGGATTTGCGCTGCCTTGCCTCGTGTCGCCATGACACCCCCAGTACCGGCGGCGCCACCCACGCCGGCACCAATGGCCGCCCCTTTGCCGCCTCCCGCGATGGCTCCAATTGCTGCACCAATGGCGGCGGCGGCTCCTACCTTGGCCACGTCTTCCTTCATGCTTTTTTCACCTTCGCGGGCGAACGTTTCGGTTTGCACTTTAATCTTCTGGCCATCGGCGGTGGTGAAGCTGGTGAGCGCCAGTGCAATCCGGGATATTCCCTGCACGCGGCCACCCCTATCGGCTTCCACGATACGCCCCTCCACGCGCGAGCCGCGTTCCGCGATCACCATTCCGTCAACTACCAGGGGGGTGTCCAAAGAGGCTCGGAATACATCGCCAGGCTGGTTCTTTTCGGAAGATAAAGACTCCTCCACCCTGACGGTAAGGAGGGTTCCGGCCGGTAGCGTAGCCGTTTGCGGCTTCCTGGGCTCGGGAGCTCGATGTTCCTCGGGAGGAGGGCCGGGAAAGCCGGTAAACTGCCCGTTCGTCGAGCCACTGGACGGCTGCGCTGCCGGCGCGGGGGCAGCCGCGGAAGGCTGGCTGGCCGTTTGAGTGCTGGGTTGCGGCGTAGTTACCTGCGTGGACGCTGGCGTCTGCGCCGGCTTAGACTGGGCAATTTCGCGGTGTTCCGGCTTCTTCACAGCCACAGGGCGGCCCGTAGGCGACGGCTTCACAGGCGCCGGGATAGGGGGTGCCGTTGCGAAACCAGTGGGTTGCGGCTCCACCGCGACCGGAGGAGTTGTCTCCACGGGGGCCGAAGTGATCGTCTCCACTTGAGGGATGACAGGCGCAGGAGCGGGGGTATCGCGATGCACCGCGTAATAGACAACTCCGGACGCCAACACCGCGCCCAGCGCAAAGGTCACCACGGGTTTCATATAAGTCTCCCTGAACTTTGAACGTATCCCACTGACTTCGCGTTACCATCAGCGCCCTTCAGGCGCATTAAATAGCTGCAATTACTCGCGATTGGTCCCCGAGTGGCCTTTTCGAGGCGTACACCCATAAAATAGAGTGATGCGCCAGTTTCCGGCCGGATTCGACATTGGATCCATTCCTATCAGGCCCGCGACCGTCCTCGCCCCGATGGCGGGTGTCACCGACACCGTCTTCCGGCGGCTCATCCGCAACCAGGGCGGCTGCGGTCTCATTATGACGGAGTTCACCAGCTCGCATGGGGTAGTGAAAAATGCCCCCGCGCGGCGGCCCGGGCGAACCATGAAATACCTGGCCTTCGAGCCGGAAGAGCATCCCATTTCAGCGCAATTGTTCGGCTCCGACCCCGCCGTGATGGCAGATGCCGCCCGAATTTGCCAGGATCTGGGGTTCGATATCGTGGACATCAACTTCGGTTGTCCCGTGAACAAAGTGGTGAAGTGCAATGGAGGTTCCGGCCTGCTGCGGGACCTGCCGCTAGTGGAGGAGATCCTCACTACCGTCCGAAGGGCCATTACCGTCCCCTTTACCTGCAAATTCCGCGCCGGCTGGAACGATCAGGAGCTGGTGGCCGTAAAAATGGGGCAACTGGCCGAAAATTGCGGTCTGCAGGCCGTTGCACTGCACCCCCGGACCCGGGAACAAGGTTACAGCGGGAAATCCGACTGGACGCGAATTGCCGAGGTGAAGGACGCCGTCAAGATTCCCGTGATCGGCAATGGGGATATTACTTCTCCGGAAGATGCGGTCCGCATGTACCAGGAGACCGGCTGCGACGGCGTGATGGTGGGGCGCATGGCGTCCTCGAATCCGTGGATTTTCCGGCAGATTACCGAATATTTGTCGACCGGTACGTATTACAAGCCAACCGAGCAGGATCGCTACCAGGTAATGCGCACTTACTACAGCATGCTGCATGAGCAGGATGCAGGCGACGCAATCGGCAAAATGAAGCAGTTCGCTACTTATTTCACCCATGGCGTGAGGAACGGCTCCCGTCTGCGCGCGGAGATCTATCAGGCGCAGGAGCCGGCCCGTATTTTGGATCTGGTGGAAGCCTTCTTCTCCCGGGAACTTGCGGCGGCTCCGGCCGCATGAAGAAGGTCCAGTTAATTACGGATGGGGCCTGCCTCGGCAACCCCGGCCCCGGCGGTTGGGCTTATATTCTGCGATATGGCACGCAAACCCGCGAAATGTTCGGCTCCGAGCCCCAGACCACGAATAACCGCATGGAGCTTACCGCTGCCGTCCGCGGACTGGCGGCGCTCAAGGAGCCCTGCGAGGTCGAGATCGTTACCGATTCCGAATACGTTAAGAATGGCATCACAAAATGGATCGCCGGGTGGAAGCGGAACGGCTGGCGGAAAGCCGATAAAAAACCCGTCCTGAACCAGGATCTGTGGCAGGAACTGGATTTCCAAAATGGAAGGCACCGCACCGTCTGGACCTGGACCAAGGGACATGCATCGCACACCGACAATAATCGTTGCGATGAAATGGCAACCATGGCGGCGCGCTACCAGTCGAGCAGCGCATCCTCGGGGGCGTAGACTCCGGCGCTTTGGTGCGTTACCATTTCCTCGACCAAGGGAGGAGAAATGGAAACCTACTCTCGCCGCGGGTTCGCGAAAATAGCCGCCCTCATTTCAACCGGTTCCTCTTTACCTTTTTTCAACGAAGCAGCCCTCGCGCAGTCCGCTCTCAGAGTGGCGACGCCGGGAGCCGTGATGATCAACGCCAACGAAAATCCGCTCGGGCCGTGTCCGGAAGCCCTGGCCGCGCTCGGGGCGGCTGCGAAAAAGGGAGGACGCTACTCCCTGGAGGAGACAGCCAAACTCCGCCGGATCGTGGCCGAGCAGGAACAGCTAAAGCCCTACGAAGTGCAGACCTACGCGGGCTCGGGCGATCCCCTGGTGCGTGCCGTGTGTGCCTTCTGTTCGCGTGGCAGGAGCTTCGTGCTTGCAGACCCCGGCTATGAAGCCGGCATGCGCGCCGCCGAGTTTATGGGGGCGGAGGTGCACCGTGTCCCACTCACGAAAGATCATGCCCACGATGTCCGGGCCATGATCGGCGTCGATGCCAATCCCGGGCTGTTCTACATTTGCAATCCCAACAATCCGACCGGCACCCTCACGCCGCGGGAGGACATCGACTACCTGGTGGCGCACAAGCCGAAAGATGCTGTCGTGCTGCTGGACGAGGCCTACATTCATTTTTCCGGAGCGGAACCGGCGGTCGACCTGGTTAGGTCAGGCCGGGAAATCATCATTCTCCGGACATTCTCAAAACTCTACGGGATGGCAGGTCTGCGCGCTGGGCTGGCGTTCGGTCGTCCTGACCTGCTCGAAAAACTCTCCCCCTACGGATCGAGCTTTATGCCGGTGACCGCGATGGCTGCTGCGGCGGCGAGCCTTGGCGTTAGAGACCTGGTTGTGGAACGCCGTAAGATCAACCGCGATGTACGGGAGCGGACCTTCGATTTCCTGGCGCGCCATAAGTTTTCCTTCCTGCCCTCGGTGAGCAACAAGTTTATGCTGGACGCGCAACGGCCCGCGCACGAGCTGGCGGGCGCTCTGGCGCAGGAGAATATCATCGTCGGGCGTACCTGGCCGGTCTGGCCCAATCACCTGCGGGTGACTATCGGCACTCGCGATGAGATGGAGCAGTTTCAGCAAGCGCTACTGAAGGTGACGGCCTGACAGGACGCCAGACTTACTGAATTTCCTCGTCCGCGCCCGAGTCTCCGAAGCAACTCTCAAACGCATGATCCAGCACGTCGTGCGTGAGCTCATACGGCATTCGCTCGAAGTGAAGCAGGTCCACCGCATGAGACATAATGTCGCGGGGGTGGCAGCGGCGCTGCCGTTTGCCCGTTTTCACATAATGCTTTTCAATAAACACGTCCACCATCTCGCGTGCCGGGGACAGGTTGCGGGCCTTCGCCGCGTGGAAGAACAGTTGGACAAACTCTTCCCGGTCCGGATTCTTCAGATGCATCTTGTACTGAATGCGGCGTAAAAACGCCTCGTCGCCCAGCCTTTCCGGCGTGAGGTTGGTGGAGAACACGAGAAACGCCTCAAACGGAACGGTCATTTTTCCGCCCGTCGCAAACGAGAGATAGTCGATGCGACGTTCCATCGGGATGATCCACCTGTTCAATACTTCCACTGGAGTGACCCTCTGGCGCCCGAAGTCGTCCACCAAATAAATGCCATTATTGGCTTTCATCTGGTAAGGCGCGTCATAGATCTTGGTGTGCGTGTCGTAGCTCAGATCCAGCATCCCGAGCGTTAGCTCGCCGCCGGTCGTGATGAAGGGCGGCCGGCATCGGACCCATCTGGCATCGTACGGGTCGTCGTAGGCCAATTCGTTGGCGGCCGCCGGTTCTTCAATCGGCTGATGATAGGCGGCATCGAATACGCGGATAATTTGGCCCTGAAACTCGATGGCGTAGGGAACAAAAATATCCATACTCTCGATTTTCAACAGGGCTTCCGCCAGAAATGTCTTTCCATTGCCAGGCTGACCGTAGATGAGCAGCGACTTGCCCGCGTTGACCGCCGGCCCGATCTGGCTCAACACTTTCTCGCCGACTATCATGTTTTTGTAGGCGTTCCTGAGGGCCGCGGAGGTCAACCAATTTTCTCTATGCTTTTGCGCCAGCACGGCCTGCGTGTACTGAGATAGCGTCACCGGGGCGCGCCCCGCATACTGGTTTTTGGCCAGCGCCGCTTGGGCCAGCTCTATCCCGACCGCCGAGAGGCAGAACACGGACGACACATCGCCCATTCCGAGCGAGCGCTTCACTGAGATCAGTTTGTTTTGGCGGAGTGCCGAGAGGGTGTCGGCGATCAAGCTGAATTTCAGGCCGAGCCGGTGCGATAAATCCCGCCCCAGCACCTCGCCTTCAAGGTAGAGCACCTTGAGAAGCAACGCTTCCACTTGAGTGGGCGATACCTGAGCCTCTTCCAGACTGTGCGGGACGGGAGGCACATAGGAGCGCTGTTCTTTAATATCCGGTGGAACGATCGCAAGAGTAGCCATGAGTTATTTAAAATTGAGTCAATTCAGTAAGGTCCGATTAATTTAGACCAGCTGGAAGTCTAACATCCGGACCGCTGTAAAATAAACGGGTTTTAGACCTTAGGCGATCCGCATTTCCTCGCGGAAGTCCCCCCAAATGTGCACTTTGGTGGGCTGCGGGATACGGCTAAGCTGTAGCCCATCCGGCAGCGCGGGCATCGGAGTTTGGCTAGCCCATAAACTTAAGACTCGTCAGAAGAAATCGTGGGTTAATTCCGGCTCGGGCAGCTTGCCAAGTGAGTGATAGTACGGAGCGGTTTCGTCGCGGAGATTCTCGTTGCGTCTGAGGAGTAACCAGCGAGACTTCCGTAAGATCGGAGACCGCCCCTCGCGCTGCATGCGACGGGCTTCCTCGGCGCGAACGTCGTCCAGAGCCTTGTTCATGTTGGCGACGATGTGGAAGCGGTCGAGAACGTGCAGGGCCTCGGAGCAGTTTTCGCGGATGACCTTGAGATAGCTCCCACATGTCCGAGCAGACGAAACGATCTCTTCGCCCATGGTGGTAAAGAATCCTTGAAAGATTCGATGGTTCGTACCTTGCCCACCCCGAGGAGGCGGGTGATGCCAAGGTTGATCAGATAGACCAGCGTCATGTATTTGTGGCCCCTTGAATATTGGGATATTTCATCGACACCAATGGCGTCGATCTGGCCCAGCTTCCGGTGTTCCTGACCCCAGGTAACAACATCGCCGACGGCTCGAAGACCTTATCCCAGGAAGTGCGGACGGCTTCGGCGGTTCCCTTCCATGAAAGTCGCCGCGCCTAACGGGCCAGGAAGAGCATGTAGACTTTGATCATCGAGGGTTTGCCGTCGCCTCACGGCACCTCCTTGACAACGACTGTGCAGCAGCGGGGCAGTTCACACGCCGCATGGTGTAAAGAAGGAAGACCAAAAAACTCACAGGGGAATGAACTCGAAAAGCGGCTGGCCGAGTTGATCGTAGCCGGGCGCTGTCTCATTACAGCACGAACGGATCGCCGTAGAGCCCCTGCCTGGCCGCACCCCATCTCAATACTTTTATTGTCACGAGTGAAGCTGGCGTGCTGGTAGACAAATCCCTGGAAGCGGTGGCAGCGGTTGAAAATAGTGATCAGTTCGATGGCGCGGAAGCGGGACGCGTCCCCGTTACCATA
Organism: Bryobacteraceae bacterium; assembly: GCA_035526665.1. GTDB lineage: Bacteria > Acidobacteriota > Terriglobia > Bryobacterales > Bryobacteraceae > DATLBY01. The sequence continues at coordinate 35,065 of DATLBY010000439.1, forward strand.
ACTTTGCCACACCCAACTCATCTTTTCGCCCCCGATATTGGGGCTGTTCGAACGGACCTATCCGCGATCTCGGCGAACATTCCTTCTGAATGGCCGTTCTTCGGCCAGAATTCCCTGCCTTGGCATTTCAGTATTTGGCCTTCGTGCCGCCGACGGGGAGGTGGTAGGCCCAAACCTCCCGCGGTTTCGCAAGGCTTCTCGTGAACGCGATCCGCGCCCCATTGTCGCTCAGCCGCACCTCGGTGATGCCGCTCTCATCGAGGGTGAGGCGCTGACGTTGGCCGCCGTCTGCCGGAATGCGCCAGATGCCCTGGCTGCTGCCGACGCGTCCACTTACCAGGACGGATTTCCGATCCGAGCACCAGACCAGTTGGGCACGAGAATTGCCCTCGACCGTTTCGATGTCGATCATCTCTGTTGCGGGGGGTGTTACAACCGAAATCCTCGCCTGTCGTCCATTTTCGGAGAGGGCTAATGCAACTCGTTCGCCTTCGCCAAGCACCGCTGCATCCGTGATCAACGCGGGCCCGGCCGGCAGACGAAAGATATCGCGCGAAGCGTGGCTTTCGAGATCGAAAGCCATAATGCGTTTGTAATCGAGTACGTAGTAAAGGTGCCGTCCGGCGAGTCCCGCGAGCCGAACGAAGCCGCGGATTCCCGTGCTTCCCAACTCGTCGTACTTGCCTGTCGTGAGATCCAGCCGGACGAAGCGCCATTCCCGCCCGGCGGAGTCGCCCACCGCACCCGAGGGCGGCATCGTGAACAACAACGCGCCACCATCGGGATACCATACCGGCGCGTCCCGAAGCGTGAGTGCCGTCTGAAACACCCGTTGCCGGCCCGCATTCGACCCGTCCACTTCCTGCACCACCGGGATTTGCCAACCGGGCCGGACGCGGTAGCCGCGGCCACGACGGAGAAATGCTACACGGCGCCCGTCAGGAGAGGGGACAGGCCGCCGCGATCCCTTGTAAGGGGGGTTCGGCAGTAACTCGACACGCCCCAGTCGGCCAGTGGTCCAATCGACGGTCGCCGAGTAGGAATCGGTTCCTCCGATATCATAAGCGTCGACCACCACGGCTCCATCGCCCGTCACGCCGGCGATGGAGAGGTCTGCGTCAACCACATCGGCGACCGCTTCAGGCCGGGGCCCACCGGCAGCGAGGCGCAACGTCCAGAGTTGCGGCCGGCCGCCTCGGTCGCTGATGAAAACGATACTGTTGCTATCGGAAGTCCAGTCTGGGGAGTAATCGTCGGAAGGCCCGCTTAATAGAACGCGCCTACGTCCGGTGGCACAATCAATCAGGCCGATATCGCTCTGCGTCGGGTCCTCGGTTGATAGAGCGGAAAACACGATTTGCGACGCATCGGGTGAAAGACGCACATGTGCTGCGCCCTGAATCGCGGCAATGCGCCGAAACGCTCCGGTCTCGACGGTCACAAAGCCAAGGTCACCCGCTTCCTCCAACCCGCCTGCCGACACCACCAGAAGTTCCCGGCCGTTTGGATGCCATCCCTGCAGCCACATCCTGGCGCCGGTAGTTTGGACCCGGCGCGGCTCTCCGCCGCCAACGGGCATGACCCGAATCTCCGTTCCGGTCGGCGTATTCCACTCGTACGCAACGAGCCGGCTATCGGCGGAAACGAACGCGCCGCCCGGAGATTGACTCGAATCGGTTGCCGCCGCTTTGTGCGTCATCTGTCGGTCGGTTCCGGTCGCCAACTCTCGAATGTACAGCTCGCCGTTCATCCAGTTCGTAAAAGCGAGGTACTTGCCATCTCGTGACACGTGGCTGGCCGTATTTTCACCAGAGATGACAAGTGACGCATCGGGTTTCGCTTGGCTGAACAACAGAATTGCAGGCGCGGCGGCCTTGATCAGCAGACTGACAGCACGCATCAGGTGGCGCATAGAAACCCGAGTATACTAACACAGAACCACGCAAGGCTGGCACTCTCCAGGCGTGATCTGGAGTACTGACCCGTCACATCTTCCCAACTGCCCCTTTGGCTCGATTGTCGCTTACTCGGATGTTGGTTAAAACGGCGAGCACCCGCCGTTCGGAGTGATTTTTGACGATTCGCGCGGCTGACCTTCCGCTGATGTTCGAGAGGCATCCGCTACCCACAGGTTCTTCCGACGAGGCTAATCTAAACCGCATCTGGAGCGGTCCGGCTAAGAATATTCCGAGGTGGTGCGGATGATAGGACTTGAACCTACACTCCCTTTCGGGAACGGGAACCTAAATCCCGCGCGTCTGCCAGTTTCGCCACATCCGCTGAGGGGCGGCCTACTCTTGGCATGATAACATTCACGCGCAGGCCGCCCGCCCCCGGTTCGGCCGCGCCAGTAGCACCCCCAGCCGCCCACAGGCGCACTTGGCCGGGGTTGCACTCGGCGAGGGAGACCGGACGTGCAGCGCGCTGTGAGCCTCGCATTCCTCCGCAAGCACCTTTCCTGACGCGTCCAG